>CAIRSA010000138.1 GCA_903881085.1 uncultured Acidobacteriia bacterium
ATGAATCGCTTACCAAATCGGAAGCTCGCCTCATCAACGCAATGTAAGCGACATTGGATTGGTAATCTGCGGGCGATTGGTAATCGCCCTTCCGGCGCTAACTTAGCGCTCATGGGCGATTCGCCCACTACCACATAGTTCTTCCACTTGCTTAGACGAATCCTCGACGCAAAACTCGACACTGCAGTCTTTTCAAGTGTGGAGACAATCAATTTGCCTGCCCTGACTAATGCTAAAGTCACCGCGACCTCAAAACGTGTAAAGGAATCGGTTTGACCGCAAATTGGACCGGCGAATCGCCTGTCCAAATTCTAACTTTTCACACCTTCTCACAGACGCGGCTTCCCAATGCCTTAAAATATCCGGACACCCGGAGTTTCTTGTTCTACTCCTAAAATCAATACAAGTAACCTTCCATCGCCAATCCGCCTTCTCCAATCCACGCCCCCACACCAATTTCCACCGAATTGCGATCTAATAGTTGAGTATCCAATACGCTCGAAAAAAAGCAACCAGCATAATCGCCGGAGGAAACCATGCCCGATATTTCATTGACCGATGACTTGGGCCAATCAGCCCCAAACGTGAAGATCGATCTCAAGCAGCCGTCCTCGCTGATGAAGTATGCCAAGTCGGAAGCTCTGCACCTGTTGGTTGTGCCTGACTTCACAGCTCACGCCGCACAACCCCTCTCCATCGCCGCACCCAACCCGATTTCGTTCGAACTGAAACTTGGCAACAAATTTCAATTAGGCGGCGCAAAACCAGAGATCGATCTCACTGCCGGCGTAAAGAGTTTCATCCTCGCCGACGCCACTCCTGGGCCAGATCACACCGGCTACGTAACGCTGGGGCTGGAAGGATCATTGAGTCTCGGCATCAGCGGGTCAACCGGAGGCCTCTCCTTCGGCTTCAACTCCAGCAGTTCGCTCGCAATGGAATATCGCAAGGCCTTCCCACTCGGCGCGGGCGAACCGTCGCTGGGCGCGGCCACTGGCCAGACGATCTCCACCTTTGTGTTACCCGCCGATATGGATGATCTGGCGCGCCTCGGCATCAACGACGTCTGCACCGTAACTGGGCAGGGCAGCCTCACCATTTCAGGCGGGTTCAAAGTCTCCGCCACGCCCAATCCCCTCGCCTCGGTGAGCCTCCCCATGAACGCAGGCACGCTGCAGGTCACCGCCGGCGCGATGGCCGGAATCACTGCGTCCTATTCCATCAATGGCTCGTACCAGATTCGCGCCCGCCGCATCTCAGCCAATGCCATCGAGCTGAGCTTTTGCAAACACCAGGGCTCCACGCTCAAGACCGGCCTCAGCGTTTCCGGCGGAGTGGCCGTGAAGTTCAATGGCACCGACCTGCTGAAGTCACTGCTCGGCGCCATCAGCACCGATCCGGACGATGACGCAACCAAGAAGCTCTTTGCCGACGGCGGGCTTTCCGCAGATGAAATCTCCACCCTGAACACCGCCATCAAAAGCAGTCTCGACCACAGCCTGCAGGCCTCGCTCGACCTGGCGCTATCACGTGTCGAAGATGGCCAGGCCGCCTTCCAATATGAGATTCAGCCCGCGCTGCTTGATGCCGCTGCCAGCACCGCAGTGCATCGAGCGCTGCAAGGCGATCTTTCTCTGCTCAACAATCTTGAAAACCAAAGTGAAGGCCAGACGATCGCGCCAGGCGTCAAGCTCACCAGCAGCATCGTGACCAAAACGCAGACGGCGGGCGTGGCGCTCACCGTGAATCTGCTAGGCCTGGTAAACTTCGGCTCCATCTCCTCAATGCTGATGAAGAGCGTGGTCGTCAAGGACCCTGTTACTGGCAACCTGACCATCGCCGATACCACCACCGGCACGCAGATCAATTCGCAAATCGACGACCTCCATCGAGGCGAAACACTGCACAAGGCGATGTTCGAATCGCTGATGATCACCGCCACCTATCGCGTCAGCAAAGCTGTTCAAATGACGGGCCTGGCCAGTCACAACTTCCACTTCGCCTTCAACCGCAATACCAACTCCGCCACCGTGGCCGCCTATCTCAACTGGCTGGTTGTCACAGGACTGCTCACTCGCACCCAGGCCGAGGCATACCAACAGCAGTTCGCCGGCGGCGGTGCGTCCACCTGTCTGCTCCGCACGGCATTCGACGATGCCGCCTGCCGCAATCTCTTCTTCAACGCGGCCGGCGAATTGTGGGAATCCGGGCACTACCTCGATCTGGGCCGCCAGACCATGCGCGCGCTCATCGACCCCAACGACAGCCGCACGGACCGCCTCCGCTACGACCTGCTCGACAAACACTGGGACCGTGCTCTTTCCGTCGGAGCCGACAACGGCCTCGCCGAAGTGATGGGACTGCATCTGAGCGATTCGTCAGACGCCGGCATCGTTCCGTACCTGATTGGCGACGTCTATACCATCGTGTGGTGGGCCGATGCCATGCACAAGGCAGGCGCCGCGCTGCTCGATATGCAGCAGTTCACCGTCAATAGCCCCGAATTCCAGCAACGCCGCGATCAATTACAAAAACGGATGGCGGGCCTGATTGCGAAGAGCCAGACGCGCTTCGACAATCCGTGGGGCCTCATCTCGCTCTTCTGGGCCGCCGGCTCCACCGGCGCGTCAGCGAAAGTAGCAGCCAACGGCCTGCTTATTCAGACCTAACCGCACGCCTCGAATAATAACAGGACCGCTCGGGGACGGAGGGCTCTATCCCAAGCGGAAGCGCGTGGACTGAGCGCTCCGTCCCCTCACCAGACGTCCTCGGCCACGACGTAATCTAACGCAACTGGTGCCAAGCCCGCATCTCCGCTAGACTGAAATCGTGCTCACCCGCCGCGAACTGTTCATGGCCCCGCTTGCCTCCGCGCTAGCCCATGCCGCCCCACGCCAATGGCGTCTCGGAATCAACACCTACTGCCTGCGCTTCATGCGCTGGAACGACCGCCAGCTGTTCGATTACTGCATCAAGGAACAACTGGATTCCATCTTCCTGCAGGATTCGCTCGACCCCGGCGTGATGGATCCCAAACACTGGGCCGAAGTGCGCGCCTGGGCCAAGGATGCCCAATTGCATCTCGAAACCGGCGGCAGCGCGCTGCTGCCTAAGAATCCCGACGCGCTGCCGCAAGCAAAGCTCATGCTCCGCCGCCACATTGAACGAGCCAAGGCGATGGGCGCAACCATGGTCCGCACGCTGCTCGCCAGCGACCGCTACAACATGCCCGCAGGGCCCGTAGAAAAGCACGTGGAAACCGCCGTGACGATGCTCAAAGAAGTGCGCTCCATTGTGATGGATGCCGGCCTCAAGGTAGGCATCGAAAACCACAAGGACATTCAAGCCTGGCGCACCCGCCAGTTGATCGAAGCCGCCGGCACGGACTTTGTAGGCTCCTATCTCGATACCGGAAACCCCGTCTTCGTCGCCGAAGATCCGCTCACCACGGTCGAAGAGTTAGGCCCCGTCGCACTTACGTTCCACCTGCGCGATTCGGTCATCTACAATCATCCCGATGGCATCGCCGTGCAGTGGGTGCCGCTCGGCGAAGGCACCATCGATTTCAAAGCCCTGGTGGCCCGCGCCGCCGAAGTCATGAAGCCCAACGTCTACATCCACTGCAAGCCCATCACCGCCAGGCCGCCCGTTGTGATTCCGGTTTATGACGACGAGTTCTGGAGCAAGTGGTTCCCCGGAGCACGCTCGCGCGACCTCGCCCGCTTCGAATCGCTAGCCCGCCGCGGCCGCCCATGGAACAAACCGCACCTGATGGCCGATCTGCCAGAGTTGCGCGAGCAGAACATGGAGGGCCTGAAAATCCAACAGATGACCCACATGAAACAAAGTCTCGCCTACTGCAAAAAGGACCTCAACCTAGGCCTCCGCTGGAAAGGGTAGCGCCGAGGTGGGGCAGATTGGTAATCTGCGGCCGAGTGGCACTCGGCCCACATACTAATTCAAGAAATGCCCCCAAACCTTTATCAGTCCTTAGAAAAAACCGAATTATAAGCACCGCCTGATCAACCACTTAAATTAAATGCACCCCCCCTCCCTGACCCGAGTTGGAATGCCGAGCCCCTGGCGCGTTTTTCATCCCTCGTTGTGGCAGGGCGCAGACCGGCCGTGAGGGAATCCCCACGAATTGAAATTTATATTCATTTCCCCATCAATACGATGCAGCTTTGATCAGAGTTTTCCCCTTGCCCCCCATGCCAAAATCCAACCAGTCAGACGAAGATCTTTGACAGCTAATTAACTCCTAAATTCTGAATCGCGCCGGATGCCTCTCAAATCCAACTCAGGGAGGCATCCGGCGCGCCTTCTTTATTGCCAGGGTCTAAAAAAGGCCGACAACTACTCACTTTTTCCCAAAAGATACACAACATCCCCACCCGCAACACTCTCCGGCGTAGCCCAATCCCCTCCCCCAGCAATCCCAGCATCCTTCCACTCCCCCGACCGGGGATCATAACTCCGCACCCGATAACGCCCCGCAGCCAGCACAACTCGATCTTTCCCGCCCTCAGGCAAATAAACCACATACCGCACCCCAGGCTCCGCCAATAACCGCGCCGGCGCACCATCCCGTTGCACCGGCTGCAATCGCCAGTAAGGGAATGCTTCGAAGAACTCAACCATCCGCCGGTAACCCTCCAGCATATGCATCGAATCGTCGAATCCGCCGTTGATCCAACCGCCGGGCGTGGGCGGGCCTTGTCCATCGCCATTCCGATTCGCCTTCTCCCCCGTAGTCTGGTAGCAACCGGCCATGGTTATCTCCCACGCCAATCTGCGCCGGTTGTCCGCACTGCGCGCAGGTGGCCGCCGATTGCCGCCCCACTTCACAGGATAGTGGTCCTCATATCCATACTCCTCGTTAATCTGTGGAAACGGATGCCCGGTCGCCAATTGCGCCTGCCGCCGTTTCAGCATCGCTTCATATCCGCCGCTCTCGTCCCAGATCTGATACAGGGCCATGTCCGGCCACTGCGATAGCGACCACGGAAAATCCCCGCGGCCGTGCGTGGAAAGCAGATGATGGTACGGATCGATCGACTTCAGATAGCTCCCGAACTGCTCAACCCACCACGCGTTGCGGAACAGATGCCACTCGTTCGTCACGTCCCAACTGACACTGGTGTACGCCCCAAAACGCGCATTCACATAACGGTAATAACGCCGCGCATCGTCGCCGAACATCGCCGCCTTGCCAAACGGATCGGCGCCCTCGTCCTCTCCATCCAGAAAGAATACGACGGAGATGACGACGTTTGCCTCCCGTGCCTTAAGCAGCGCTTTCTCGACCTTGCGGAAATAGGCTGTATCGAAGCGGCTCACGTCCCACTTTGGCGCGTGGACATTGCCAGGCTCGCCAGCCGGCCACGGTCCAAACAGGAACTGAAACTGGTCCGACGGCCGCACCGGCTCGTACCATCGCGAAGCATCGGCCACCCGCGGTCCAATCAGCGTCATCCGCAGGCGATTGATCTTCAGCCTCGCCGCGCGTTGGATGATCTCGCCGATGTAGTTGTCGTCCTTCCACCCCAGCAGTGCATAGGTGGTCAGGCCATTCCAGAAGTAGTGCTCGCCAGTTCCCGACCATACGAAGTGAAACGGATTCTCCCGATCCACCGCCACCAGCCCCTTGCGCCGCGAAGGCTTCGCCGTAAACGTTCCAGAGTAGATGGCTTTTTCCGTCCCCTGTTCGAACTGCAAATCGTAGGAATATGATCCCGGCTTCACCGCCAGAAAGCGGATGCGGTGCAGCGAACCATCGGGCGAATCACAGAATCCATCCACCGAAAGGGCGGCGGCATCGGGCGTGCGCAGCGTGCCCCGCAGAGCGAATCGCTGAAAGGGATTCTGCGCGGACTTTGCAGAGTGAACCACGATCTCAACGAACTCCTGCGCCTCAACAGCATTACTCGAGGGTTCGAATCGAACGGCTCCCAACGTCAAACAGGGAATAGTTAGAACGAGCAGCAGGGATCGCGTCATTTATAAATCGTACAACACGCAAATTCACACCAACCGCTGCACCGTCACCACCGTAATATCGTCGTTCTGCCCCCAAGCCCTCGCCGCCTCGGCGATGGTATTCCATGCTCATTGCCGAAGAGCATGGTGAGAAACGGCAAATCCGTAAGCACGAAGACGTTGCAATCAGGTACTGTCCCGCACGCGTGCCTCCTATCGCTTTGGCTCAGGGTCGCGCCCTCCTGGCTTAACTTATCGAGGAGATTGGTTCTTTGCGAACATCTCATCGATCCATCGCAACTCTTTCATCTGATCCTCTGCTGGGTCCAGTTGCTGTAGCATCACTAGCAATCGAACGTAGATATTCAAGTGTGAGTACCCGGTTTGCTTGAAAAGAGCCGGGTTCGGTTTTCCATTCAGGATCCCTCGCGGATCGCGTCTGAAATCAAAACTGTTAGAACCGGTGGCAATGGCCCTAAACACGTTACTCGAAATAAAGGCCCTTCCATAAGGGCCATAGAGAGGACTCTTCATTTCCTTCGAAAGCCAGGCAATTTGCAGAATCTCCGTTGCGTATCTGTCGGCGCGGACCTCTCGATTCGTAATCGTTCCGCTCGGCTTGCCAATCTCCTCCAGATTGAGACGAGCCGGTTTTACGTACTTTCCGCTGTCACGAAAATGAATATGCCCTACCTCGTGCAGCATGACGAGCGCGAGCACCAGAGCTTTGTCAAATGAGTTATGCTGCTGCATCGCTTCAGTTCCCGACATGTAGAACGCTTGAAACAGCCTCTCCAGGCTTCTTGAGTTGATAAAGATGTAATGCTCCCCTTCCGGGACAAATGCAGTTTCAATATTGCCAAGCAGATCTCCATCTAGCAGGAAGACCTTCACGATATCGGCGTTGGTGAAGACCACGCCATTGTCGAATCCGTGGCCCGTGACAAAAGTAGTGGCGAAGCCCCCGCTCTTGCCGGCGAAGGTTTGTGCAGGAAAGTACCCGCAGGAAGGCCAGGTTGCCTCCAACCGGGTAGGCACTTCTGGTGGAAGTACCAAATTGACGAGCAGAATTGCCTGCTCCGCGATCGATCTTCCCTCGATCGACTCGGCCATTCCATACTTTTCGATGACACCTGATTCCCGACTGCCGCTGCAACAAGCCAACATGGGCAACAGCGTGCACCACATGAACGTGAGCAACCGCTTGCGCGCCGAAAGTTCAGCGCGGGAATAGGTGATATCCAGTGTCCCCATTTCTTCGTCTTTCGAAATCGTCCAGGATTTGCCGGGCAGCTTCGCTCTTGGTAATTGCTGCATTCACCGACAGGATTCGCCACTCAAGATTAGGATGCGACAAGCCACTATCTCCAAAAAGAGAAGGCTTGTTGAGTATGGTCCCGCCAAAATTATCGAGAAGCCGGTGCGCGGACAAATTCCACGATAGTTGCGAAAGTGTCATGGCAAGCTTAGCCGCGGCAACGCCTCGCTCGGACCCCTTGGCGTCAAGAGCCCTTGCGATAGCATTTCCTGCAAATTCGTCGGCGGCTATCTCCATGGCTTTCTGCGAAACCTGAGACGCAGAGTCCTTTCTTGAGGCCGTCTGGGTCTTGTTCCACTCTGAGATGTGTCCTGCTTCATGCAACAGCATGTATGCCAGTAAGTTTTGCGTGTCCATCCCCAACAGAACATCGTTTGTGCCCAAATGTGTTTTGAGCCAGCCTGAGAGTGCGGCTTTTTGAACGACGATGCAGGCGCATTCCTCGTATGAGGCCATGATTTCATTCTGTCCGAACCCCGTTGGCATAGCTGCGTAAACATTGAACGAGGCCTTGGAGTTGTTCTCCGTCCAGCCGGCTGAAATCCGCACCGTTGATTGGGTTCCCAGAACAGTGGATGTTGTTGCTACCGCGCGCCCCACGATTGGATGGTCTCCCGGCGAATCTGTTATTCCGAATCGCTCTGCCTCTTGTGCCGGGCTTGATGCTGAAAAATTCCGGCACCCTAATACCGTCAGGAAGACTATCGTCAGGGCGACGCGGCAAGCGGTTTTCATCGGCTTGATTGTACCGTGAGATTGTCCAGAACTGCCTGTGCATCCTCAGCGGTTTTTGCATCGATCACTTGCGCGCGTGACTGTACCAACAAAGTCCTGATCTGATCGGAACGCTTATAGTAGTCCTGTGACTTCTCGATCGATAGACTGCTTGCCCCAGTAAGAACTGCCGCAAATGCAGCCAGTAGGCCAATAATCTGAAGGTTTCGGCCTGAGAGCCCTTCCGTATTCGGATTACTGCCTGCCGGTCCAGGAGGACGGCCCAAGTAGCCAACAAACAGAGTAATCAAAGAGGTAACGGCGAAACTCAGCCAACCTGCAATATTCCCTCCCAGGCGAAAGGAGTTTCCGGTGTCATTGACACTAAGCATACGCTGCCTCGCCTCTCCAAATGCGGCGCTAATTTTTTCGGATGGCAATTGAAGATTCCCTTCGAATGCATTTCCCAGCCCCAAAACCTCTGGGACGGGATGGCGCCCAATGGGTACGCTGTTTTCGAAAACGATCAATGAAATTAGCACCGCAAATAGCAAGACTCCAACCGTACGCCACATCGACATTAGTCCTCCCCTATGCTCCTATTACCACCTACTCAAACAAATGAGCGATCTCCGGATACCCGTTCATCGCCAACCGGCACGACGGGCCCGGCCCATACCACCGCGGCCCATGCCACGTGAACTTCGGCACGTAAACCACATCGCCCACATCCGCGATAATCACGCCCTGGCCCTCAATCGGATACCGGATCTGCCCGGCCATGATCAGCCAGTATTCTGCGCACTCGGGATGATAATGTCCTTTCACCTTCGGGTCGATCGGCGGGAGATTCTTCTCATAGCCATAGATGAAGTTGGCCGCGCCGCGATCATCGTCGACGATGCGCTGCGTGCCTTTGAACCTACCCGACTCGTTCACGTCCGCGGCTTGCTCGAACGTCACATGCGGCTTGTTTGCGCGGTCGTACTCGCCCATCTTGCGGCGGAAATTCACCTTGATCCAATCCGCGCCCGGAAGCTTCGGCGGCTCCGAACCTTTCTCGTATAAGCTCACCGCGCCCGCCACGTTGGTTTCGAAGACGACGGCCGGCTTCGCGCTGACGACTTCCATCGTGTAGAGCGTGGCGTAAGGCACCTGCACCATCGAACCCTTCTTCGCCACGAACGGCTCCTGCTTTTCGATCTCGAAACGCACCTCTCCTTCCATCACCACCCACCACGCGCGCGTATCCGGATGCAGCAGGCGCGGCGTCTTGCGGCCAGCCTTCATCTGGATGTATTCGCTGCGCAGCAGCTCGTCATTCACAATCACCTGGCGCCATTCCGCCTGGTTGGCGTGCGCGGCCTTGATGTCCTTATATCGCGTGATCGGTTTGTGCGGCGCGGTATACTTCGATATCCCCTTCGGGGCCATCATTTCATCTGCGCCCAGCAGCAGTGGTATCAATAGGATTAGCTTTTTCATTACGGGATCTACAATAACAAAAATTGAGGCGAACCAATTCCCGGCCTCGTCCGTATTCTTTGAGGTGCATGTCGACATGGAACTGAAAATCGAAGGTCTCTCCAAAACTTATCCCAACGGCGTGAAAGCGCTGGACAACGTCTCACTGACAATCCCGCGCGGAATGTACGGCCTGCTCGGCCCAAACGGCGCTGGCAAGTCGACACTGATGCGAACCATCGCCACATTGCAAGAGCCCGATAGCGGCACTCTTACTTTCGGACAGCTGGATGTACTGAAGCAGCCCGACGAACTGCGCAAGCTACTCGGCTATCTGCCGCAGGACTTCGGTGTCTATCCGCGCATCAGCGCCTCCGGCATGCTCGATCACATTGCGCTGCTGAAAGGCATCGTCAGCCGCGGCGAACGAAAGGAACTTGTCGATGCGCTGCTCAAGCGCGTGAATCTGTGGGACCATCGCAACAAGGCGCTCTCCAGTTACTCCGGCGGCATGCGCCAGCGCTTCGGCATTGGCCAAGCGTTGATCGGCAATCCGCAACTTGTCATCGTGGACGAGCCCACCGCCGGCCTCGATCCGGGCGAGCGCAACCGCTTCTACAATCTGCTGGCCGAGATCGGCGAAAACGTCGTGGTCATCCTGTCCACCCACATCGTGGAAGATGTGATGGAGCTCTGTACACAGATGGCGATCATTCACGAAGGCCGCGTGCGCTTTGCCGGCGCGCCTGACGATGCCGTGCGCGCCCTGGATGGGCGCATCTGGAAGAAGGCGGTGCCCAAGGCCGAATTGAAACATCATGAAGCACGCTATCGCGTCATCTCCAACAAGCTGATTGCCGGCCGGCCGCTGATTCACGTCTACAGCGACGGATCTCCAGGCGATGGGTTCGATCCCGCTGCGGCAGGCCTGGAAGATGTCTTCTTTACACGCATCGCCGGACTGGAATAAGGATAGCCATCATGTGGAGACGAATCTTCTGGTTTGAACTTACCTACTGGCTGCGCGGAACAATGTTATGGGTGTTTCTCGCCATCATCTCTCTGATGATCTTCGGCGCAGTAAGTTCCGAGAACATCAGGGTTGGCGGAGCCCTACAGAATACCTATCGCAATGCGCCATTCGTGATTCAGAACTACTACGCAATTATCAGCCTGCTCACGCTGTTGATGACCACTGCGTTCGTCAACTCGGCCGCCGCACGAGACTTCGCCTGCAACACGCATCAAATCATCTTCACCACTCCCGTGAACAAGTGGCAATTGCTCACCGGGCGCTTCCTTGGCTCTTCGGCCGTTTCCGTCATTCCAATGCTGGGAGTCTCGGTGGGCGTGATCGCCGGGATGTGGATGCCGTGGATCGATCCGGAACGCTGGGGACCAGTGAACGGCATGGCGCATCTGTATGGAGTGCTGCTGTTTGCCATTCCGAATACGCTGTTCATCGGTGCGATTCTGTTTTCCATCGCCGCGCTAACGCGCAGCACGATTACCTCGTTCATCGGCGCGCTGGTCTTGCTCACGGCGTACGGAGTTTCGCAGGGCATGATGTCCGATCTGAAGAATGAAACGATGGCCATTCTGCTCGACCCATTTGGCGCGCGTGCGTTCAGCCTCTTGACCAAGTATTGGACCGTCTCCGAACGGAATGCGCACCCGCTTGGCTTTGCGCCGCTGCTCGTAATCAACCGCCTGATTTGGATGAGCGTTGGTGCCATTGTCTACATCTCTTCCTGCTGGCAGTTTTCCACCGCCGAGCGCAGCGGACGTGTGGTCAAACCGCCCGCCGAGCCGGAAGCGGATGCCGCGCCTGCGGCAGTTCCCGCTGCCTCCGCGCAAGCAGGCAAGCACGTGGAATGGGCG
Source organism: uncultured Acidobacteriia bacterium (assembly GCA_903881085.1). Taxonomy (GTDB): domain Bacteria; phylum Acidobacteriota; class Terriglobia; order Bryobacterales; family Bryobacteraceae; genus CAIRSA01. The sequence goes on from CAIRSA010000138.1 coordinate 11,357, forward strand.
CAGTTCCTCAGCGGCTGTAAGGTGGAATTCGGCGGCCTGGTGAAGTCGACCTCGTTCATTGTGATCGTCGCCGCGGCGATGCTCAACACCATTCCCACTCTTGCGCTCAATGCCGGTGAGATGTTCGGCAACTCGGCGTTCCCGGTGACTTACAACGTGCTGCAGATGATCAAAGGCTCGCTGTACCTGTTTCTGATCAGCATGATCTCTTACTACGCCGGCGTGCTGGTGTGGAAAGAGCGCGATGCACACATGGATGAGATCCTCGACGCCCTTCCCAACAAAGCCTGGCCGCTCTATGCCTCGAAGCTATTCGCACTGTTGGGTGCGGTGTTCCTAATTCAATGCGCCGCCATCGCATCAGGCGTTGCCGTGCAGACCTGGCAACACTACTACCGTTTTCAAATGGGCTTGTACTCGACCGAACTGCTTGGCTTGGATTTCCTGTTCTTCGTCTTCCTCGCCGTGCTGGCGTTTTTCATCCATGTGCTCTCGCCGAATAAATACGCCGGCTACTTCGCCTATGTCGCCTTTATGATTTTCAATCTATTCGGCTGGAAGGCGATGGGTGTGGAGACGAACATGGTTGTCTTCGGCTCCACGCCGAACATCACTTACTCCGACATGTATGGCTACGCTCCGTACATGCTGGGCTGGAGTTGGTTCGCCGCCTACTGGTCCGCATTTTGCGTTGTGATCGCCATGAAGACGGTTTCGTTCTGGCCACGCGGCCGCGAGACAAGTCTGGTGCGCCGCACAGTCCGCGCCGCGCACGACTTCACGGGCTGGAACCGCGTGATTTCAATCGCAGCCCGAGTCATCTTTGTAGCCGTTGGCGTGTGGATCTACTACAACACCAAGGTGCTGAACAAATTCTATTCGGAAGACGAAACGCAAAAGCGCACGTCTGAGTACGAGAAGACCTACAAGAAGTATCAGTCGCTTCCGCAGCCGCGCATCACATCGGTGAAGTACGAGATCGATCTCTATCCGGAGACGCGCAATGCAGAGATGCGCGGCGATCAGGTGATTGTGAACAATTCGCAGCAGCCGATCGCGCAGATCCACATCGTTCACGATCGGCAGTTCAATATGGTGGTGGACCTGGAAGGCGCCTCGCTCACGACTGACGACAAAGACCATGGCTACCGGATCTACTCGCTGGCCAAGCCGATGCAGCCAGGCGAGTCGCGCCCCATGCGCTTCCGCGTGCAGAGCCAGACCAAAGGCTTTGAGAATGAGTTGAGCGAACGGCAAATGATGCCCAATGGCACGTTCTTCAATAACATGATAGCGCCGCAGATCGGCTATCAGCCCCAAGGCGAACTCAATGATCGCAACGCGCGCAAGAAGTACGGACTGCCTGAGAAAGACGGCATGCCGGAGTTGGAGCGCAACTGCACCGGGCATTGCCGCGATACGTACTTGAGCAACAACTCCGATTGGGTGGACGTGGAGACAATCATCAGCACGGTGCCCGATCAAATCGCGATTGCTCCTGGTTCGCTGTTGCGCGAGTGGAGCAAGGACAACCGGCGCTACTTCCAATACAAGTTGGATCACGCGTCGATGAACTTCTACTCGTTCCTTTCCGCGCGATATGAAGTCGCGCGCGAAGAGTTCAACGGCATCAAGAGCGAAGTCTACTATCACAGCGAGCACAAGTGGAACGTGGAGAAGATGCAGCGGTCCATTCGAAAGTCGTTCGACTACTACACGAAGAACTTCGGGCCGTACTATCACAAGCAGGCGCGGATCATTGAATTCCCGCGCGTGGCGCGATTCGCGCAGGCGTTCCCCGGCACCATGCCGTATTCGGAAGCGATCGGCTTCATCGCCAATCTGGAAAAGCCTGACGATATCGACCATGTCTTCTACGTTGTCGCGCATGAAATGGGACACCAGTGGTGGGCGCATCAGGTGATTGGTGCGAACATGCAGGGCGCGACGCTGCTGTCTGAAACCATGGCCCAGTATTCGGCGCTGATGGTGATGGAGAAAGAGTATGGCCGCGACACGATGCGCAAGTTTCTGAAGTATGAGATGGACCGCTATCTGCGGTCGCGCGGCACGGAGCGGTTGAAGGAGCGTCCGCTGCTTCGTGTGGACGGTGGGCAGGGCTACATCCATTACAACAAAGGCAGCGTGGCGATGTACTACTTGAAGGAAATGATCGGCGAAGAGGCCATCAATCGGGCCTTGCGCAAGATCATTGGACAGTACGCGTATGCGCCGTCGCCTTATCCAACATCGTATGCTCTAGTGGATGCGCTGCGCGCGGAGACGCCCGCGGAGTTGCAGTACCTGTTGAAGGATCTGTTTGAAGAGATCACGCTGTTTTCGAATCGGGCGTTGTCGGCAAAGGCCGTGAAGCGCACGGATGGCAAATACGATGTGACCGTCGAGGTGGAGTCGAAGAAGTTCAAGGCTGACGCCAAGGGCAATGAGACGGAAGTGCCGGTGAATGATTGGATCGAAGTTGGCGCGCTGGCTAAGCCAGAAGATGGGAAGCGGTTTGGCAAGGTGCTGTACCGGAAGCGGATGCTGATGAAGAGTGGCGCGGGGACTTACACGTTTGTCACGGACGAGTTGCCGGAGCGTGCTGGAATTGATCCTTTGGCTTTGTTGATTGATCGCGTGCCGGACGACAACTTGAAGAAGTTGGATTGAGCGGCTGCGTCGTTGAGGGGACAGTCCGCACTGTCCCCGGCGGGGGTTAGTGGTCGCGGTCGGTGACCAGGTCGGTGATGCCGAAGAGAGAGCGCTGGACGCTGGATTCGGGGAATTCGCCGATGATGGCGCGGGCGACTTCCGTGAAGGCTTGGGCGCGCTCCATTACCCGTTCGACGCCCTTGTACTTCTTGATGATTTGCAGAATCGTGGTGAACGGTACAGTCTTATAGCTGGAGTCGCTGAGGACCGTAGCGACGGCGGCCTTCTCTTCCGCTGTTGCCGATTCCAGGGCGTAAATCAGGGGCAGGGTCACTTTGCCTTCCTGCAGATCGTTGCCGACAGGCTTGCCCAAAACCTTCTCGCGCGAGGTGAAATCGAGCACGTCGTCGACCAGTTGGAAGGCCATGCCAAGGTTCCAGGCATATTCGCCTAGGCGCGCTTCGGCGTGATCGTCAGCGCCGCCGGCAATCGCTCCGAGCCGGGCGCAAGCGCTGAACAGGCTGGCGGTCTTGCGGTCGATGAGCTCCATGTAGTCGGCTTCGGAGACAGCGATCTTGCCGATGCGGTCGAGCTGAATGAGTTCGCCCTCGACCATCACTTGCGTTAAGCCGATGAGCACGTCGAGGATATGGAAGTTGCGTTCGCGCAGGGCCACCTGAAAAGCCTGCATGTAGAGCCAGTCGCCGGCGAGCACCGAGGTATGATTGCCCCACAGCGCGTTGGTGGAGGGACGTCCGCGGCGGGTTTCGGCCACGTCGATCACGTCATCGTGCACGAGCGTGGCGGTGTGGATCATCTCGACGACTGCGGCGAGTTTGATGGCGAGCGTTGACGGCTCATTGAACAGACGGCACGCAAGCAACAGCAGCGTGGGGCGTAGACGTTTGCCGCCGCCGGCCTGCAGGTGCTGGCCAATGGCAGTGATCACGTCAACGGACGCGATGGACTCCAGTCGAATCTCTTTTTCCACCAGCTTGAGATCGTCTTTCACAAGGAAAAGGATCTCCGCGGCGGTAAGAGTTTGGCCTAATTTGCTAAAACCCATGGAAGCTATCTAGTGTAACAAAGACGGCGGAAATTAGCGCAAGAAAGGACCTCGATGTCCTCAATTGACTGGCCTCGTAGCGCCGCCATTTTGGCCGCGGTGTGCGCCACAAACGACGGCTCGTTGCGTTTTCCACGGTTTGGCGCGGGGGCCAGGTATGGCGCGTCGGTTTCCACAAGGAACCGGTCGGCCGGTACCATCTTTGCTGCCTCCTGTAATTGGATTGCCTTCGGGAACGTTACCACTCCGGCGAAGCTGATGTAGAAGCCCATGTCAAGGCAGCGTTGCGCCTCTTCGGGGCCGCCGGAAAAACAGTGCATGATGCCGGGCAGTTTGGCCGGGGCCCAATGTTGTTCGAGCAGTTCAAACGTATCGGGCCAGGCTTCGCGAGTGTGAATGATGATCGGCTTGCGGGCGTCTTTGGCGACCTGCATCTGTTCGACGAAGACACGCATTTGTACTTCGCGCGGCGAAAAATCGTAATGATAATCGAGCCCGATCTCACCAAGAGCCACGACCTTTGGATGCTTCAGCAACTCTTCCAGACGCTTTGATGTTTCGCCATCGGCCTGCTGGGCCGAATGCGGATGCACGCCGACGGTGGCGAGCATGCAGTCGTACTTGTCGGCCAGGCGTATGGCTACTTCGTAATCGGGCGGTCCATCGCCAGTCCCGATGGCGAGCATCTGCTCGACGCCGGCCGCCAGCGCACGATCGATGGTGGCTTCGCGGTCGGAGTCGAACTGCTTGTCATCGAGGTGGCAATGAGAGTCAACTAGACTCATTTCAGGCGCGCTCCCACCGGCACTTCTTCCAGGAAGCTGGCCAGTGCGGGCTTCTGCCCTTCGAGCGAGGCGGCGACGATCATGCCCTGCGATTCAATGCCGCGCAGTTTGCGCGGGGCGAGGTTGGCGACGATCACCACTTTGCGGCCGACCATCGCTTCGGCCTTGTAGGCTTCGGCGATTCCGGCGACGATGGTGCGCGGTTGCGCTTCGCCGATGTCGACTTTGAGGTGCAGCAGCTTGTCGGAGCCCTTCACGTTTTCCGCGGAGAGGACCAGGCCAACACGCAGGTCGACCTTCACGAAATCATCGATGGTGATTTCCGGCGCGAGCGGCGCGGGCGCAGGGCCTTCCTCTTTCTTGCCGAGGATCCTGGCCTGGCGCGCGGTCTCTTCGATTTCGAGTTCGCGCATCTTTTCGATGGCGGGCTTGGCTTCGATGCGCGGAAACACGGGCTCCACAACGCCTGCCTTCTGGCCTTCGGGAGTGCCGCCCCACTGGAGGTCAGCGATGGCGATGCCGGCGAGAGGCTTCTCCACGCCCAACTGTTTCCAGATCTTTTCGCAGCTCGATGGCAGCACGGGCGAGAGCAGCGCGGTGACGATGCGCACCACTTCGGCCGCGCAGTACAACGTGTCATTCAACTTCTGCTTGGACTCGTCGTCAGTCTTTTTGAAGATGGTCCACGGCGCTTGCGTGACGATGTACTTGTCGGCTGCCGAGATCAGGGTCCAGATAGCTTCGAGGGCTTTGGAGAACTCGAACGCTTCGTAGGCGGCGGTGGCGGCGGCGACGGTCTCTTCGACCGGGAACGGACAGGCCGCGGGGGCTGGCACGAGGCCGCCGCGATACTGGTGGATCATGCTGAGCGTGCGGCTGGCGAGGTTGCCAAGGCCGTTGGCGAGGTCGGAGTTGTAGCGCTGAATGAGCGCGTCGTAACTGAATGTTCCGTCCTGCCCGAAGACCACTTCGCGCATGAGGAAGTAGCGCAGGGCGTCGGTTCCGGCGACTTTGCGGATGGGTTCGGCGCGCACGATGTTGCCGCGCGATTTGCTCATCTTGTCGTTTTCAAAGAGCAGCCAGCCGTGGGCGAAGATCTTCTTCGGCAGCGGCAGGCCGGCGGCCATGAGGAACGCGGGCCAGTAGACGGCGTGGAAGCGCACGATCTCTTTTCCGATCAGGTGCAGGTCGGCGGGCCATAGGTCGCCGTCTTTGACGGCGGTCATGTAGGCGATCAACGCATCGAACCAGACGTAGAAGACGTGGTTGCCTTCGAGCGGCAGCGGAATGCCCCATTTGATGGTGGTGCGGCTAATGGAAAGATCGGTCAGGCCGCCCTTGACGAAGGCGAGCACTTCGTTGCGTCGCGATTCGGGCTGGATGAAGTCGGGCTGCGCTTCGTAGAGTGCGAGCAGCTTATCTTGAAACGCCGAGAGCTTGAAGAAGTAGTTCTCTTCGGTGACGGTTTCGAGGTCGCGGCCGCAGTCGGGGCACTTGTCGCCAGGCTTGGCGTCATTGACGTAGAGCTCGTCGGACACGCAGTATTGGCCGGTGTACTTGCTCGGGTAGATGAAGCCGTTTTCCAGGCACTTGGTGAAGAGCCAGCGGACGGTTTCATGGTGGCGCGGGTCGCTGGTGCGCTGGAAGTGGTCGATGGGAATTTCGAGCGACTCCCATTGCTTGCGGAACTCTTCGGCGACCATGGTGGTGAACTCTTCGGGGGCTTTGCCTGTGGCCTTGGCGGCGCGTTCGATTTTGAGGCCGTGCTCATCGGTGCCGGTGGTGAGGACGGCGTTGAAGCCCTGCATTTTTTTGAACCGGCGGATGGTATCGGCGGCAAGGGTGGTGTAGGCGTGGCCGATGTGCGGGGCGGCGTTCACGTAGTAGATCGGGGTCGTTAAGTAGTAATTTTCCATCTGTGGTCAGAACTCTTTCATGTAGGCGGCGTTTGCTTCCGCGATGATCTCTTTGATTGGCTTGCCTGAGGCGATTGCGAGTTGGCGGCAGTCATCATATTCAGGCGCGAAACCTGACGCCGCCACTTTCATACGCACTTTGCCGTAAGGCGTTTCCACTTCGATGAACGAGCGTGGTTGCACGCGGCGTTCAGCGGTGTGGATGCGCAGGCCGATGGTGGACGTTTCGGCCATGACGATGGCGGCCAGCTTTTCCTGGTCCTCTGGCTTGGCGATGATGCTGAGCAGCGTGCCCTGGCGATTCTTCTTCATCAGCAGGGGTTGCAGAGTTACGTCGAGCGCGCCGGCTTCGAGCAGGCGGTCCATGGCGTAGCCGAGGACTTGCGGGCTGGAGTCGTCAATGTTGGCTTCGATCACGCTGACCGTTGTCGATTCCGAGGCGGTGGTGGTTTCGCCTATCAGAATGCGCAGGAGGTTGGTGTGATCGGGAAAATCTTTAGTGCCAGCGCCGAAGCCGGTGGCGGCGATCTTCATGGCGGGCATGGGGCCGAAGCCGCTGCCGAGAGCGACGGCGATGGCCGCGCCGGTGGGCGTGGTGAGTTCGGTTTCGGGGCCGCGGGCGTAGATTGGCACGTCCTTGAGCAGCGCCGCCGTGGCGGGCGCGGGGACGGGGAGGATGCCGTGGTCCATCTTGACCATGCCGCTGCCGACGTTGATTTTGGAGCAGTAGATCTGCTCGATGCCGAGGGCGTGGAAGCCGTAGCAGGCTCCGACGATATCGGCGATGGAATCGACCGCGCCGACTTCGTGGAAGTGCACTTTTTCGATTGCCGTGCCGTGGACCGAGGCTTCGGCTTCAGCGAGGCGCTGAAACACTTGGGCGGCCTTTTGTTTTACTTCGGACGGGAGCTTTTCGGCTCCGTCAATCATGCGTAGGATGTGCGGCAGGTGGCGGTGGGCCTTGGTTTCGCCGCCTTCGACGTGAAATTTGGTGGCGGCCAGGCCGCGGCGTTTCACCTTTTCGAAGCGGAAGGACGCACCTGTGACGAGGGATTCGAGGGCCTCGATTAGTGGTGAGGTTTCGGCACCGGCGTCGGCGAGCGCTCCTACCGTCATGTCTCCGCTGATGCCGGAGAACGCGTCCAGATAACAGATTTTCACTATGCTCCTATTGTGACATGGCGGTTGGGGGCCACGCAGTACGGGTTGGGCGGGATGGGGCGGTGGGTTCGTTTTCTTGCTCGGAAGTGATTGGGGTTGTGGGGGTTAAGGTCGATTTTTGGGTTCGTTTGGAAATTTAGGTGGTTGGGGTTGCTATTTGGGGTGGTTTGGCCTTTGGCTGAGCGGCGTCTGGCCGGTATTGCCGCATTTTCGTGATTGGCAGATGGTTGTGTTTGTGAGGGTGCCATGGTTGAGGTTTAGCATGGGCTTGGGCGGGGGTGGTTGGCGGTGGCGCGGAAGTGGCTTCTTTTCAGTTGAAAATATTTTCGGATTGGTAGTGAACGTTGGTTGGGGGTGGGCCGGAAAACGTTTTAACCACTGATCCACACGGATGGACACGGATAAAACAGTTTGAATTGCTAGTGGCCTCCGTCGTGTTGGTCGTTGTGGCGGCCGGGAATTTGGAGTGCGTCGAGGTTGCCGGTTTATCGATGGCAAAGATTTTCAATGATGCTGCGGATGGAGTGCGCCATGGCGGAGTAGACCTCGACAATGGCTCCGGAAATCTCACCCACGACGGCCACGGTAGCCAATCCGACAGCCGACACAATCAAGGCGTATTCCACTAGGTCTTGTCCTTGCTCGTCTTGCCAAAGCTGGACGAAAAACCTTGTATCAACATCGGTAGTTTTCATCTTGAATACTCCTGATTGCCGAGTCTATCATAAACCAAATGTGCGTCATGTGCTTGTAGGCTAGTGGTGTTGCCGGGGAACAGGACGAAGAGAATTCGATTCCCGATGATGGACTCGACTCGAGGCATAAGCCGCCCGCTCGCATCTTAAACGGGAATGATCTGGGCGGCCGGATCCAGACGCCGCAGTTCATGCGGCTCGCTTGTCACGATGGTGTCTTGCCGCAGGGGAACTCAAGCTGCTGATTTCACGATGTCGTGGGGTCTTGACCACACTCACCTACTGGAAGCCTTTCGATCCGCTGGTGGCCATCGCGGTTGCCGCAAACACCCTCTCGGCGAGAAGACACCTGATCTGGCGCTCCTCAGTCTGGCTTCTGGATTATTCTGCTCAAAAAACCGGCCGGATAATCCAGAACAAGCTAGGCAGGCACTTGTTCCCGATGCCGCTTGCTTGCTTTCGCATCTGAAATAATCGCCGCCGCATGGTTTTGCGTCGCAGCTTCTTTCAGTTCTACACGAACGTCAAGGTTCAATCTCACTGCGAATTGGATAAGTTTGCCTGTGCTGAATTTTGAAATCTTGCCTCTCAGAAGATTGCTCACATCGGGCTGATGAATCTTCAGCGTCTTTTTCAGGGACGCCTGGTCGACACCTCTCCGTGCAATGTGAACCAGGAGATCCCGCCAAAGATCTGCTTTAATCTTCGCCTCGAGCGCCTCTTCTGGAGAGAACCCGAGATCGTCGAGAATATCGCCCGTTGTAATGTGGCCGGGTTTATTTGGCTTGCTTGTGCTTGGCATCTTTCTGCTCCTCCATGAGCCTTTGCCTTACTCGTTTGAACCGGACCTTCGCCCGCGCTATGTCCCGTCTCGCGGTCTTTCGGGAGTCCTTTTCAAAGCAGTCGAGCACGAATAGGATGTCGTTCTTCCGCGCCAGGTAGATCATTCGATACCAACCGCTTTCGTCGGAGTCCTTCAACTCGAAAACACCGTCGCCGATAGACTGCATGGGCCTGACATCCAGTTTCGGGGGCCGTCCCTGCTGCATTTCACGTAACGAAGTGCCAAAATCCAAGCGAATCGACTTCGGTCACGATTTCAGTATGTCCCACGAGTCGCCCTCCCACGATATGGTTGCCACCCGCTGGTTTTCACCATGCTCC
>CAIRSA010000139.1 GCA_903881085.1 uncultured Acidobacteriia bacterium
CGTCTTCCGGCAATCGAGAAGCTCTGACAAGGCGTTCCACCGGCCAGAACGTCAATTGCCGTTCCGTCAGGCTCGATGCTTGTGAAGTCTCCTCGATTGGATACATGCGGATAGTGGTGCGCCAGCAGCGCCGAACAAAACGGATCGATTTCCGCGAACCAGGCGGGCTGGAAGCCCAGCGATTCCCATGCGACGGTCACGGCCTCGATGCCAGAGCAAACGCTGCCGTAGTTCATGTGGGTTTTGCGGCCATCCGCACCAGACGCCGGAGTGACCACTGTGACCACCTACCGTGACCTCCTGAATAAGTGCAAGTAACTAAAGACTTTGTGGAACCATTCCACCCGAGGCTAATAGTGGCCAGGGAGGAACCAAAATTTGTCCTGCCGCGACGTTTGGCTGCCCTTTCGCGCAAGCGCGGCCCGTGTTGCGACATCTGCCGCTGGCTTGACTGAATGGCCCAACCACAGACACATGCGCGCCCCTGCTGCGCCCCGCTGCTACCCCCGCACCTCGATGTGCCGCTTGCGGATGCGCGTCGCGATGTTCAGTGCCGTCTGCTGCGCGGCTCTTGCCCCAACGCTGCGCGATCGCTCCGCTTCCTCCTCGGCGATCTCAATGCCGGCCGCCTTGGTGGCTGCGATTGCCGAGTCGCGAGAATCGTTCAGTGCCGTTCGTAGGATCTCGATAATGCTCTCGGCCTTGTCCTTCGCGGGAAGATTGAGCGTCCGCAAGACCCGTTCGGCTAATAGCTCTGGGGTGATCATGCCGCGCATGGCTTCTGCTCCTTCAGTCGATGTTTCTTTGGCAATGTTGCCGCACACCTCGGGACCGCCAGATAGGCGGCATTGGCAGCCCCTCCCGCCATGCCGCCAACCATCTCAGGAATTTCCTAAGATGCTGTCACTCCATTTTTCCGGCGACGATGCAATTCGGTTACGGCCTCGTCAGACAATCCGTTACCACCGTCATGAAGATCGGTCGCAGGTCGTTACCCTTTCCCAAGCGCTTCAACGTCCAAGCGACCGTACCGTTATCGAAATGCTCGCGGAAGCTGTAGCGGGTGCCCGCGCGCACCTGGGTCGTGATCGCCGACGCGCCATCGGGCTGCTTCAATTGGATTGCCTTCAGGTGCCCCTTGCGGCCATGCACGGCTTCGACGAATCCGTTGGCAACCAGCCGTTTCGCCGCTTCGATAGAGCGAAAGCCCAGAGACCGGCCATCGGCGGCATACATTGGAATTTGCTGTTGCATTATGTGTGTGGATACACTTCGTCCCTTCAGGAGTAGGAGGGAAAGGGATTAACGAGCGTCCCATCGCTCGGCCGAGCTATCGGGTGGAAGCGCCTTCGTGGCCACTGTTTTGCATCAGGCCTCCCGAACTGTGCTTCCGGTAATAGATACTCACGAGACGCCCAAACTGTCCAATCAAAGTTCGATAATCACACCGCACTACATGTCCATGGCTGATCGACGTTCGGATTGTAGAAGCGCTGGCGAACGTTGTTGGGCAGGATGATCTCGATGGAGTGCGTGGTCACCTCGCCGATCTTGTCACTCGGCTTCAAGAAGCAGACAAGGCCGCGGTTGAGGCCTATCGCTGTGCGATACGACACGCCATATGCATATAGGCTCTCATGCGTCCAGCCAAGCGCGAACGCGCGATCACGGATGGCATCTACCATTGCGAGCGCCTCCGACCAGGCGATGTTCGCAGGAGCCGGTACGCGCGATGGAGCATCTGGCTCGGCAATGGGCGGCGCGTAGTTGCGGGCATCGAGCTCGCGGATCGCATCGAGAAGAGCGGACTCTCCAAATCGGTCGACCGCCCATTTGTGCACGGCGTTGAACCTCACGCGCAATTCTTCAAATGCCGCCGGTGGAATCTGCCCGCCAGTTGCGGCATTCTTGGCAACGGCCATGCGTGACCGCAGCCAGGCGTAGTAATTGGGATCGAGCCTCCGGTACACCGTGTTGTTGATCTGGAAGTCTCGGGCGAACTGCTCCGGGTTCGCCGTCGTCCACGTTGCGAGTGAAGTAGACACGAAAAGGCAACCCGGCGAGTCGCCAGATGGCGCGTCCTCAGTCGGCTTGGCATACTGCTCCGTCAATACCGTCGTCATCGTTTCTCTCCTGGTTGAATGCGACTGCCTGAAATCCCTGTGGATGGTGATGCCAGCATCATGGAGGTTCCGTGGCGACAGTCTCAGGCAACTTGGCCAGGTCAACCGCGCCGCAGTTTCCCGGTTGGGGACGTTGTGGGGACGTGATGGGGACGTTGCCGCTAAACGTCCCCATGACTGAATCTTTTTGTTTTGTTTCTGTTACAAGAGCGATGGGGACGTTGGGGACGTTGGGGACGTTTTCCGGGCTCTCCTTTATATGCGCGCCGCTCTCGCACGTATGTGTGCATGAGTGTGAGAGAGAGATTTCCTCGCGTGAGGAAGCTGGAAAAAGGTCCCCAACGTCCCCAACGTCCCCAAATTGTCTGCAAGTAATTGGATCTATTGGACCGAGCGAATGGGGACGTTTTTCCGCAACGTCCCCAAGGTCCCCATCCTCGGCGGCAACGTCCCCATCCAGCAACGCCAGGAGGTCCGGACCGTGCGGGGAATTCCTATCATGGCTGTTGGCCGGCGCAAGAGCATAGAAGATGGAGCCTTTGTGTTTGCCCTGGTTGATCCGCTTCACAGTAAGCCCGTTGAAGACCCGATCCCGCTTCGTGGCGAGCGCCTTGCCCAGCCGGGTCTGCTGCGAGCGTGCCGACCCATCACCACGCACGTTCAGCATCAGGTCGCGCTCCTCGCAGAACTGGGTCAGGTCGCTGACCTTCTTCGGCTCGGCGCGGAAGGTGTCCCACCATGCGCCGGTAAATTCCCGCCACAATTGGCCATCGCCGTCGGACGCCTCGTACAGCTCGTTCAGGTTTCCAAGGAAGCCAGGAATTCCGGCGACGTCCAGCACGCCGCCCATGACCTCCGACCATTTCTCGAACGACCCCAGGCGTGTTTCGTGTAAGGGTTGTCCGGCGGCAATCCAGGCTTGGATCAGCGTGAGCGCGGCATGGACGAGCGCCGAACGATTCTCTTGTGCCCATTCGGTAATCAGCGGGTGCCTGAATCCGCCGCGCAGCCACGGCATGTCGATTCGCGGATCAATGCGCAGCCGGATGCAGCGCCGCCCCAGTTCAGCCGACAGCCGCGGATTATTTCCGGTCATCAGCCAGAGAGCATTGTTGCGAAGGTGCAACATCTCGGATTCGCCCAGGAGGCGGTCCGTCCAATACGGCACAGTCACCACTGACGCCAGCGCGGACGACTCCAGCACCCGTTTTTCGCTGAGGTTATCGAGAAGGATGATCGGCCGGCCAGTGACCAACTCGGCAGTGATCATCTTCCGGACTTCGTCTTCGTTCTCCGGCACGGTCCGGCCCTCGGCCGCCAAACCAGTCGAAACGATGCTGATCAAGCTGGCCAACAGCCCCTTACCGGAGCCCTGAGTGGGAGCTTCGATAAGGTGAATTGGAGCGAGACCGGCGATCATGCGCCGTAGAAATGGGAGGAGGATTGCGGCAATGGCATGCGCGCGGTCCGAGTCCCGTACGAACGGGAAATCCACGAGCAGTTCATCCACAAGCAGCGCCCTGGCGGTCGCGATCTGTTCGTATGTGGGTTTGGCGGGGACCTCCGGGATGTCCAGGGAATCATCAGGGAACATCCAAAGCGCGTCCGAACGATGGTATCCGGGAGTGGTAATTAGCATTGCGTCCTTTCCAAAAGTTGGGGTACGAACCACGGAATCGAGCGGTGGAAGCCCCGGATCCGGGTTCACCAGCATGTCGCGGGCGGTGTCTCGCGAGGGCGGCGCGGCGGTAACCGCCTCTTCCGTCACGTTGTGCCAGTTGGCGCTCCGAGCCAGAATTCCGTACATTGCCGTGTCGCCGAGAGCTTCAATTCTCGTTTGTGCGCCCGTACCGGCGATTCGTACCAAGGCCCCGCCGTTCTGGAAAAGGAACGGGCGCTCAGTTCCGTCTGGCGCCTTGGTGTCATTGATGGTATGGATGGCGGTCCACGCATCTGCAATGATGTCCCGCAATTGCCGGTTGTTAACCTGGATGCTTCGCAGCGCCGGTGACTCCGGACCGTCGCCCGGCTCCGCAACAGCGGCGTCTCGGAAGCCGCCGTTGGTGGATACGCCGGGCTTCTTTTTTTGGCGGGAGATTTCCACTACCTTCAACTGCTTCCGTAGTGTGGCGACCGGCATTCGGAGCTTGCCGCACCGCGTCTGTATCAACCTGAGGTGCCAGTCCTGCTGAATGGGATCGAGCCGGCCAACCTCCGTCAGGATCGGATTGAGCAACCGGCTGAGATCAGCATCCGGGATCTCGGTACTGAGTTTCGAGATCGCCAGTTCGAGCGCCGTCTGCGCGGCCGCGAGGATGGCTTCAAAGTCGGCCGCCGTCTTCCCCGAAGCGAAGAACTCGTTGACATCGATCTTCGCGTCAGCCATCAACGCATCGACATCGGCGCTGCCGCCAGGCAGACTGGCGATCGTCTCTCGCGCGGCCTGCTGCTTTTTGCCAAGAGGTACGACGGCCACCCGTGTGGCGATTCCGTGCTGTGCCAGGATGCGCGCGGTCTTCAACGCGCCTTGCATACCAGCCTCGGATATTTCGTTGTCCTGGCAGATGTAGACTGTCTTCACGCCGCCGAGTTTCGGCAGAAGGCGCTCCCAGTCCGCATCGCGAATTTGCACCGTTACCGGCGACACCACCGGGAATCCGTGCTCCATGAGCGAAATGCAATCGGTGACCCCTTCGGTGATGATGACTCGCTCGGGCCTTGAATGCAGCACATCCTCGTTGTAGAGCACGTCGTTCCGGATGCACGGCGAGACGTGGCTATTGTTGCGGTCGTTGCGAACGGCGAGTTTCTTGTACTTCGACTTCTCCCATTCGTGATCCGGTGTCCAAGGCGTGCTCCGTCCGATCATGAAAACAACGTGGCCGCGGCTCCAGTAGGGAAACACGATGCGGCCATCGAAGAACGGAACCAGTCCATCCTGCGCTGTAGGCCGGAAGACGGATGTGGCCGTCAGCTCTCGCTTGGTGAAGGCGCCGGGACCATCAATCAATGTGCGCGACACGCTGGGCTCGCCATTTTCTGAGTAGCCGATCTGGAGCCGGTCGATCGTCTCCTCGCTAATTCCGTACTTCCCTCGAAACCACGCGAGGACTTCCGGATTCGCAACGAGCTGCTGGTGATACACACCCGCTGCCGCGGTCAGCGCCTCACGCACGCGACTTGTAATCTGGTGAGCTTCCTCTGCCTGCTCTGGACTGCCGGCAGCGAGCTTTGACAACGGCGGCAGTCGAACGCGTGCCGCCAGAAAGTCACGAGCCTGCCGATGTGAGTCCGGCATGGAGCCAGCCTGCCCGCGTGTGACGCGGCCGAACCGGACGAACTCGACCAACTGGAGCACATCGCCGCCAGTGCCACATGCATGGCAAAACCAGCCCTGCTTATCGAGCCAAACGTGAAGCGAGCGGTGCGACTGGCTCCGGTGATTTGGACAATCGCAGTAGAGTGTCTGTCGCGATTCCTGCGTAATGCGGCCGCCGAGGAGTTCGCGTGCGATCTCGCCAATATCGAGGTCGGTGACCTGCCGGTAGTAAGTGTGGACATCGACCGGAGGCCCAGTCACTGCAGAGCCTCCGCGCGAAGCAGAAAGGACAGAAAGGTGTTGCGGCGATCCACCTGGCGCTTGTTGGCGCAGTTGTTGATTCCCCATCGGTCGCCGAGAAGAATCACGGAATCTGTCGCGCGCGTTACTGCGGTGTACAGCAGATTGCGATGGTGCATGAAGGAATGCGACTTGTGGACGATCACGACTGCGCAGGGAAATTCTGAGCCCTGAACTTTGTGAATTGAAGTTACGTACGCCAACTGGATATTGCCGAGCGCATCGCTGCCACTCTTGATCTCTACCATCCGCCCATCGAAATCGACGATAAGACTGCCGTCCGATTTGGCGTCAACTACGACGCCCATTGCGCCGTTCATCACGCCCAACTCGTAATCGTTTTTCGTCTGGATCACCTTGTCACCTGGGTGAGGCCGCGCGCGGTGGCCTGCTTCGACGGTAGGGACATCGACCGCGAACAACTTCTTCTGTAAGAGGCGCTGCAGCTCGATGTTCAATTCCACCGTGCCAAGCGGGCCTTTGTGTGTTGGCGTAAGCACCTGCACATCACGAATCAGATCGTAACCGAGCCGCTCCTGAAGCACTTCATTGAAGAGGAGTAGCAGCATGCGCCGCACATCATCGCGGTCAGTGAATTTGTCGATGATGTACCAAGGCCGGCGCGCGCCGATGAGCGAATCCGAGGTGGGTCGTACTTCGCCGTTTAGGATGGCGGTGGAGTTTTCTTTCAGGACTCCGGCCTGGCGAATGATCTTGGTGAGTAGCGTGGTTGGGACTGCCTGTGAACGTACAAGGTCTCGCAATAGATTGCCCGGGCCCACCGGCGGCAATTGATTGTGATCCCCGACAAGAACCACGGCTGTGCGCCTTCTGTCCACTGCTTGGAACAACCGCCACGCGAGTGCAACGTCCATCATCGAAACCTCATCCACAACGAGGATGTCCGCTTCAATTGGATTCAGCGCATCCCGCGAATACGTGCTGCCGTTGAAGCCCAGCAACCGATGAATGGTGCTTGCCTCATGGCCAACGACCTCCTCGATGCGTTTGGCGGCCTTGCCAGTCGGCGCAGCCAACACGAGTTTCAATTCGATTCGTTCCGCGATGCTCGATATAGTCGATATCGCGTATGTTTTGCCGCTACCAGCGCCGCCGGTCATGAGTGAGATTGAAAAGGTGAGTGCGTTCCTGACCGCATCGCGCTGCTCAGGATTCAATTCGCTGCCTTCGGCATCTAGAAGATTGTCGATATCCGCGACAGCGTGCGGGCTGTGCTGAGTGGCGGTGCGCAGAACTTCGGCGAGTTCCGTCTCCATCTGGTGAATCTCCGGATCGGCAACTACCAACTGCTCGAACGGCTGCGAGACAAGCAGTGCTTCCGCAATCAAAGCCTCGAGGTGTCCCTCGATCATCTCGCGGCTGTCGAGCGTGTCCATTACCAGCAAGGTGTTGGCGCGGTCCAGTAAGTCTTCATACTCGACCCAGCAGTCACCGTCATCGAGTGCATCGAGGACGCAAAATTGAATGCCGGCCTGAATGCGAGATGGCAGATCCTTCGGCGTGCCCATCTTTCGCGCGATCTTATCGACGCGCTTGAATCCGAAGCCAGCGATCTCACGGACAAGCACGTAGGGATCCTTCTCGAGTATCGGGACTACCATGCTGCCAAACCTCCCTACCAATGTCGTCACTTGGTGGTGGGTTAAGCCGAAGCCCGACAAATATGTCATCGCGGCGTTGAAGTCGCCGTTGGCAATCCAGACGCGCTGCAGCCCCAGGATCGCCTCCAGCGAAGCCTTCGCAATGGCGGCCACGGTCGCCGGTTGGCTGCGGATAGCCGCGTCGAAGCGCGCGCCGAAATGGTCGGCGATCAGTTGGGCTTTGGCTTGGCCAATGCCTTTCACGTCTGGATGATTAGCCAGGAAGTTTGCCAGTCCAGCCGCGTCCATCTCCTGATCAAAGCCCATGCAGTCGGCTGCGAACTGCCTGCCGTACTTCGGATGGTTGGTCCACTGTCCTTCCAACCGAACTGCATCATTCTCCCTGGCAAACACTTTGCCGGCAAAGGTAATGAGCTTGCCGTCCGACATACGGAGACGCCCGGCGCTGAACGCCGGGCCCGAGTAATAAACCGTCTCCACCACGCCGCGGATACTTGTGCGATCTACTGTCATGCTTTCCACCTCGCGTGAGCGCCGAGCAGATAGGCCTGCACAAATTGGCAGGCCGCCTGACGGTTCGAACAGAAGAACACCGGGATGCGGTAGTCGAGCGTGATTGCCAGCGCGCTGCCGAGCACGGCATTCGGATGAGCGCCGCCCCGGTAGCGTCCCTGCAGAACTTCCAGAAGGCCAGCCTCGACGACCACGCAGGCAGCGCGGTAACCAGCCAACTTCAATAGTTCGCGCCGGAATCTATCTCGCTGGTGAATCACCGTGGAAACGAAATCGTCAATCGTTTTCCGTTCCACGGCAATCACTCCTTCCAGGCCGGCCACCGAGTAATCCCCGGCTGGCAAGGCGCGGCGTTCCACGACCACCAGCCGGGAATCGAACGAATAAGGCTCCTTTTCCCGCGTGTCCGCAATGAGCGTGACCAGCGTCGGGCTAGAACGGGACAAGCGCGTCGCCCGCTTCCTGTCGAAACTTGCTCGGCGTCCGGTCGTTTACGATGCGGCTGTTGAAGTAGATGTTCGTGTTGTCGCCCTTGGTCTTCTTGGTGACCTCCAACTTGACGTCGAGCAGTTTGCTCAAGCTCTTTGGCAAGTCCGACAGTTTCTCCAAGTCCAGACCGCAGATGTGCAGGTCGGTCTTTACGAACTTCAATGTGTTAGGGGTGAAGACGCTGTTGCGCCACATGAGTTCGTTCACGTGACTCGGCGCGAGAATGCGAAGCATCCATTTCAGCATCGGGTTGCCGGTGGTGTGCGCTTCGGTGATCTCCACTTTTTCAACAACAACCTGGTACTTCCCGTCGGGAACGCTGTCAGCGTCCGAGCGCTCCGCCAGAGTTTCACTCTGGAACTCTTCGTCAAACTGCGATAAATCAATGTTCTTGCTCATAATTGAATCTCCTTGTGGCTGACTATTTCGCGGCCGCAGCTGCGGGCTTGCTGATGGCTGCCGGTTTCGCCGGCGTCGGCATTGCATTGAATTCGGACAAGAATGCCTTGAAGTTCAAATCAAGTGTGTCTGGCAGGCGTCCTGTGCGATCGCCAGCTTCGTAATAGAGGCTGGGCTTGGTGCGGATCACGCGGCGCACGCGCTGTTCGCCGTTGTCGCCGGTCGAAACTTCCAAGTCGCAAAACAGCACCATGTCCGCCATGCCGAGCACAATCTTGCGAGCCTTGTCCGGCAGGGTCGGCACCACACGCATGTACTTGCCGGTACGGGAATCCATCTCCATCTCCTTCGCGTGCGAAATGAGGAACAGTCCATACGGCAGAAAAGCGAGTTTGGTGAGCACGCGCTGGAACTCGTTGTTGACGAGCGCATAACCCTTGCCGTAGCCCAAATCCGATTCATGCTCGACCTTGAATTTGCGGAGGATGAATTCGGTGCAGAACTTGTAGGCGTTGTCGACCGTGTCGATGATCACCGTTTTGAATGAGTGCTTGCCTTCGACGATCTCCGCGCAGGCCGCGAGCAAGTCCTCCCAGGATCGTATGGGCACTTGATAGACATCGAGCGCATTCAAACCCGGCTCGGTGGCAAGGAAGAGCGCGCCCTCAGTTTGTGCGCAAGTACTGGATTTCCCGATTTTTGTTTGCCCGTACCAAAGCACGGTGAGATCCGCGAGGTCCGGTTTGGGCGGTGTCTTGGCAGTTGGAAGTATCGACATGATGATTGTGTTTCTCCTTTTAGAACGCAGTCTCGGGTGGATCATTGGGCAGCACCGTCAGTTCCTGGTTGGGCGCCACACGTTGATAGAAGTTCTCGATGACGTTGGGATTTCCGTTCGAGCGGCACAGCGCGAAGTACGCGCAAGGCCTGTGATAGTTGAAGCAAAAGCCGGTGTTTTGGTAGAAGATGCCGCGACGGCGGGCGTCAAGAAATGCCTGGGTAAGTTCCCAGAGTTCGCTGCGCAGAATGTCGAATCGGTCACGCGAGAGGTAGAGCATTTCCCGGTGCAGCATTGCCGGATCGGTGTACTTTTCCGCGAGCCGCTCCTGGAACTCCTCATCTGTTTCCGGCAGCTTGCGCTTGGCGGTCGTCTTGCCCGTTTTCGACTTTGCCAGCAGTTCCGCGCGGCGCACTTCATACTCCTCTTCCGTTTCACCTTTGCTCTGCTGGAGCTTCGCTTTGACGAGGATGTTGTAGAGGACGCCGGTGATGGTGATGCCCATCGTCTGCTCCACGTAGTAGGCGTAGATCGTGATCTGGAAGTCCGTCCACAAACGCTCCAGATAATCGGCATCAAGTTGCGCGGCGGTC
>CAIRSA010000140.1 GCA_903881085.1 uncultured Acidobacteriia bacterium
AGCAGTTGAACGCATCTGGAAAAGCTATCTCCAACATTTATCATCGGTTGCATACAACGTGCTCGTCACCTGCTGGGTGACTCGCATTGCGGGCGGTATCTCGTGGGGCAAACCGGGGACAGCCCGCATGATTCCGGCAAAAGACGCCGGAAACATGTAGGCAGTCCCCAGTTTGCGCAGTCTCGCCACCCATCCGAATTTGCCGTCGACTGCTCTATTTAAAACACTGAATTCCATACCACGAAAAACGCGTGGCATCGTCAGGACCTAAGTGGTCAGCCGGTTCAAGACATCAAAACTCAAAGCGGAAGCTGCCCTGCACCTGCCGCGGTTGGAAGCCGTAAGATGTAAATGAATTCTGCAGCGTGACGATCCCGTTGCCGCCTGGAGTATTCAAACCCTGGTTGTTCAGGACATTGAAAACATCCAGCGCTACCCGTAGGTTGACGTGCCCGTTTTCCGTTAACTTGAAAGTCTTGCGGATGGAGGCATCCTGATTCCAGTTGAATGGCCCTAGCTTATACTGGTTGCGGAACGGATTCAATCCAGTGTCATAACCCACCTGCTGATTGGTGCCGTTGGTCAGCTTGATGTAGACGTTATTTGTGTCGTAATCGCCCGTGGCCGCACCCGGAGTCCCGTAGGGAACAAGGGGTGTCGATGAAGGTTTGAGGTTCGCAGGCAGTCCTTCGATTCCGTTCGGCATACCGTTGGCGTTTTTGCTGTTGATGAGCTTAGGCGAAACATAGCCGTTCCAGTAATAGTAGCCCTGGTAGCAACGGACATCCTGCGGCGTCCGGGCGCTGGCCGGGGTCTGTGTGCAGTCGAGGATGGGGTACTGTTTGCCATAGACCTCGACGGGCGTACCGTCGAAGCCCCAGTTCGAGGCATTCAGTGCGAACCAGGTGCTCACGACGGTTCCGCTGCCGGTCATGGTCCAACCGCCCACCATGGCGTTCAGCCACTTGGGTGCGTTGGGGAGGAAGGTCTGGCCCTTACCGAACGGCATGCTGTAGATCCAGTTCCAGCGCAGGCGGTGCTTGGGAACACCCGTGTCGCGCTGATAGTTCAGGAAGCGGTTGAGCGCGACGGGATCAGTGGGCACTGTGCCGGGAAGATACTGCGCCGGCGTGGTACCCGGACCGTCTCGGAAAGTGTTCCCTGCTAACCGCATAGCATTGGTCATGGTGTAGTAGAACTGGAACTGAAGGCCGCGCGAAAAACGCCTTTCAATTTCGGCTACCAACATGTGCGAGTCGTTAAAGCCAGTCTTGCCGAGGAACTTGATGTCGGTATAAGCGGACTGGTCATATGGGCGGCGGGCCACATTCGTATTGGTTCCTGTGGGAATGGGTGAGAGCGTGGAAATGTACCAAACGTAATTGGTCGCCTGAGGATTGATGTTATTGACCTGGTCGAAATCCCAGCCGTGTTTTCCGTTGTACTTCAGGCGCAACACCATGCTGTGGCTGAGTTCTTTCTCAATTTCTGCGTTCCATTGGTGAATCTTGGAACTCGGCATACTGCCCGGGAGCGCGAACACTGAGTTCCCCACGCCTAAAGCGTTGGGGTTGGTGATATCCACCGGATTCGTGCTGTTCAAACCAGCCACAAGCGGGGAGGAATGGGTGAGCAGATAGCTGTTGTTGCCATCGGGACTGTAAGCGGAACTATTGGGGTTGTATTGGAAGGTCGCCTTGAAGGGCAATTCGGAGGCGAAATTGGAAACCAGCGTGCGGATGCTCATTGGCGAGACATACAGCCCATATCCGCCGCGCAAGACGAAACTTTTTCTGCCATCGAAGAAGTGGTAGGCCGCACCCATGCGGGGACCGAAGTCGTGCATGTTGCTGGGAAACATATTATTGCTCTTGAGCCCCGCATCTTGCGGAGTTTCGAATTTAATGCCGACCTTTTGGAAGTTGGTAGCAACCTGCGCCGTGGTCGCGCCGTGATCGATGTAATAACTCAAGGGCTCAGGCAATACTACTGCATGGTTCTTGATGTCGAAGCCATTAAAGAGGTGAAACGAGTCGTCCCAGGCAGGGTTCATATCCCAGCGCAAACCAGGAGTGAGAGTGAGGCGGCCATTGAAGCGCCAATTGTCCTGGATGTACATCGCATAGGTCTTCTGGTCGACTTTCATGATGCCTCGCTCCAGATAAACGCCGTAGGTTGCGGCAGCGCCGAGAAAGAAATTCGCTGCGTCGAAACCGGTATTGCCGACGGCGACCGGCGATCCTATAGAACCGCTGTTGGGGTTCTGCAGTGCAGTGGCCTGGCTGTTAAACGACGCGCTGCCGGAGATGGGATTCATATCGGGCAGATAGCGCTGGACCTCATCGTGGAAAGTCCAACCAAACTGAATCGTATGATTCCGCTTGATCCACGAATAGTTCTGCTGCAGGTTCATGATGCCGCTCGACAGGTAACGACGGTTGTCGCCTTCGTAATAGTTGCTGAAACCACTGCCGACGTTGGTCAGGTCGGGCCAGCCGATTTGGTGGGAGGGATTCGGCAACCCCATCACAGTGGCCCAGTCCTGCTGAGCGTTCGGAGGGCCTGTCATGGTATTTGTTAGCAGCCAGGCTTTGCTCAGCTGCGTCTCGACGAAGAAACTGTCCGTGAACACGTGCGTCTCACTCAGTGCCCCGCCCCAGCCCTGTTGCGGCGTATAGGCAACCCCTGCTGCCCCATTCGTGGGTACGACGCTGATGGCTTTGCTGGTGGAAAGGTACCAGTAGAGCTGGTTATTCCAATTCGCTTTGGCAAAAAAGTTATCCTTCGGCCCCAGGCGATGATCCACGCGGACAACCATCGGATTGTTGTTCTGGCTGGGCAGGCCGCTGTTGCCGTACGTGCCCTGGCGGTTGGAGGCGATGTTCGGCTCGGTGTTATCGGTGGGCAGCGGAGTAAGGTTGTAGATGTACTTTGCCAGCGGGCTTTCGCGGCTTACTGGAATCGTGTTGTTTGGAAATGGCGTGCGAACGGTGTAACTCGTGGGGTTCGTGGTTTTGTTCACGATCTGGCCCGATTGCGGATCGTAGATCGTGATCGCCAGCCCGGTGTTGGTCTGAAGACCGGAGAAGTTCCCCTGCCGCTGCGCTACCGTCGGCACGGAAAACG
Source organism: uncultured Acidobacteriia bacterium (assembly GCA_903881085.1). GTDB lineage: Bacteria > Acidobacteriota > Terriglobia > Bryobacterales > Bryobacteraceae > CAIRSA01. Next base: position 3,127 of record CAIRSA010000140.1, read on the forward strand.
AATAGGTCAGGCCCTGGCGCATGGCAACCTGCTCGCGCGAAATGAAAAAGAAAGTGCGGTTGTGGCCGTCGTAGGTCTTGCGTCCATTCAAACCGAAGGTCGGAAGGATCATTGGGCCGCCAAACGATCCGCCGAATTCGTTGCGGATCAACTGTGGCATGGGAAAGGGTGAACCGTTGGGATTGATGTCCTGCCGGCGCCGGGCGACGCCGCAGCAGTTATTGCGTGAGGTTTCGTATAGCGAGGCAACCCAGCGATTGGTGCCGGACCGCGTACTCACAATGACCGAAGCGGGCGTAGACGATCTGGCATTGCCGGTACTGGTTTCGATGCGGACTTCGCCGATCGATTCGAGACCCTGCAATCCCGTGGAGCCGCCAAACTCGCGGTTGTTCGCGGCCACTCCATCCTGCGAGTAGAGGGTTGAGTAGGTCATCATGCCGCCGGTGCGCGCGCCGTCGTTGACTCCGCCACCATATTCGATGCCGGGCGTCACATCCATCAAAAGGGTATTGAGGTCGCGTCCGTTGATCGGCAGTTCCTTGATGCGCTGCTGATCGAGCGTCGTCGCATCGGTGGGATCCGTGGTTGTAATCAGGGGGATCTCCTCCGTCACCTGCACCGTCTGGCTGACGTCGCCAAGGGCGAGCACGGCGTTGACGTCCTGTGTGCTGCCGGTCTGCAACGTGATTTCCTGCTCCCAGGCTTTCATTCCCGGCGCTTCGCAGCGAACTTTGTATTTTCCAATCTGCACGGGCGGAAACAAGTAGAAGCCGTCATGATTGGAAGCGGTGGTGGACTTCACTCCGGTTTCCAGGTGGGTGATCGACACCTTGACGCCGGGCACAACAGCGCCGGTCGAATCCTTCACTGTCCCTTGGACGGTGCCGCCGCCGGAGTTTTGCCCCCAGCAGGAAACGCTTGTCAGTAACAACAGCGGAAGTACGCGGTGGACGACTTTGTTCAACATGGATTCCCTTTAAATTACAACTACCAGTGCAGCCGCATCGATACCTGCATATACCGCGGAATATTTGTATTCGATCCGAGCGCCCCCTGCATTGTGGCGGTATTGATCATACCGAACGTGGAACTGGTGTTCAGGCCGATTGATCCGGCAGTGGTCAGATTCGGTCCGCCGAAGCCCAGGCCCGGGACTCCCGGTTGCACCCGGTTAAACGCATTGAATGCATCCGCGCGTGCTTCGAGCTTCATCTTTTCGGTGATCGTGAAAGTCCGCGAAACAGTGATATCGAAGTTATCGATTCCCGGACCTCGTAAGTTACCCCACAGCCGCGGAGCATTGCCGAAATAGTACGGGTTCGCCACATTCACCGTGGCGCCCGGTGTTCCCACCCTCGGCACGGTCAACACCGGCGCCGCAAAGGCATAGGGGTTGAAGATCAGCTTGTAGCCGGCGGGAGGCACCACGGTCTGGCCCGTTGGCACCGTCACTGACTTTTTGCCATCGCCAATGATCTGATCCTCAGCAGGCAGAGCCGGGTCCGCAATCACGTTCGGACGTCCAAAGCCCGTGCCGGTTACGCCCAGCGGGAAGCCGGCAGTGAATGAGCTGATGCCGCCAATCTTCCAGCCGCCTAACACCTGTTTTGCGACCGGCGTGTTGGAAAATAGCGGCTTGCCTTTTCCGAAAGGCAACTCCCACACATACGACAGCACTGCGACCTGGGTCTTGTCGAACGCCGACACCGAACGGTCTAGCCCCATGTTGTTTGGATTCCAGTAGGTGCTACCCTGCGACGATCCGGTTTGCACCTGCGCCGTATATGCGCCGCCGAAGTCGATGCTCTTCGACCACGTGTACGTCCCCATGATCTGGAAACCGTGGTTGAACGCCCGCTTCACCGTCATCTGCATCGCATGGTAAGTGGAGCTGCCAATGCGGCCATGAAACTGCGTCACACTTCCATACGCCGGATACGGCAAGGAAAGAAACTGCTGTTGAATGGTGGCGTTCTTCAGGTTGGTGTTGTTTGTGATCACGCCGAAGAACGGATTGCTGACCAGGGTCGTAAGCGGGTTCGCGCCGGTCGCAAGATAGGTGCTAACCGCAGAATTCAGAGTGGACTGTGGAATATCGTCAGTCTGATTCATTGGCCGCTGCTGAATGGCAAGGTGGGTCCCTTTGGTTCCCACGTAGGCCAACTGCAGGTTCACTCGTAGTGGCAGGTCACGCTGCACGGCGAAATTCCATTGCTGGACGTAGGGAATGTGGTTGTCGGCCCGAACGATCGCAGTGACGTTCTGTCCTAACAGAACCGGATTCAGTGGATTCGCGTTAGCCGTCACGCCGCCAGCGCTATAGGCGTTGGTGTAGGGATTCTGCAAAATATCCAGACCGCTCGATGGCCGGATCTGCACGTATGCCGGGGCAGAAAAGCCATCCGAACCGAAGCCCTGCGCGCCCGAGCCAACGCCGGTAATCATCACGTAGCTGATGCCATATGCCGACCGGATCACGGTCTTTTCGCCCAGCCTGAAAGCAAAGCCGATACGCGGTGCGAAGTTGTTGTGGGTGGTGTCCATCTGGCCGCGCGGATTCCCGCCAACGCCGGAGAACTGATACAACCCGGCCGTTCCAGTGCTGTTCTTCCCGTAAGGATTGAACTGGCTCAGCCGGTTATAGCGGTCAGTCAGCGGACCCTGGAACTCCCAACGCACGCCCAGGTTCACGGTCAACCGCCGCGTGGCCTTCCAATCGTTTTGGCTATAGAGCGCCCAGTAGCCGTTCTTCAACGCTTCAGTCGGATCGCCCGTAGTGTACTGCCCGTTGCCGAGACCGCCATCCGCCGCGCCCATCAGGAAATTCGCCGCCGTCGAACCGTTCACCGTGGTCGTAGGGACGCCGGGACATCCGGTGCCCGAACAGGGCTGCGAAAACGACTGGGCCGCCGAACTGAAGATCAGCGATGCTTTGTAAGGCTGGGTGAAGTTGTAAAGAATGTCGGCGTACTCGCCGCCGATTTTGAACGTCCAGTTGCTGGTCAGCCGGGTATAGTTCGGAGTCACTGCGTACACCGCGGAATGGTTATTGCGCACCACAAAACTGCCTAGGCCCATCTGCGGATACGACCCAAAGCCAATCTGCGGAAAGGCCGTTGTCGGCAAGCCTGTCAATTCACTGGCCGCGAACCCCAGGCCCTGCAAGTCGTAATTCAAACCACCCACCGGTTGCAGAATCAAATTAATGCGGTTCAGATTGGCGCGCATTTCCAGCATGTCGCGCGGCGAAATCGCCCAGGTGTAGCCGAGCGTGAAACTCGGATTGAATTGCGTGGTCGGCCCGTTGTTGTTCGCCGCGGGGTTGGTCGCAGCGTAGATGTTCGGTGGATCGCTCAGCGTCCAATCCGTTGTCCAGCGGATGAAACCTTTTCTGGTCTCACTAAAATTGTGGTCGAGCTTGGCGATCCACTGGTCGGTCCGCGTTCTGGTGGGAGCGTTGGTGAAATAGTTCAACGTGCCATCCAGATTCACTGGCGTGATATTCGGCATTGGGAACAGACTTGCCAGTTTCAAGGAGGTTGGATTCAGATACTGCGGAGGAATCACATTCGCGACCCCGTTATACACCGCCTGCTGCCGGTTCAATTGGAATTGTCCCGCGGCTGGTTGTGTGGTTGTCGTGGTGGACGGAAACGGCAGGTAAACATTTATCGGCACCGCCTGGGTCACCCCGTTGACCGTTACCTGCGCTTTGGTCTTGCTGAAATCGCCGGTACGTTCAGCCGCTGTCGGCACCGTGTAATAGGTGCTCGCCCCCTGCACTCGCCGCAGCCCTTCGTACGATACGAAGAAGAAGGTCTTGTTCTGCCCGTTGTACAATTTGGGAATTCGCACTGGGCCATCGAACGAGCCGCCGAATTGATTGGTGTTGAACGGCGCCTTGGGCCGCAGAGAGTTTCCATTTGCGTCGCGCCCAAACGTGTTGTTGCCGAATGAATTCGCATTCATCGCCGAATTGCGGAAGTTCTCAGAAAGCGAACCGTGAATCAGATTGGTGCCGGAGCGTGTTGTGAAGTTGATGACGCCGCCACCGGCACGTCCGTACTCCGCCGAGTAGGCATTCGTGATTATACGGACTTCGCCGATCGCCGCCTTGCTCGGCAGTACGGAAATCTCATTGCCATACGGACTCGTATTCATTGCGCCATCGAGTTGGATGTTGGTGGAAAGCGGCGCCGAGCCATTCACAACGAACGACGAATAGTTTTGGCGCGAATTGTCGCCGGTATTAACGTTGTTGGGGTCGAAGAATGCGCCCGTGGTCACCACACCTGCTTCCAGCATGGCGTAGAGAAGTGGATTCCCGTTGATGTTGGGCACGCCCTCGATGGTCCGCCGGTCGACGGTATCGCCCAACTCCGACGAATCGGTTTGCAGCACCTGGGCATTCGCCGCCACAACCACACTCTGGTTGGAGGCGCCGACTTCGAGCTTCACCACAACGCGGTACTTCTGGTCCGTCGCCAGAGATACGCCGGTCTGGATGAACGATTTGAACCCCGGGGCATCCACCGTTACTGAGTACTGACCCGCTCGCAAGTATGGCAGTTCAAAGTTGCCTTCGGCGTTGGTTGTGACGTCGGACCGGACGTTGGTTTCCGTGGCGGTAATCGCCACCTTCGCGCCCGTGACAGAAGCGCCGGACTGATCGGTCACCGTCCCCAGGATGGTGCCGCTGGTGACTTGGGCGATTGCAGTCAGACAAGACAGCAACAGGACCAGGCATCCGGCAATGAACCGGTTATACGGCGGCGCTGTTCGCGGGGCCTCGATCGAACAAGAGAATCTGAATGGCATGATAGCAACCTTTTCTCCATCCTACGGGTCGTTACGCGATCCGTTAAGGAGGCTTAGTAAACGTTTACAGTAAGCATTGAGCTTATAGCTGGAAAACGGGCTTGTCAATCGTTGTAGCAACAAAAACGCGCATGTTTCGGATAACACGCTCTTTTTGTCTCTATTTGTCGCTCTCGTTGGAGATTTCGGTCAGTTCGATCTGAGAAGATGGGAGTACAATTATGAATGTTCTCGTTCTCAACTCCGGCAGCTCCAGCTTGAAGTTTCAAGTGATCGCAACGGATATGGAGCATATTCGCGCCGATAGTGATGAAAGACTATGCCGCGGCATGGTGGAGCGAATTGGCGGCGAAGCCATCATCACCATTGAAACGCGCACCGGGCCGCGCAAGAAAGTCACCGCACCCATCCGCAACATCAACGCCGCGCTCGATTACGTCATCCGCTGGCTTTCGTCCGACCAATCTGGAGTGCCTGAGATCAGCAGCCTCTCCGATATCCACGCCATTGGTCATCGCGTGGTCCACGGAGGCGAACTGTTCCGCGAGTCGGCGATGGTCACTGACGATGTGCTGAAAGGCATCGAAGATTGCATCGATCTCGCGCCGCTCCACAATCCGAACAACATCAAAGGAATTTTGGCTGCGCGCGGAGCCTTTGGCCGCGCGATTCCGCAAGTGGCCGTCTTCGATACCGCGTTCCACACCTCGATACCTGATTACGCCTACCTGTATGCCCTGCCCTATAATCTCTACGCGCGGCATCGCATCCGCCGCTATGGTTTTCACGGCACGTCGAATCGCTATGTCGCTTATCGCTACCGCACCATGCGCGAGATCACGCGCGAACAGACCAATGTAATTACGTTACACCTGGGTAACGGATGTTCCGCAACGGCCATTCGCGGCGGCAGACCGGTGGATACGTCGATGGGCATGACGCCGTTGGAAGGCCTTGTGATGGGGAGTCGTTCGGGCGATCTTGATCCGGCGATTCTCAGTTTAATTGCGGTGAAAGAGGGCCTTTCGGTTACAGAAGTTGAGGCCATGCTCAACACGCAGAGCGGACTGCTTGGCCTCTCTGGCGTGACGAACGACATGAAGGTCCTGCTGCGCGAATTGAACGAGCACGACGATCGCCGCATCCGCCTGGCGATTGAGGTTTTCTGCTACCGCGCGCGCAAATACATCGGTGCGTATCTGGCCGGCATGGGCGGAGCAGATGCCGTGATCTTCACCGGCGGGGTCGGCGAAAACGCGGCTGAGATCCGTGCCCGCATCTGCGACGGCTTGCAGTGGGCGGGTCTTACCATCGACCCCGAACGCAATGCCCAGGCCATCGGCCGCGTGGGCGAAATCAGCACTGAAGATTCCCGGCTGAAAGCGTGGGTGATTCCTACGGACGAGGAACTACTCATCGCGCGCGATACGGCGCGCTGCATTTTAGGCGAGCCGCACCCGGCCTAGCCCGTTCGGGGAAGGAGCGATCTGTCCCAAGCGTAGCGCGTGGACAGCGTGCTCCGTCCCCTCGCCTCAAGTCGTCTATTGTAAGCAACTCTCCCATGTTATAAACTCAACCTCTTGACACTCTCATTTATCGATTACTTAATTCTGGGGCTGTACTTCGCTTTTGTACTCGGCATCGGTTGGCTGGTAAAAAAGCGGGTAACGAGCGCCGACGATTTCCTAACCTCCGGACGTTCTGTTCCCGTCTGGATCACCAGCCTCGCATTTGTTGCCGCCAACCTCGGCGCGCAGGAATTGATTGGCATGTGCGCCTCAGGCGCGAAATACGGCATCATGACGGCGCACTTCTACTGGGTCGGCGCGATCCCCGCCATGCTGTTTGTCGGCGTCTTCATGATGCCGTTCTATTACGGCAGCCGCGCCCGTTCCGTGCCCGAATACCTGAAGCTGCGCTTCGATGAAAAGACGCGCGGCCTCAACGCCATCAGTTTCGCCGTGATGACCATCTTCAGCTCCGGCATTTCGATGTACGCGCTGGGCCTGCTGTTTCAACTGGTGCTTGGCTGGAGCTTTACGGCGTCGGTCCTGCTCTCCGCGGTAATCGTGCTTGTCTACACCTACCTCGGCGGCCTCACCAGCGCCATCTACAATGAGGTGCTGCAATTCTTCCTCATTGTGATGGGCTTTGCGCCGTTGGCCTACATGGCCGTTACGAGGGCGGGTGGCTGGGAAGGCGTTTCGAAAAACGTGGCGCCCGTGATGGTGCACTCCTGGACGTACATGAACAAGGCGAGCGACAACCCCATGGGAGTCGAACTGTTCGGCATGATCGCCGGCCTGGGCTTCGTGCTTTCGTTCGGCTACTGGTGCACGGACTTCCTTGTGATTCAGCGCGCGATGGCTGCCGACTCCATGGCCGGTGCGCGTCGTACCCCCGTATTGGCGGCGTTTCCGAAGATGTTCATCCCGTTCATCGTGATTGTGCCGGGCATCGCCGCAGTGGCGCTGGCAAAGATGAGTATCGGTTACGCGCTGCCTATGAAGGACGGCGGTTACGACTACGATCAGGTGATGACCACGCTGATGGCTCAGTTCTATCCCAGCGGCATGTTGGGCGTTGGGCTTACCGCACTGATGGCCTCATTCATGAGCGGCATGGCCGGCAACGTCACGGCCTTCAACACCGTTTGGACCTACGACATCTATCAGGGCTACATCCGCAAGAACGCGCCCGACGCGCATTACCTTGCCGTTGGCCGCATGACCACGCTGGTCGGCATCGTGCTGTCCATCGGCGCGGCCTACCTCGCGCATCTCTACAACAACATCATGGACCTGCTGCAGTTGGTCTTCGGCTTCGTCAACGCGCCGCTGTTCGCTACGTTTCTGCTCGGCATGTTCTGGAAGCGCGCCACCGGGCATGGAGCGTTCGGCGGCTTACTCACAGGCACCATCGCTGCCGCGCTCACGCACGGTCTTACCGTTGCCGAAGGCAAGGGCGGATGGCTCGGCACCGTCACAACGTTCCCTTCGACAATGGCCCAGAATTTCTACATCGCGATCTTTGCCTGGAGCGCCTGCTTCATCGCCACCATCGCTATCAGTCTTGCGACTAAAGCGCACGAGGAGTCCAGTTTGAAAGGCCTGGTGTGGGGCTTGACGGAGATGCCGTCGGACGTAGGCGTGGTCTGGTATAAGCGTCCCGGCACGCTGGCCATCATCGTAATCGTCATCTGCACTGCACTGAACCTTTTGTTCTGGTAGAGGAAAACAATGAAAGATCTACGACAACCATCCGGAATCTTCTTCGCTCTGCTGGGCGTGATCCTCTGCGTGCAAGGCTTGTTGCAGCCTGATCTGCGCGCGCCGCTCGGCGATATCAACGTGAATCTCTACAGCGGAATTTCCATGCTGCTTTTTGGAGGCGCTCTACTTTGGCTTGCGTCACGCGCGAAAGCTTAGCCGCGGAGTTTGCGCGGCACTACCCCGGCCCTGCTTCGCCGAAATTCTGGCGCGCCCCCGGGCGCATCAATCTGATCGGCGAACATACGGACTACAACTTGGGATTCGTCATGCCCATGGCGATTGGGTTTTCCACTTATGTAGCTGCCGCGCCATCGCATGATGGCAAGCTGCACGCCTACTCAACCAACTTGAATGACGCGCGCGAATGGACCCCCGGCTCATTGCAACCGGCGGGCGATTGGGGCGACTATGTTGCCGGTGTCGCCAAAGTTCTTGTCGATTATCAGCCGATGAATCTGCTGATCCACAGTGAAGTGCCGACAGGCGCGGGGTTGAGCTCTTCCGCGGCGTTGGAACTTTCGGTTGCGCTGGCGCTGCTCGACGGCCGTATGATGGAACCACTGGATCTGGTGCGCCTATGCCGCCGTGCGGAAAATGAATTCGTAGGCGTGCCGTGCGGCATCATGGATCAGTTCATTTCCGGCCTGGCGAAAGAGAATACAGCACTGCGCATTGATTGCCGCGGCCTGGAATACGAAGTGGTCACACTGCCTCGCGATGTCGTCGTAGTGGCCGTCAACAGCATGGTGAAGCACGAGCTCGGCAACTCGGCGTATCGAACGCGTGTCGCCGAATGCGCCGCCGCGGCGCGCATGTTGGGCGTGGAAAACCTACGCGAAGCAACTACCGATGGCGGCGATAAGCGCGCCCGCCACGTTGTGAGTGAGAATGCCCGCGTAGAAGAGTTCCGCGCGGCCTGCGCAGCAGGCGATCTGCATAAGATGGGCGAGCTCTTCGTTGCCTCTCACCGTAGTCTGCAACATGACTATGAGGTTAGCTGCGAAGAGTTGGATTTCCTGGTCGACACGGCGATTACCATTGATGGCGTGTACGGTGCGCGCATGACAGGGGGCGGCTTCGGCGGCTGCACGGTGAATCTGGTGGCACCCGATCAGGTGGACGCGTTCGAGACTTCCATTACGCAGGTGTATCGAAACCGCTATCAGATAGAAGCCCGAGTGTATCGCTCCACACCCGCCGCCGGCGCCGGGCCGTTTTAGCGAGTAGGACCGGCGAATCGCCGGTCCTACCCTTAAAACACTACGCTTCCGTGGGTAGGACAGGCGACCTGTCCGCCGTAGCCTTGGCGAAGGTGGATCCGCCTGTCCAAATTCTAATTCTTCAGTTAATATGCAACAAAAACGCAATCGCCGCGCCGCCGCCGGTGTTCTTGTCCTGAAACGGCAAAGTCACCGGCAAATTCGTAGAGGCTGTTGTCCCAGTCACAAACACATGGCCATCCGCTGAAACCGCAATCGCCCGCGGCTGATCCGCCGCAGTCCCGCCATAAAAAGTGGAGTACAGCATTTTGGTCCCATCCGCGCTGATCTTGGTGACAAACACATCCGCGGTGCATGGCGAAACCTTGCACGTTGGAATCACCGCCTGCGTTGGCGTCACCACCGGAAAATTGAACGATGCGGTGTAGCCCGCCACGTAGACGTCGTCATTGCCGTCCACCGCGACCGCATACGCATCGTCCGTATTGTCACCGCCCAACAAAGAGGAGTACACCAACGCCCCGGCGCTGGTGTACTTCGTAAGGAAGCCGTCGCGAGTGCCGCCACCAAAAGCCTGAAACGGGTTCTTCGTCGGAAACGTGTTGTTCACCGTATATCCGGTGACGTAGACGTTATCCGCACTATCCAGCGCGATACCGCGCGCTACGTCTGCCCCTGTGCCGCCTAAGAATGTACCCCACGTCAACGTTTTCCCATCGGCCGAGAACTTCGCCACAAACGCATCCGTGAGAAGGCCGTATTTAGCCTGAGCGGCGTTCTTCACAGGCAGCGCGGCAGATGCGGTAGACCCTGCAAGGTACCAATTTCCAGCGCCGTCGACCGCAACGGCGTACCCCTCTTCCGCCGCCGCGCCGCCATAGTACGACGAATACAAGATCGCACTTCCGTCGCCGGCCAACTTGGTCATGAACACATCGCGCGCCGTGCCGCTCAACTTCGCCTGATAGGGGTTCTTTGTAGGAAAATCCGGCGACGCCGTGCTGCCCACGATGCGCACATTCCCATCCCCATCTACGGCGATGGCGCGTCCGTAATCATCGAGCGACCCACCCAGATAAGTCGAGAACAGCAGGTTGCCATCCGGGTCCAGTTTCACCACGAAAGCATCGCCACCATTCACCACCGCGCCGCCCGCGAAGTTCGGCTGCACGGCGTTCAGCATTGGAAAATCGTACGAACTGGTGAAGCCGGTGACGTACGCGTTGCCATCGCCATCCACCGCAATCGCCAACGCCTGGTCGTCGCCATAGCTGCCCAGATACGTGGAGTAGATCAAGTTCTTTCCGCTAGGGTCAAGTTTCGAAATAAAAATGTCGTTACTGCCGTTGAAGAAGGGCTGCACGGCGTTAGCAGTGGGAAAGGTGTTCGACGCTACGATGCCAGTCACGTAAATATTGCCATCGCCATCCAAGGCCACGCCGTTGCCGGTCACGCCGCCATTCGCGCCAAAGTACGAAGAGAACTTCACCACCGGGTCAATCACCAGCTTTTTTGTGCGGTCGTATTTCTCCAATGCAATTCCAATGTGGCCTTCGCCGCGCGGCACATAGTGCCCGCTAACCGGTGTGCCAGGTTCGGTGAAGATCGTTGGATCCTTCAGCTCAACGCCTTTTAATTCGAGCTCAATCTGATTCGGATCCGCACCGGGCGCAACAAAAAAGTCGAACTCCACTTCACCGTGTTCGTTCGCATAGAAAAGAATATCGATACCCTGATAAGCGCCCACGTACCGCACGCGCTGGAACGGCGCCGTCGAAGCCCGCCGCCCGCCCGCACCGTAGTATCGATTCACGCCAGGCAACAATCCTTCGCCACGCACCTCCGCAGGATGGGCATTCACCAGCCGCACACTCCCATGCGGGAAGCGCACGCCCGTCTTGCTGAACGCCGCGCCTGCTTGTTGCCCGACGTCAGGTACAAAACCGAAAGCTGCCATCAATAACAGGGTGTTCATTGCTTTACCAATAGAGTTTCAGAGCCAGTTGTCCACTGCGGCCGGGGCCGTTCAAATCTTTCCACAGCTTGCCGAAGTTTTGATTGTAGTTTGCCGCCAGAATGTTTTCCCGCGTTCCCGTTTTGAACGTGACGCCGGTGAGGCCCGGGAAATACGGAATCGGACCGGCCAGCGAAAGTCCCGTGCGGCTAACCGGTGGGCTGGTAGAAAAGAGTGGATCGCTATAAACGCCGCTCGTCAAAAACGTCGCATGATTCAGCACGTTGAAAAACTCGGCGCGGAATTGAATATAACTGCGCTTGTTTTCGAACGGATGAAAGTCGCGCAGCAGAGAACCATTCAACGTCTGCCGCCACGGATTGCGCGCATAATCCAAAGTACGCGCCGCATTGCCGATGCGTCCATACGCGGGCCGCGCAAACGCCGCCGGATTGAAATATGGAACGTCGTTGGCAACACTCTTCGACCACAGCGGATTGATGATCGGCACGCCGGGCACCATGTCAGGCCGGATCCGCTCAGATCCAATCGCACCACCGGGAATGCCATTCGCATCGCCCAAATAAGCGGACAGCGGGTAGCCGCTGCTGATGCTGCCCACGCCGCTGATCGACCAGCCCCGAGTGAAGCGGCTCTGCCGGAATGGCGATTGCAGAATGCCCGACATGTTAAGACGGTGCCGGCTATCGAAGTTCGAAACCGACCGGTTCGCATTAATATCGGCCGCGTTCTGCACGTAGGTTGCGCCCCACGGATACGAAGCCGTTGTGGTCAGGTTGCCGTCCGATGCCGTATCGATCGACTTGCTCCAGGTGTAATTGAAGCGCCCCGAAAATCCTTTGCTGAAACGCCGTTCCACCGCCGCGGTACCTGCATGGTAGATCGACTTGCTGTTGGTCAGGCTGGCTACGTTGATATCGCCCGCTGTGGGAAATGGCCGCATCAGATTTGCCAGCGTCGTGGTTGCAGGCTTCCCGGTGGTATCCACGCGGCCAAACGGATCAGGTACAGCCGTGGTTGGATCGCCGCCCGCATTCAACAGATTCTCGTATTGAATCGGGTCGGGATTGTTCGCCGACAGCAGCGGCGAAAAAAGATGCGTGCCCTTCTGCCCCATGTAGGTCATGGTCAACACCATCTGCTTTGGCAGTTCGGTCTGGATCGTCATGTTCCAGGTCTGCACATAGGGCGCGGAATTCTGCTGTGCGAAGGAGAGCAGTGCGCCGCTCGGCAGGCGCGGATCGCGCGTCGTTGCACACGCATCGCATAGCACGCCGTTCGCAGGAATCTGAAGCACGGTCGGATCCACTATCACTACGGGAGCATTGCGTCCAATGCTGATCAGGCTGCCGGGATTTATCGACTGCGTCTTCGGCATCGCGCCCGTTCCCGTCCAGCGTGTGTAAGTAAAGTTGCCCGCATTGCCCGTGCCAAAAGCCGGAATCGGATCGCGGCCGCGGCCAGTGTTTGGCGTGTGGCTGATTCCGTAACCCCCGCGAATCACAACGTGACGAGCATGAAGCACGCCCCACTTTGGAGCATATGCAAAACCAAAACGGGGCTCAAAATTCAATTTGTGCGTCGGCTCCAGATAGATTGACCGGCCATCAAATCCGCTGTAAAGGTAGTTGAATGTGATCGTCTTGATCTGGCCCGCAGTGTTCAGAACGTTCACGGGGTTCGCAAGGTCCACTGTGGCTTGGCGGTTGTACTTTTCCGCGCGCGGGCTGTTGTATTGATATCGAACTCCGATGTTGAGAGTCAGGTTCGAAAGGACCTTGTAATCGTCCTGGAGGAAGCCGGCTGCTGTCTTCCACCGGTAGTAATAAGGAATCGTCAGTCCGGACAAAGTGGCCGTATTCGGTACTCCCAACAGAAATGACGCGAACTGCACGCCGCCTGTTCCGCCCGGAGTATTGGCATTGCCGGAATTCGTTTGTGCCGCCGCCCACGAATAGGTACCGCAGCACGAATCGGAAAGGCCCGAAGTTTTCACATTCAGCAACTGAAGCCGCAAATCAACGCCGGTAGTCAAAGTGTGCTTTCCGAAAATCATCGTCACGTCGTCAGCCAGTTGATATTGATGCTCAATATATGTTCCCAGCACGCTACCGGCGGCGAGCCCGTAGGTGCCCCATCCTGCATCGAACTGCGGATAGCCCCAGCCCGTGGAATTCGGCAGGCCGAACATCTGCGTTGTGTAATTGGTGGTCGCCAGATCGCCCGGAGCAGACCGGCTGTAATTGGAAAAAGTGTAGCTGGCGCGAAACTCGTTTACGATGCGCGGTGAGATCGTGTAGGTGTCAGTGAACAGTGCTTGCCTAGTCTGGCTCAAATCGGCGGGATAGCTTTGGAACAGATTGCCCTTTTGCTCCCGATAGCGCGAGGATACGTTCGGAATGTCGGTATAACGCCCGGAAATCCGGTTGTTCGACGTGATGTGGTGATCGATCTTTGCCGACCAACGTTTGTCTGTTCCATTCACGCCGCGCGTCCCGAAATAGTTCCGCCCCGCCGAATCGAAGGGCATATTCGGCATCGGCACTGTCGCCAGAATCTTCTGCGCAGCCGGATCCAGATACTGTTTGGGAATCACGTAGCCGCGAATCGAAGGGTCCGGGTTATTCCCATTGAACAGCGGATATTCAGAGGTAGTGGCTGGCCGGTTAATGGGCAGCAGTTGTTTGCAATTGGCGGGCGATGGCGAGCACTGCACCTGTTGGTAAAGCTTCGGTCTGGTCTGGCCCGGCGCAACATAGGAATCCCGGAAATCGCCCTGCCGTTCCGCTGCGGTTGGCAGCCGGTCATAGATTTCCAGCGCATCCGTAAACCATTTCGGCTCGAAGGTGGCGAAGAAAAATGTCTTGCCGCGGCCATCGTAGATCTTGGGAAGCACCACTGGGCCGCCCTGAATCACTCCAAACTCATTACGCTTCGATTGCGGAGGCAGTGCCCGTCCAAACTGACGCGCCGAATAAGCCGGGTTGCGGTTATACCAGTAGGCATTGCCGCGGAACTGATCGGTGCCTGCCTTGGAAATCGTATTTAAAATGCCACCGCCGCTAACGCCATATTTCGCAGAGAAGGACGATGTGACTACTTGGAATTCCTGCACAGTGTCAGGCGAAAACGTCACGGTGGACCGGCCAATGCCAATCGAGGAGGCATTCGCGCCATCGGCCATGATCGCCGAACTTCCAGCTCGTCCGCCGCCGATGCTCAGGCCGGCGCCTGCCGTGGGGACCTCCGAAAGAACGCCCGCTTCGTCCGAGCCCCCTTCGCCGCTAACGCCAGGAAGCATCAAAGCCAATTCCATCACGTTGCGGCCGGCAATGGGCAGCATTTCCAGCTCTTTTTCGCCAACGGTATTGGAAAGCATCCCGGTTTGGGTTTCAATGATCGGCACGTCTGCTTTCACGTCGATTGATTGTTTGGAATCCTTGGGGACCAGTGTGAGCTCCACGCGTATGGTCGCGCCCGATTCAAGTTCCAGTGGTTTAGAGGTAGCGGATTTGAAGCCTTCCAGTTCGGCTTTGACAACATAACTGCCTGGCGGAAGTGCTGGAATCGTGAAGAGGCCTTCGTGATTGGCTCGAGTTGTCTCTTTAATTGCAGCAGAGGCAGACTCAATGGTTACTTTTGCTTGTGGAATTGGCGCCGCACTCTGGTCGCTAACCAGACCCGTGATGGATCCAGTCGTTTGAGCGTTCAAAGCGCTCGTGGATAGGAATGCTAGTAAAGCGATGATCCCCACGGTATTTTGACAATCCTATCATAAAAACAACACCGCCCGCTCCTTGTTGAAGCCAAGGTAGCGGGCGGTTTCCCTCTCAACTTGTAACGGAAAGGTCGATTACGAAATGCGGCGGCGATAGAGGCCCAGAGCCAGAAGGCCTGCACCGATCATTGCCATCGAAGCGGGCTCAGGAGTGTTGGCCGGCTGGAAGCCCTTTAAGTTTTCAGTAACGTTGTCCTGCAAAGTATAGGTGCCAGCAACAAATGTGGGAGCTTGAACGCGGATCACCATTTCAGCTGATTGAGCTACGATGGACCCGTCCACACCGTTCGCATTGAATACGAACCGCACGGAATTACCAGCAGCGGTCCGGGTGGCTGTGTCATTTGCGGCGGACGTGGTTACATTTGTGCCAGTCAATGGACTGCTGCTGACGTAGTAGACGTCCGATCCCCAACCGGTCCAAATTCCCATCGACATAGAGACGAGCGGGCTGTTAACTGAGGCGGTTTCGTTCACATCGTAGACGAAGTCAAGATAACCCGCGGTCACGTCTTTGTAGACTCGTGCTTCATACGTGCCGGTTTCAGAAGCATTACTGTAGCCGATAATGCCAGTGTCAGCGAGTATTGTAGGTGCACCGCCGATCAGCGTGCTGAGGTTAGAAAGGACGGTTGGCGTTACAGTGTTACCTGGCGCAAGAATCGTTGCGTGCGCGCTGCTGGCCATCATCATTGTTACCGCGATCGTCATTGTCGCCGCGGCTAAGAAGTTTCGTTTGAACATGTCTAAGGTCTCCTAAAGAAGGTCCGCTCTCCAGACTTGCTTTGCGGTACACGATCATCTTCGTGTTTATCTTTCAACCTGCAAATGGGAATTTGGTACGGAGCGGTCCCAAGCACTAAGTAGAACCACTTAGGACCATTTCGCTTGCGATTGAGTCCAGTGTCTGGCCGACCGCGCTACACTAGTACGGTGAAGACTTACTTGCTTGGAATGGAGGAATCCGACCTCCGCAGCGTGCTCGGCGAAGGACACCCTGCGTTTCGTGCCAGGCAAATCTTTTCAGCGATTTACGGGCAGAATCGGAGTGACGTCGCGCAGATCACTTCGCTACCCCTGGCGGTGCGTAATCACCTGGCGGAGACCTGCGAATCGGGATACCCCTCAGTACAGTCAAAGTACCAATCCATCGATGGCACATGCCGGTACTTATTGAGTTTGCCGAAAGATGGTAGGACCGTAGAAACAGTACTTATGCCCGAAGAATCGCGGGATACGATCTGTATTTCCACGCAAGTTGGTTGTCCCGTCGATTGTAAATTCTGTTTGACGGCTTTGATGGGGCTGGAGCGTAATCTCACTGCCGGCGAAATTGTTGCGCAGGTTCTCTATGTGGCGCGCGAGCATAAACTGGACGCCTCCAGTGGCCAACTCAACCTGGTGATGATGGGAATGGGTGAGCCGCTGCTGAACCTGGAAAACGTTCTCAAGGCCACGCGCATCCTTACCAGCAAAGAAGGCCCCGGTATCTCGCCCCGCCGCATCACGCTGTCCACCTCGGGCATCATCCCCAAGATGGAGGAACTCGGCCGCGCCGCAGTTCGGCCAAGGCTGGCGATCTCATTGAATGCCTCTAACGAAGAGCAGCGCCGGGAATTAATGCCGATCACGCGGAAGTATCATCTAAAAGACCTGATGGAAGCCTGCCGCGCCTATCCTCTGCGGCCGTGGGAGCGCCTGACTTTCGAGTATGTCCTGCTTGGCGGAGTAAATGACAGCGATGCCGATGCCCGCCGTGTTGTGGGCCTGCTCGGCAATCTGAAGGCGAAGGTGAATTTGATCGCACTCAACCCCGGCCCCGGCATTCCTTTTGAGACGCCTGCGCCCGAACGAGTCGAATCTTTCCAGAACATCGTCCGCCGCGTGATTCCGTGCTTCGTGCGCAAGCCGCGTGGCCGCGACATCTACGCCGCCTGCGGCCAGTTGAAGCGGGTTAGCAACAAGGAAGCCGCAGGTCTGAACGACCTGATCTCAATCGACGAGTCGCTATATCCTCGGTGACATCCTCAGTTTTATCCGTGTCCATCCGTGTGCATCCGTGGCCAATTCTTTCCGGACTCAAAACCTAGCCACAGATGCACACGGATGGACACGGATAAGACACTGAACAGACCGAATCAATAAGAATGCGCCAGCAGGCAAATGGACCAGCGGAACCCAACCGCGAAAAACGAACGGCATGCGCTTGGCAATCTACTCAACTGCCTGCCCTATTCGCGGTTGAACCAATTCTCTAACGCCGTCTTAAGGCCGTGGACGCGGAGTAGCGTCGCCCTCGGTCATCCCCATGCTCCACTTCGCCGCCTCCAGCCACATCTTCTGAATGTCCGGACGGTCCCACATCTCGTCGCGATGGCCGAACGTAGAATAGAACACCCGGCCCTTGCCATATTTCTTCACCCACGCGATGGCGAAATCGCGATCTGTCCGCTTGACCCCTGCATGCTTCAAATCGAGTTGATCGGCGTCCATGCTCATCAGCACACGCACCTTCTCGCGCGAATAGGCCCGCGCCTGATAGATCTCGTCGAACGCGATAAAGGTCTTCGGAAAATGCCGCGTAATGGGATGCTCACCGTCCTCCACCACGATCGGTGCCTTGAACTGTCCCCACGGATGGCCGTCGAAATAGCCGCCAACCATTTCGCCGTATTCGGGCCATTTATACAACGTGTCGATTGCGGAATGCGAGCCGATGAAGCCCTTGCCATCGTCGCGGACAAAAGAGAGCAGCGCGGCCTTTTGTTCGTCATCCAGTTCCAATTCGCCAGTAGTATAGAAAAACACGGCATCGAAGAAGTCGATATTCTTTGCGTTGCCCGTCAGTTTCTTCTTGGTGATCAACTGCGTGTCGGTCCGGATATAGGTGTCCCACAGTCCGGATTCCTTGCCAAGTTTCCACATCGTGGCAAGGCCGTTGGATGTGGCGTCGTGCTGAAAGCCCTTCACTTGGCCGATGGCAAGGATACGTTTTTTCTTGGGTTGTGCTTCCGTAGCAAGTGAGCCGGCGAAGAGAAAAATAGAAAAAAGGACCGCAAAGTGTTTCATCACACCTGCATTATATAGCCGCAGGCAACCAGCCGTCAGGACGCCTAAACTTTCTGGACGCGCCGCAAGGTGTACAGATCGGAGTTTACGTTTTCGCGCTCCAGCTTTTTCCAGTCGTCGCGCACATGCACTAGCCTGCCGCTGATGTGGTTGGCTTTTGAGGAGGTCAAAAACAAGGCCAGATCGATCTGCTTTTCAGCCGCAACTCCGCCTGTCATCCTCACCTGCTGGGCATCTTCGATCTCTTTCCAGCCGGCCTTTTCGCCCGCGTGAAGAATCTCGTCGGTCATCGAAGTGTAAGCCCCGCCCGGACTCATGCAGTTCACTTGCACGTTGTGATCGCGAACTTCACCGGCCAGCGATTCCACTAAGCGCGCCACGGCCGCTTTGGATGCGCTGTATGCGGTAAAGTTTGGCCGGGCAGTCGCCGCGCCACCTCCGCTAAGCACCAGTATCTTCCCCGCCCGTCTGGCGATCATCCCCGGCAATACCGCGCGGCAAACATTCACCACGCCAAACAGATTGGTCTCCACCGTTTCCATCCATGCCTTGGCCGAGGTTTCCACCAGCGGTCCGACGGGCCCCTGAATGCCTGCCGCGCAAATCACGGCATCGATTGAGCCAAAGTGGACGATCATGCGGTCAACCGCGGTTAAGATCTGATCCGGATCACGCACATCCGCGCGGAGCCGCAAAGCGATACCGCCAGCGTGTTCTATCTCTAGTTGAGCCAGATCGAGCTCAGGTTTGCTGCGCGCCAGCAACCCGATTTTCGCTCCATGAGCTGCGAAACCAATAGCCAGGCGCTTACCAATTCCACGCCCGGCACCCGTAATTAGAACGTTCTTATCTTGAAAGGCCTGCAAAACGATATTATACGGCGGAAGGAAGCCGGGCTGCTGGTTTATTTGCGTACAGCAAAGCGTCCACCCGTGTAAAGAGGTCCTGCGCCGATTCGTTCAAGCGATGCTCGGCAACTCCGGAACAGGCACGGATCGCAAGCATCACTTTCCGCTCCGCAAGCTGCAACGGCATTGGCGGCTCCAGCTTTGCGAATATCTGTTTGGAGCGCCCAATCGCCTCTTCAAGGTTGGCATCAAAGAGGATGATGAACTCGTCTCCGCCCCATCTTGCAACCACATCCGTTGCGCGCACGGTTTCCTTCAACACTTTGGCGAAGTACCGCAGCACCTGGTCGCCCGCGGCGTGTCCAAAACGGTCGTTGATGCCCTTGAATTCATTCAAGTCGAACATCAACAATGAGAACCCCTTCTCCACTTCGATCCGCATATCGATCTGCCTTTGCAATTCGCGCCGGTTCGACAGGCCTGTCAACGGATCGGTTGCCGCCTGCATCTCCGCTTCGTCCAGCTTCTCCCGGAACATGGAAACGTCCTTCTTCAGCCGGGCGATAGTGGCCTTGCTTTCAGACCGCAGCACATCGATTGTTTCCCGGAACTCCACTACTCGTTCGGAAAGAGCTTGGCGCAATACGACTAGATCTTCAATCTGCGTCAATTCCTCCAGATGCTTCCCAAAATCCTGTAATTGATCCGCGTTTACCAGGCTGTTCGAGTTCAACGCCTCTGCCGAGGACCCAAGAATGGACAGGATATCACGCAGGTTAGCCGTGTCCTGGCGGAAGACCTCTACCGATTTCTGTGAAAACTCACCGAGCGTCGCAAGCAGTTCGGCGCTTACCTTCTCAAGTTGTTTCACCCCATCGCCAGCGCGGGCAAGCTGTCGCGGATTCAACTTCTCTTCCATTTGTTCCAGCCTGTGGCGGAACAAGGGCGCGATCGGAGGGCAGCCTTCAAACGCATGCGCTCGAATGCCACCTACGGCCTCACTGTAACAGCGGATGGACCGCTCGAGCCGTTCCTCTTTCTGATCCAGTTCGTTCACGGATTTTCTGATCGAAATCATCTAAGGCTCTCATCGGCGGAATTCGCCGTAGATTGAGATATAATGAAAAATGCCAGCTCTCCAACAGAAAGCTGAGCATGATCGTCCAGGAGGCGAATGAGTAAAGAAGACTGTATCGAAGTTACGGGAACAGTAGTTGAAAAATTTCCCAGCGGCCAGTTTAGTGTGCAACTGGATCAGGAGCGCTCCGTGCTAGCCCACTTGGCCGGAAAATTGCGCCGCAACCGCATCCGCGTGCTCGCAGGCGATCGCGTTACCTTGGAGCTTTCTCCCTACGATCTCACCAAAGGCCGAATTACCTACCGCCACAAATAACACTGCTACACTGCTATTTGAGCACTCCACAAGGTTTTCGCGCACCCACAAAGATTTCCGGTAAATCAGCATGAAGAAAATTTTGCTGCTGTTCGGCACGCGTCCAGAGGCCATCAAGCTCTGTCCTCTCTTGACCTACTTGCGTCTATTTCCGAATGAGTTCGATGTGCGCGCCTGTGTTACGGCGCAGCATCGCTCCATGCTCGATCAAGTCCTTGCCACCTTCGCCGTAACCCCGGAATATGACTTGAACCTCATGCAGCCGGGTCAGACTCTGTTCCAGTCGACCTCGCGCATCCTGGCTGCCATCGAACCAGTTTTCAACGACTTCCGTCCTGACTTTGCCATTGTCCAAGGCGATACCACCACCACCATGGCTGGCGCCTTGGGCGCATTCTACGCCCGAGTTCCCGTCGGTCATGTCGAAGCGGGCTTGCGTACGTTCGATCTTTCCCAGCCGTTTCCCGAAGAGATGAATCGCGTGTTGACCACCCGCATGGCCTCCCTGCACTTTGCCGTGACCCCCGATTCTGCCGCCAACCTGCTACGCGAAGGTGTACCGGAGGCCAATATTTGGGTTACGGGCAACACCGGTATCGATGCTGTTCTCTTTATAAAAAAACAGCTTGAATCCGGTGCGCTCCATGGCCAGCCATGGCCGCAACTGGATCCGTCGAAAAAACTGGTGGTTGTCACCGCCCACCGCCGGGAAAGTTTCGGTCCTGGTTTTGAGCGCATCTGCCAGGCTTTGAAGCAGCTCGCTATGCGTCGCGACGTTCAACTTGTGTACCCGGTCCATCCCAATCCCAATGTGCTCGACCCGGTAAACCGGCTGTTAGGCAATCTGGATAACGTGTTTCTCCCGCAACCCCTTGATTATGTTTCTTTTGTCGATCTGATGCGGCGCGCCACGCTGCTCATTACCGATTCCGGCGGCGTGCAGGAGGAAGGTCCCTCGCTCGGCAAACCGATCCTGGTTCTACGCGAGAAAACCGAGCGTCCGGAAGCCGTTTCCGCAGGCACGGTCCGGCTGGTCGGATCCGACCCCGAACGCATCCTTTCGCAGGCCAATCTGCTGCTCGATTCGCCTGAAGAATACAACCGCATGGCACGCGTTCACAACCCATACGGGGATGGCCTCTCCAGCGGCCGTATTTCCGGCGCAATTCGTTCTTTCTTCAGCAAATAAAGTTCTGAACTTTTTCCAAATCCGACCCTGAAATGGGCCCTTTTCCGGGAACTGAAGTTTGCGTCTTCCTACAATTGGGGCGATGAAGACGACGTCAGGATCACTCAAGCCTCGGCGGTTCGAGGGCGAACCTCGTCCGCAAGACCTCGCAGCCATGCTCATGGAAAAGGTCGTGGGACAGGAGGCGTCAATGAACGCCATTGTCCCCTACGTCCAGATGTTTCAGGCAGGCCTCGCGCCTGAAGGACGGCCCGTTGGAGTATTTCTGTTGCTTGGCCCCACCGGAACCGGGAAGACCCGCACAGTGGAAGCACTCGCCGAAGTGCTCCATGGCAACTGTAAGAGCATGGTGAAGATCGACTGTGGCGAGTTTCAGATGGAACACGAGGTCGCTAAGTTGATTGGCGCGCCTCCCGGTTACCTGGGTCATCGCGAGACCCACCCGCTCTTGACGCAGACCAAGTTGAATGCAGCCACCAGCGAAGATTCGAACCTTAGCATTGTGCTGTTCGATGAAATTGAAAAGGCCGCTCCGTCCATGACGCGGTTGCTGCTGGGCGTGCTTGATAAAGCCACTCTGCGCCTGGGTGACAATACGACGGTCAATTTTGAGCGCAGCCTGATCTTTCTCACCAGTAACCTGGGCGCGCGGGAAATGGCTCGTGAACTGGTTCCCGATTTCGGATTTGAGGCCGTGGCCGCAAAAGGTGCCCCCGGTAAGCAGGCCCGCAAGCTGGAAAAAGTGTCCATGGCTGCCGTCCGGCGCAAGTTCGCGCCCGAGTTCATTAACCGCATCGACAGCATTGTGACGTATCAACCGCTCGACCAATCTTCGCTCGAACGGATTCTCGATCAGCACATCGACGATTTCCAGTCACATATTAGCAACCGCCTGGGTCCGCGCAGCTTCCATGTCGAAGTTCCGATGGAAAGCCGCAAATTTCTATTAGAGCGCGGGACAAGCATTGCTTATGGTGCACGGGAACTGAAGCGCACGATTCACAAAAACCTGATTCAGCCCATTGCCGCCATGGTGGCCGACGGAAAAATCGACCCGGGATCGCGCGTGCAGGCCAGTTGTAAGGGCGGCAATTCCCTGGAAATCATCGTGCGCGACACACGCCTGCGCCCAGTACCTCGGGATTGCTAAGCTTGCATACGCATTCTTATCGATTAGGCAGGTCAGTCTTTGAACCTTTGCCGGGAATTGAATTGCCTCCATTCACTATGTGTTCCGTGTTTTATCCGTGTCCATCCGTGTGGATCCGTCGCCAAAAATCTACAGCGTTTCGGGTGGGAAGGACTTCAAGAAGAATTCGCCACGGATCCACACGGATGGACACGGATCGAACTGAGGATGTCATTGGATTCTTCGGCGCATGGCATCCGTCAGGCTATTACACGCTGCCAATCAAAAACGAGCGGCACTCGGCTTTCCAGCGCGGCGACATTACAGCCGCCAAAGCGAGTCAGTTGTTCGCGCCAGTCCCTCAAAACCTGCAGCTAATTTGCCTTCGCATCGGCGTCTTTGAACTCCCAGGTCTCAACCACGCTGGTGCGGTCACGCGTGAATACTTCAAGCCTAAACTTCACTGTCGCCGTTACTTTCTTGTAGATGACGCTGCCGATCTGAAGCTGATTTGCATCCAGTTCCAGTTTTCGTTCGCTAGTCCCATCCGTAATGATCAGCAATCCGCGTTGTGCGCCCCGAATGGCCGGAGCCTGTCTTTCCCAACGGATATTCAGGCTCTCGCCGGACTTTGAAACAGTGAGAGACAGTGCATAAGGGTCAAGCAACGATTCAGGAGTTGGCTTCTTCTGTAGGCTAAGCGCCGCTTGGAACCCTAGCAAAACGCCCAGAAACAAAAAGATAAACGAAAGCGGAATCCACACCCAGCCCTTGCGCGCAAAACTTTCCGGCTTAGCGGTCAGTGGAGCGGCCTCTGGAAGATTGGCCGGATCCAGATCATCGGCCGGATTAACCAACGCCGCCGGAGTCGCTGCCTCAGCATTTGCATTCAACTCCGAAGCCCTACCCGCCGCAAGCCGCTCCATGCCGGTAACGCCGCCGCCCAGTTCCTTGCGGCGGAATGGGAATTCCAGATAAGTGGATTCGGTTTGCATGGTGCCGTCTTCCCAAAAGAAGAATCCGGCGATACTGACCTTGGTCGCGAAAGGTTTAATGATCAGGGCAACAGATTTCGGCGGCGGAAGAAACTTTTTCAGTAACGACAAGTCCTCAGGCGTTACCATCAATCCGTCCCTGGTATGGCTGCGGTAATAGCCTACGGAATAAATCCTGCGATCCGCCCCATTGTGCCACCGGTCGTGCGAATCGGCAAACTCATGCAAGTCTCGCTCGGAAAGGACGTACGATGGCCCGCTCATATAGCTGCATGGCACAGGGTCGTAATCCTCAATCCGCACAGTAAGCCGGTCTGTAAGCTCGGATGTCCCAAGCAATAGTCCGCCCACCTCCGCTCCCCGTCGCGGCACCGAGCCAAAGCCCTTCATGACTTCCATTAAAAGGCGGTCGATCACGTCGTAGTGTAGGTGTATTGATACCTGTTTCTCCGGTACTTCCCACACGTACGTACCTGGCGACTGCAAATCAGAATCGCTTTTTGCTCTCAATGGTTCCATTTCTATGGCCATGACTATCCTACGACCGGCAGGCTTGAGAACTCAAGCAGGACCAGCCTTACCACTCCTAATCACTCTATCGGACAATCATCGCCAAATCTTCAGTATAGTTAGCAAGTATGGTTGGCATTCTTTATTTAGTAGCAACTCCGATCGGAAATTTGGAGGACATCACCGTCCGCGCCTCCCGAATCCTCTCCGAAGTTTCGGCAATCGCCTGTGAGGACACCCGCGAATCGCACAAGTTGCTCGATCACCTCGGCATCCGCAAGCCACTGCTGAGCTGCCACGAACACAACGAACGAGCCCGCACGGAAGAACTCGTCGCCCGGCTCCAACACGGTGAAAGCATCGCCCTCATCTCTGACGCCGGTTCCCCGCTGGTCTCCGATCCCGGCTACCGCCTGGTTGAAGCGGCGCTCGAAGCTGGGCTAACCGTCGTCCCCATTCCCGGACCCTCCGCGCTCATCACCGCCCTCACCGCATCCGGCCTCGCAACGGATGCCTTCTATTTTGGCGGATTCCTCCCTCCTAAGACAAATCAGCGCCGTAAAATATTGGAATCATTGGCCGAGCTCGATGCCACCCTGATCTTCTACGAATCGCCGCACCGCATCCTGGAATCCCTCACTGACGTTGCCGAAGTTCTCGGCGCGCGCCGCGCAGTGGTCGCCCGCGAACTCACCAAAATGCACGAAGAGTTCCTCCGCGGCACGGCCACGTCCATCCGCGACACCCTAGCCGGCCGCCCCTCCGTGAAAGGCGAAATCACTCTCTTGATCGCCAAGGCCGACGCGCAAGCCGAAGATACCGCCCCCATCCCCGAAGCAGTCAACGAACTGGTTGCCGCCGGCATCTCTCGCATGGACGCCATGAAGGCCGTCGCCCGCCGCCGTGGCATTTCGAAACGCGACGTCTATAAAGCCATGGAGCACGCCGAATGAAAATCCTGATACTCCTTCTCGCCTTCGCCCAGGTGCCAAGCCAATGGCTCCGCTGGATCGGCGAATACCAGAATGGCCCGGAACGCCTGATCGTCCTCGAACGCGAGGGCAAGCTTACCGTCTACACAAAATCGGCTGGCTACACCGTCCTAACCGAGGCCGGCCCGGCCGCGTTCCGCTTCCCCGACGGCCGCACACTCTCTTTCATCAATGGCCCTCGCCTCAACAATGCACCCCTGCAGCGCCGCCAGCTCGGACCAGAATCCGGCAACGTCTTCCGCATCACGCCGGTCCGCCCGGTTGACGAATTGCGCCGCGAAGCTCTCGCCGCCAAGCCTCCCACCGAAAGCCCCGACCTGCTGCCGCCCGATCTTGTAGAACTCGCCAGGCTCGACAAATCCATCCATCTGGACATTCGCTACGCCACTACCGACAACTTCCTCAGCACGCCCCTCTACGAGGCCGCCAGGGCCAAGCTCCAGCGCCCAGCGTCGGAGGCGCTGCTCCGTGCCCACCGCAACTTGAAGAAGCAAGGCTACGGCCTGCTGATCCACGACGCCTATCGCCCCTGGTACGTCACCAAAATCTTCTGGGACGCCACCCCGCCCGATAAGCACGAATTTGTCGCCGACCCATCCCAGGGCTCGCGCCACAACCGAGGCTGCGCCGTCGACCTCACGCTCTATCACCTGAAAACCGGCAAGCCGGTTGAGATGGTGGGCGTCTACGACGAAATGTCTGAACGCTCGTATCCTGATTACCCAGGCGGCACCACCGCCCAGCGCGCCACCCGCGCCATCCTCCGCCAGGCCATGGAGGCCGAAGGCTTCACCGTATTCGAGTCCGAATGGTGGCACTTCGACTACAAGGACTGGCGCAAGTACGCCATCGGCAACGTGGCCCTGAAGCGCTGACCGAATGATACAATCGGCTACATGCGTAACTTTTTAGTCGCGGCAGCTGCCGCATTTTTGATGTCAGGCGCCCTCACCGCGGGCGAAAAGAGCCTCATGCACTGCTTCGCCTACACGGCGATTGAAGGTGCCACTCAAGCCGATTGGGACGCCTTTTACAAGGCCTCCGACGCGCTTCCCAAGAAGATGCCGATGGTCAAACGCGTATGGTACGGCAAGCTGCGTGGTCCGCTGGCCATCTTCCAAGTGGATGCCGCCGCCAGCAAAAAGCTCCGTGCAGGAGAAAAGAATGTCGACGCCAAAGCCAACTTCGTCTCTCGCCAGCAGGGCATGTGCATTGAATTCGAAGGCGCACCGGAAGTGCTGAAGACCTACGTCGCGCACCCGTTTCACGCCGAATGGTCCGCCGCCTACGAGAAGGTCCGCGTAGCCGGCACCACCACCTACGACATCCTAGGCCAATAACCGCTTTCGCCCGGCGGATCGTCGACGCTAAACTCGACACTGCAGTATTTTCAAGGGTGGGGCAGGCAATTTGCCTGCCCTGACTAAATTCAAAGTCCCCTCGTCCTGACTGACATGGCTCTCAATGCTCCGAAAATGGCTGGGCAACTATTTTCTACTCGCAAAAATGATGTAGCATTAGGCGATCCAGCTGTCCAAATCCTAATTTTTCAAAACACATGAAGATACTGCTATTCGGAGCCACAGGCATGGTAGGCCAAAGCGTCCTGCGCGAATGTCTGCAAACCGCCGCAGTCCAAGCCGTAACTGTGGTTGGCCGCACCTCCACCAACCTTACCCACCCCAAACTCACCGAACACATCCACGCCGACCTGTGGGACTTCAGCACCCTGGAAACAGCCCTCGCGGCGTTCGATGCCTGCTTCTACTGCCTTGGCGTCTCCTCCGGAGGCATGAGCGAAGAAAAGTACACCCGCCTAACCTACGACATGACCCTGGCCTGCGCCAACACCCTGGCCCGCCTGAATCCGCAAATGGTCTTCATCTATGTCTCAGGCGCAGGCACTGACAGCACCGAAACCAGTTCCACCATGTGGGCCCGCGTGAAAGGAAAAACGGAGAACGCCATCCTCGCGCTTCCCTTCCGCGCCGCGTACATGTTCCGCCCCGCGGCCATTCAGCCGATGCACGGCATTGTGTCCAAGACCACGTCCTACCGCGTCCTCTATGCCGTAACCAAACCGCTGCTGCCCCTGCTGCGATGGCTGGTTCCCAACATGATCGTCACCAGTGATAAGCTCGCCCGCGTCATGCTCCACGTGGCCAGCCACGGTGCGGACAAACGTGTCCTCGAAAGTGCCGACATCAACGCCATGCAGCATTAGGCCTCGCGGTTCAACGCTCTTCAGATCGGCGAAGGTCTTCAAGATCGCGCTCTAAATCCGCAATATCGTAGGCATTCTCTAAAATATCGCGAGCCTTCAGGAAACCATCGAGCTCGAAGCGAGAAAGGCCGAGTAGTTGGCTTGACTGAAAATGAGAGAGCGCCCCAGATCGATAGCCCTCGATAACCAAAGCCTCAAGGGCCTCTCTCCCCGGATCGGCGTGCGTGGCAATGTCGTCCGGAAGATGAACAGCAATCTTCATAATCCGTCCAGCTAAACCACCTGAATCTCGTTCTCCACAATCCGCCCATCGCGCATATGCACAATGCGATGCCCATACGTCGCTGCTTCCGGATTATGCGTGATCATCAGAATCGTCTGCCCCGTGCGCCGGTTCAAATCCCGCAACAAGCCCAAAACATTATTCGAATTTTCCGTGTCCAGATTGCCGGTCGGCTCATCGGCCAGCAGAATCGCCGGGCTGTTCACAATCGACCGCGCAATCGCCACCCGCTGCTGCTCGCCGCCCGAAAGCGCCCGCGGCTTGTGGTCCAATCGGTGCTCGATGCCCAACAACCGCAGCACTTCTTGAAACTTCTGGTCCTTGGAATCCCTGTTGTCGGCGATGTCGCGCGCGATCTCAATGTTATCGCTCACGGTCAAGGTCGGCAGCAGATTGTACTTCTGGAACACAAACCCCACCGTGCGTTTGCGCAGGTTGGTGCGGTCCGCATCGGTCATCTTCGCCAGATCCTGGCCGTTGATCTCCACCGTGCCCGAAGTCGCCGGCGTCAATCCGCCCAGCACGTGAAACAGCGTCGACTTACCCGATCCCGACGGCCCCACAATCGAAACAAACTCGCCCTTGCGGATATCCAGCGTCACGCCGCGCAACGCATGCACATCCACATCGCCCTGCCGGTATGTCTTCTTTAGATTCTTAATCTGAATAATGGGCGAGTTATCAGTCATAGGAGAGGGACTCCAGCGCGTCCTGCCGCGCCGCTTTCAGTGCCGGATACAATACGCCAAGCATGGCGCCGCACAAAGTGATGGCACCGGAAATAGCCCACCATTCAGGCAAAATCTCTTGCGTCATGGAAGCCGGGATGAACGTTGCAATCAACCACCGTGTGCCGAAGCTCATCAGAATTCCGGCAATCGTGCCAAACGCCGAAAGCAGCGCAGTCTCCCGCAACAGGATTCCTAAAACGTAACCTGGCGACGCACCCAGCGCCTTCAGCACGCCGATTTCGCGTGTACGCTCCAGCACTGCCGTATACATGGAAAGAAAAACAATTAGAAATCCAAACAGAATGCTCAGCCCGATAATCACGAAAATGAACGCCTTCAATTCCGAGATCGAATTCACCGAAAACTGCGACGTGAACTCCTCCATCGTATAAACCGGGTAATCGTTGAACTTCTGTTTCAGCGCATCTTGAACCGCTACCAGATTTGCCTGGTTGTCCACCTTCACGTACATCATCGACAGCTTGTTCGTGTTGCCGGAAATATCCTGCAACACTTTGATCGCGATAAAAGTGCGCGACAGTTTCCCGCTTTCCACGATTCCGCAAACATGCCAGTCGCGGTTGCCCAGGTTCTTCACCGAACCCACATGCAACTTATTCTGCGCGGCGTAGAATTCATCGATCAAGAGATCGTCGGGCTTTTGAAACGGGCCGCCCTCGCGAAACTTGAATCCGCCGGCCATCTTGTTGAAGCGTTCGTAGTCGATGCCAGTCAGGCTGTTGATGCCGCCAATGGGCATGAGCGTTGTACCCGTGGCCATGGTCACATGCGGAATTGCCGCGATCACGTCCAGCAGCTTCTCCGGCATCGGCGCCGTGCGCATTCCGATCGCGCTCGCGCCCGGAGGCAGAATCACAATGTCCGCGCCTGTTCCGCGATTGCGTACCTTCTGATCATCAAGCATTCCATTGCTCACGCCGACCAGCGTCAGCATCATGGTGACGCCCAATCCGATCGCCAGCGAGCTCAGAATGGTCCGGATCATCCGGTGCTTCAGGTTTTCTAAAACCAGTTTGTAAACCAACGATAGCTTCCTTTGGGGTAAGATTTCATTTTACATGACTCACGCCCCTAAACCCGCCGTCCTCATTACCGGCGCCTCCTCTGGTATCGGCCGCGAAACGGCGAAGTACCTTGTTCACCAAGGCTTTCGCGTCTTTGCCGGGGCTCGAAAAAAAGACGAAGGTAACCTTATGCTCGACGTTACCGACCCCGTCAGCGTTTCCGCTGCCGCAGCCTACATCGCCTCCGAGGTCGGTGACCGCGGCCTGGCCGGTCTGGTCAACAACGCCGGCGTCGCCGTCCCTGGACCGCTGGAGTTCCTCCCCATCGCCGATTTCGAGCGCCAGTTTGAGGTGAATGTCACCGGCCAACTGCGCGTCATTCAGGCCATGCTGCCGATGCTGCGCCAGGGCCGCGGCCGCATCGTCAACATCAGTTCCATCGCAGGCCGCAGTGCCATGCCCGTGATGGGCGCCTACAGCGCGTCGAAGTTTGCCCTCGAAGCCATGAGCGATTCACTCCGCCTGGAACTCCGCCCCTGGGGCATCCGCGTGGCGCTGATTGAGCCCGGGCCGATTCAAAGCGAGATCTGGTCCAAAGCCGGTGAGCTCGAATTTTGCCCCGAAGCGGAACAGATGTACCCCAAGCTGCTAGCCATGGGGCGCAAAGTGCTGGCTCGCGCCGTACGCACCGCCTTGCCCGCCACGCGCGTCTCGCGCGACATTCACCATGCACTCTCCGCGCGCCGCCCCAAAGCGCGCTACCTGATCGGAGGCAACTCACACATGCGCGTTCTCCTGGAACAACTGCCCACATCCCTGCGCGATTGGATCATATCGAGAGCCATATGATTACCCGTCGCGCAATTCTCGCCTCCAGCGCTATGATGGCAGCACAGGCCCCGAAACAAATGTCGCTCTGCCTTCACCAGACCACGCTCGCCGCCGCCGGCTTCCGCCGCTCGCTCGAAGGCGCTTCAAAAGCAGGCATCAAGCTGGTGGAGCTGATCCCGCAGCACGTCGACGAGTTCGTGAAGTCCGATGGCATTCCCGCCGCCCGCCGATTGCTCGCCGACCTCGGCCTCACCGCCGTCTCCGGCAGCGGTGTACGCGGCCTCTTCGAACCCAACCCGGGCCGCGCAAAAGCCCTGGAAGATCTGAAGGTTCGCGCCGAGTTGTTCTCCCAACTCGGCGTCGACCGCCTGGTCTGCCCCTGCGGCACAACGGAAAAATATACGCTCGATGACTACAAGCGCGCCGTTGACCACGCCCGCGAAGCAGGCGAAATCGTCAAGCCATTCCGTGCAACCGTGATGCTCGAATTCATGCGCGGCTCCACGTTCATCGGCACGCTGCCCACCGCCCTCCAAATCACGCGCCAGGCCGCTCATCCCTTTGTGAAGCCGATGTTCGACTGCTACCACTTCTGGGCCGGCCTCAGCAAATTCGAAGATCTCGATCTGCTGCACGACGGCGAAATCCACCACGTGCATTTTCAGGATGTGCCACGCATTCCGCGCGAACTGCTCGACGGCGCGACACGCGACATCCCCGGCGATGGCGTCTCCCCGCTGCCCGCCATTCTTCGCGCCCTGCACAAAAAAGGATACAACGGTCCGCTATCGGTCGAGCTCTTCTACCCGCACCTGCAAAAAGGCGACCCCTACGAAGTCTGCACCGAAATCCGCCGCAAAGCCGAAGGGGTCATGGCGCGCGCTGCGCAGATGCGATAAAATTCATCGCCATGAGCACAACACGCCGCTCCGCAATCGCAGCGCTCACCGGAAGCCTAATTGCGGCAGCCCCACAGCCCGGGCAGGGCCAAGCTCCGTTGCCCGGGCGAAATCAAAATAGATCCACGGCCTACGCCCTAATCGGCGACCGCTACCACAACTCCGATTACATCCGCACCGGCCTCAGCCGCACCATCGGCCGCGACCTCAACATCTCCATCGATTTCTGCGACGAGACCAAAAACCTCAACGCCGAAACCCTCACCGGCTACAAGCTACTGATCATCCTCCGCGATGGCATGAACTGGCCCGATGGCTACCCTGACGAAAACACCAACGCCGCCTGGGTCGCCACCGGCAAGCCCAAGCTGGTCTTCGATCCGCCCACCCCGCGCACCGAAGCCAAACCCGCCTTCTGGATGAAACCCGCGCAAGGCAAAGCCGTCCGCCAGTTCGTCGAAAACGGCGGCGCCGCGCTTTTCCTCCACAACGTAACTCACGTTGGAGTCACCGACCCCGACTTCCGCCACGTCCTCGGCGCGGCCTACACTGGCCATCCGCCCATTCGCACCTTCAAAGTGAAAGTGAAAAACTCGAACCACCCAATTACAAAAGGTGTCCGCGATTTCATCGTTACAGACGAACAGCATTACATGGATTACGACAAAGATCCAAAGTACGTCTTTCTCGAAACCGTGAATGAAGATGGACTCGATTTCAATAAGAAGGGTCCAGTCGCGCCCGCTGGATGGTCCTACGATTACGGCAAGGGCCGCATCTGCTACCTCTCGCCCGGGCACTTACTCAGCGTTTTATGGAATCCAGAGTATATTAAATTACAGCAAAATGCGGTACGCTGGCTGATGCGTTCGTAAGGAGGAAATGTTCATGCTACAAAAAATTGCTCTTGCAATTGGATGCATTATTGTTCTGATTCTCGGCGTGGCCGCTATGCAGCCCGACGATTACAAAATAACCCGCAGCCTCGTGATCGCGGCCCCGCCCTCCGATGTCTTTGCCCAGATCAACGACTTCCA
Organism: uncultured Acidobacteriia bacterium; assembly: GCA_903881085.1. Classification (GTDB taxonomy): domain Bacteria; phylum Acidobacteriota; class Terriglobia; order Bryobacterales; family Bryobacteraceae; genus CAIRSA01. The sequence continues at coordinate 35,348 of CAIRSA010000140.1, forward strand.
CAAATGGGCCGCTTGGTCACCCTGGGAAAAGAAGGATCTGAATATGAAGAAGACCTTCTCCGGCCCCGCTGAAGGCGTTGGCACAATCTACGATTGGTCCGGTAACAGCGATGTCGGCGAAGGCCGCATGACGCTCACCGCCAGCCAGCCTGCGGAGAAGATCGCGATCAAAATGGAATTCAAAAAGCCCTTTGAAGACACCGGCACGGCGGAATTCCTGTTCAAGCCCGAAGGCGCCGGGACGAATGTCTCCTGGAGCATGGCTGGCAAATACAACTTCATTTCGAAGGTCGTATGCCTGTTCATGAGCATGGATAAAATGATCGGCGGCGACTTTGAGCAGGGCCTGTCGCAGTTGAAAACTGTGGTCGAAGCCAAGAAATAATTACAACACAGTTGTTGTCCAACAGAGTTGTCGTGTAGATTGTCAATCCACTGCCTGTCGTGTTTCTGCCGCCGTGTCAGGTCTCGTGCCCCATTCGCCTGATGCCGCTTTCTGGTTAATCAGTCAGCGTAGTCTCTGAAACGATACCAGGAATCCCGTGTTTTATCCGTGTCCATCCTCGTGAATCCGTGGCTAACTTCTTCTGAACAACCAGCGGGAAAAACGTCAAGACAAATTCGCCACCGATGCACTCGGATGGACACGGATGAAAACTGAGGCTGCGACTTGGATTTTTCGGATAATCCCATCCGCCAGCCTATGACGCAAAGCCAATCAAAACGAGTGGCATCAGATTCAGACATCCTGACCTCGGCGGGGAATTTTGCCGCGAAGTGGAAATTCGATTGATCTCGAAAGACCGCTTACTGACGTGCGCGGCTCGGTTGGTAGCAGGCATCCGCTAGCCGAGCCACGCACGCCAGTAAGCGGTTTGGGCTCATGCTAATTTCCTTGGATGTCAGGATGTCTGAGATTGGTAATCGGCCTCTCCGGGCTATCTGAATACTTATGGGAGTCAAGCCACCGTCGTCTGAATCACTTCCAACAGCCGCTTTATACTAAGGGGCTTGGAAATATAAGCATCCATGCCCGCCTCCAAACACCGCTCCTCATCCCCCTGCATGGCGCACGCAGTCATCGCAATAATCGGCGTCCGTCCACCCGACCGGGCCTCGCGCAAACGAATCTCCCGGCTCGCTTCCAGCCCATCCAACTCCGGCATATGGACGTCCATCAGCACCAGATCGAACCGCTCCTTTTCCAGCTTTTCAAGCGCTTCCCTGCCCGTCCATGCCACCGTCACCGTATGGCCTGACTTCTGCAATGCGACAACGGCCAACCTCTGGTTCACCGCATTGTCCTCGGCCAGCAGGATATTCAATGCGGACAGCCCTTGAGTCGTGCCATTGCCCAACGCATCGGCGGCTAGCGGTTTCTCCTCCGCCTCCTCGCGGAACACTCCCCGAATCGCCCGCAGCAGCGAACTCTTCCGCACAGGCTTCACCAGATACTCGCAGATGCCCAACGCCTGCCGCATCTCATTGCTCTCCGGCCGGTCCACTGAGCTCAACATCATGATCGGAACGCCGTCGATCAAGGGATCAGCCTTCATCGCCCGCGCCACCATATAGCCGTCCATCTCAGGCATATGGACATCCAGCAGCACCAGCCCAAACCGCCGCCCCACACTCGCCGCAGTCCTCAGCCGTCCCAGGGCTTCGGTGCCGCCGCGCGCAATCGCCGGCTCCATTCCCATCGATCGCACAAACTCGTCTTGTATCTTTAAATTCGTCTCGTTGTCGTCCACCACCAACACACGCAATCCCTCTAGCTCTGCCTCAACCGGGCGATGCGCAGGCCCAGTCGCGCGGCCCAGTTTCGCTGTGAAGTGAAAGGTGCTGCCAACCCCGGCATCGCTCTCAACCCAGACCTTGCCGCCCATCAAGCCCACCAGTCGGGATACAATCGCCAGCCCCAGCCCGGTGCCCCCAAAGCGCCGTGTCGTGGAATTGTCTGCCTGCGTAAACGCCTCAAAGATTTGGTCCAGACTTTCCGGAGCGAGACCAATACCCGTGTCGATCACCCGCCCATGCAACATCAGGCCATCTTCTCCGGCACGATCAAAATCCAAGTCAACCAGAATCTCGCCCTTGTCGGTGAACTTGATTCCATTCCCCGCGAGATTCCACAGGATCTGCATCAGCCTGACCGGGTCCCCAACCACACAATCGGGCAGCTCCGGACTAATGTGGTACATCAGCTCCAGGCCTTTTTGATGTGCCCGCGACGCCAGCGTACTCATTACATCGCCCACCGATTCATGCAGGTCGAACTCGCGCTCATCCAGCGTCAGCTTGCCGGCTTCGATCTTTGAGAAGTCCAGGATGTCATTCAGAATCGTCATCAAAGAATCGGCCGACGTTTTCACGCAACTCAGATAACTGCGCTGCACGCTGCCCAGATTCGTATCCAGCGCCAACTCCGTCATGCCGATGATTCCATTCATCGGCGTGCGAATTTCATGGCTCATATTGGCCAGGAATTCACTCTTCGCCCGATTCGCAGACTCCGCTAAATCCTTCGCCTGACGCAGAAACTCCTCTTCGTGCTTGCGGTGCGATATGTCGGCATGCGATCCAACCATTCGCACCGGTTTGCCCGCATCATCCCAAAGGGCTTGCGCACGAGAAAAGATCCACACATAATTGCCGGCCTTCGACCGCATCCGGAATTCCGATTCGTAATACGGAGTTTCCTGCCTCAAATGCGCCCGAATCCGTCCCCTCATGCCCTCTAAATCATCGGGATGCACATGGCTTTCCAATGCCCCCACGTTGTTGGGAAACTCGTCTTCCCCATATCCAATCTGCTCTTTCCATTGTTTGGAGAAGAACACGGCGTCTGTCGTCGCATCCCAATCCCAAATACCGGCATTGGTGCCCTTCAACGCCAACTGCCAGCGCTCTTCCGACGCCTTCAATTTCGCCTCGGCCCGCCGCTGTTCCGTCACATCCAGCATCACCGTCCGCAGCCCGCGAATATTGCTGTTGCCATCGCGCAGGTAGCTCTCGTGGATCTCCATCACCAGTTCTCCGCCCGTGCTTGTGCGGTAGTCCCGCTCAAAAGGACGCAGCGCCATCTCCCCGCGCAGCTTCCGCCGCACGTCGCGCTGGCAAACTTCACGCTGGTCGGGGGACACCATCTCCCAAATTGGCTTGCCGGCCACTGCCGATGGTTCGTAGCCAAGCAGCCGGCTCTCCGCCCAATTCATGCGGATTACGCAGCCTTCCAGATCAATCTCATGGCAGGCAACGGGTAAACTGTCGAATACGTCATCCAAACTCTGGCGGTTAACCATTGCGAGTGCAACTTCCCCCGAGGGTCTATCGTCGGATGCACAAACAATATTTAGATTGAAACTTTGCACATAATAGGATGTGCCACAATTCCGCCTCTCGATTGCCGCTACCGCCCTCATTGCCTCGGCTTTCACAGCCTGGGGCGCCGATACCCCGGTCATTCAATCGATCGTGAATGGCGCCAGCTTTCAGCCGGTCATCTCCGCCTCAAGCTGGGTCACCATCCGTGGCACCGGACTCTCTGCAACCACCCGCAGCTGGCAAGCCAGCGACATCAAGGCTGGAGTTTTGCCCACCTCGCTCGATGGCGTGCAGGTCCGCATCAATGGACAACTCGCCGCCGTCGCCTACATCAGTCCCACCCAATTGAACGTACTTTCGCCGGACGACCCAGCTACCGGCAACGTCCCTGTCATCGTCAACACCGCCACCGGATCCAGCGCGCCCGTCAGTGTCAACAAATCCGCGATTGCCCCGGCGTTCTTCGCCTACGCCGCTCAAAATGGACGCTATGCCGTCGCGCAAAACGGTTCCACTTACGATCTGCTGGCCCCGGCGCTCCTGCTTGGACCGCAGGCCACCACTCGCCCCGCCAAGCCCGGCGAGACCATCACGCTCTACGCCACCGGCCTCGGTTCGGCCGCTCCCGTTAAGCTGTCGCTAGGCGGACAGCCCGCCACGGTCACCTACGCCGGTCTGATCGGTCCCGGCCTTTATCAGGTCAACGCCATCCTGCCGCAACTTCCGGCAGGCGAGTACCTCATCTCCCTCGACATCAACGGCACAACCTCGCAATCTGGCCTCTATCTGAAAATGCAGGACGTCTTGCCCGGCCAGTTCTGCTACCAGTTCCAAGGCCTCTCCGCCTTCGGAGACCCCGGCATCGTTCAGTTCCAGATGAACGGCGTCCCCGAACCCGTAGTCAGCGTGGCCGGTGGCGTCACCACTGCGACCTACCTGATGACCGGTTTCCCCGCCCACAGTGCCAGCTTCGCCTTTCGAAACTTGTCATGGACGGACTGGCAACTCTCACGCATCATTCTAACCCGCGGCCCCAACTCCAGTTCCATGACGCTGCATCTCGGCGTAACCGCTGCTTCTCCCGATGTCACCGTCACGCTGATCGGCCCGCCCAGCCTGTTCCCAGCGAACACGCTGCCGGCACCGATTCCGACGCTTTCTGCCTACAGCGGAACCACGGATTCCATCGCCACGCTCTTCACTACGATGCTCAATTTCAGGCTGTCGCCACCGGCAACGCCGCTCTTTATCGTGCGCGATTGCCCCGCCCAGTAGCCGCTTCTAGTTCACCCACTTCTTGATCACCGTCTCATCGTCGCCATCGTCGTTCTCTGCAGCCTCAACCGCCGCCGCAGCCATCGCGATCGCTTCCTCCGCCGCATCAACGACATCCTGGTCTTTCGCTGTCGTCAACTTCGAAAGCACACTCAGCGCCTCCACCGGACGAATTGACGAAACCGCCTCGATCGCCGCCAGCAACAGATATTTCTCCGTATTCGGCTTCTTCACCAGCGCCAGCACATGCGGCCACGCCTCATCCAGTTCGTTGTTTCCCGCGGCCTGCACCGCCTCGTAGCGGATCTCTTCATCGCTGCTCTTCAGCGCATCCATGATCTGCTCGTCGAACCCTGCCTCCCACCGCATGCAAAACACCCCAGTCAGCATCCAGTCTCTGTCGCCGCTCGCATAGGCTTCGCGAATCGCTTCGATGTGCCAATCCGCGTTGGCACGCACCGACGCCTCAAGAATCCTGCGCCGCACATCTTTCGGTGCGGTCTTGTCCTCAAAAAGCTGGCGCAGCGTCTCCTTGATCTTTTGAAACACGGGCACGCTAATCGGAGCCGGATCGAAATCATCGTCGAACGCATCCGCGTCCATCTCATCCAGCACCGGACCTAACGAAATCGCCGCGATCCCCCGCAGTTGATCCGGCTCGCCGGCATCGCCAGCCACCGCCAGCAACGTCTCCACCAACTCGTCGTTGACCGCAGCCGGATTGCCTGCAAACTCCGCGGCAAGCATGCGGTCGGAAAGCTCAGCCGCCTTGTCTCGCAATATTCCAAGGCAAATCGCCCCTGCGTCTTCCGGCCAATCCCACGGCGGGTTCAGTTGTAATGTTTTGAGGTCCATGTGAATCTCTCCGATCATATTCTAGCTGATGTGGGGCAGGCGTTCAGCCTGCGGAATGCGCTTTCAATTCTTGCGCCAAGGGCTTAAGCCCGACTTGCCTCACCCAGCGGATGATCCTGGAAAAAGCTGTTGCCGTAAATTCTTCGGGAATGCACGACTCTGCAAACCAGGGACTGCCTCCGTTTTCCGGCGATTTCTGCCGGAAAATGGCTGGCTGTCCCGGTTTGCCCCACGCCAGACTGCCCACAATGCGAGTCACCCGGCAGGTGACGAGCACGTTGCATGCAACCGGTTCTCGGATCAGCGGTTTGCGCTAAAGTTGCGCGGCCAACTGCCGGTCAATCGGGTTAATGCGAAACCTTGCTCTTCACTGCCGATGCCAGTTCGCGATTGACCGCCGTGGCATCGTTCCGTGCTTTGGGGCTCAGCGCGCTCCAAGCCTCCAATGCACCCCGCAACATCGACTCGGCCCGGTCGCGCCGGTTCGCGGAATTCGACGAATCGGCCAGCCGCGACAGCGCCAACGCCGCTCTTGCCCGAGCCCCAAACTGCTTCAGATACGACTCATCGGAAGCGCTCGCAGCCGAACGGAACTTCTCCGCAAACGTGTACAGATCACCTGCCAGCATCTCCGCCTCGGCTTCGCCGCGCGCCGCTTCCATGTTCGCCAGGCCGCCGGCAGAGACCGCCAGGATTCCCAGCGCCACTCCATTTCCAGGCGTTTTGCTCAGCAGCCGGTGCGCGATTTCAATACCCCTGCGATAACTTGCCGCCGCGCTATCGGTTTCTCCTAGCCGTTCCAGGCACTCGCCCAACTCGCTTGCTCCCAGCCCCGCAAAGGTCATCGCCGCGGCATTTCCAGGGTCCGCCGCAACAATCATTTCGAAGCGGTCGAGCGCTTCGCGGTGTGCTTGCACAGCCGCCTTTTCATTACCCATCAGGTGCATTACCCGCGCAATCCGCTGCGTGGGAACCGCGGCATTGTAGGACGCCTGCCGGTCGGCCGGATCGCCCTGAGCTACCTTCTCGGCGATCGCTTTCGACTTCCTGTACTGCACCAGCGCGCCATCCGGCGATGCTTTGCCTTCCGTCCGTTCCTGTGCCAGCATGCGGTCACCAATATTCACGTAACGCAGCGCCAGTTCACGACCGATCGAAGTATCCTCTGGCGCTGCCTCCAGGAGCTGCTCCGTGATTCGTGCCCCCTCAATCGCCGATGTCAGCGCCCCAGCCCGGTCGCCCATTCGTTCTTTCGCTTTCGATGTCACACCCAGAATGGAAGCCAGGACCATCAGCTGCTGCTTGCGCTCCGGCCCACTGGACGTCCCGCGTTGCACGGCGATTTTGGCCCTTGTCAGCAGATCCAACATCCTGACGCCCTGCCCTGGGCGTTCCTGTATGGAACTGGCATAGCCCAACAACTCGTTGGCGTAAATCCGCGCATAGCGTCCTGTCATTGTGGCGAAGGGACTGAGGATGGCCACTGCCCGTTCATGTGCCGCCTCGGCATCTTTGGGCTGATTCATCTCATTCAGCACTGTCGCCGCTTCGCCCCACGTTTTTCCCCAGTACATCCGGAATTCATTGTTCTCCGGATGGCGCCGCATCAGCTCTTCATAGATCGCTCTGCTTTTGGCGTATAGCGGCAGCGCCCCGGCAATGTCTCCCTGGTTTGACCGTGCTGGGTTGCCGGTAAGCGCCGCCAGTTCCCCATACGCCGCTGCTGCGTCCTTCAATAGCGCCTCATTATTCGGGTTATCATGCACCAGGCGGTCCAGATAGGTGGCCGAAGCCTTCAGTGCCTCTTTCCGCACAGCCGTGGCGCCGGGCATATCCTGCACGGCTTCGTTCACGCGGAGCAGAACGTCCGTCACCAGATGGTGTTCATCATCGGCTCGCCGTTCGGCAATGGCTAAGGACTGTTGCGCCAATTGCTGTTGGCGTGCCGCTTCGGCCCGGCTAGCTTCGGCTTTGATGCGTTGCGACTGTGCCTCTGTCGCCGCGGCCTCCGCCTTTCGCCGCTCAGCCCGCGCCGCGTTGGTCTGGTGAATCGATACCGCCAGGCCTGCACTGAGAGAAAGAACCACCAGCGCCGCCGCAGTGCTCTCCAGCCGGTACCGCTTCAGGAAATTCACCGTACGCTCCGCTCGCGAGTATTCCTTGGCCAGAATCGGCTCGCCCGCCAGCGCCCGGTCAATGTCGGCGATCATCTCACCCACGGTGCCGTAGCGCTCGGCCGTAGCCTTGCGCATGGCTTTGAGTGCAATCGCATCCAGATCCCTGGTAATAGCATCGCGCCGCAGATGGCCTCTCATGGAGGGCGGCTCCGGCTGTGCCCGGCAGATCAGCGCCTCCATCTCCACCCACGACTTTCCCTCCATGTGGAACGGCGGCGCGCCCGCCATCAGTTCGTACAGCACCGCCCCTAAGGCGTAGATGTCGGTGGACGTGGTGACCGCCAGGCCCTGAAACTGCTCCGGGCTGCAGTATTCCGCGGTATAGGATCGGAAACTGGTCTGGCCCGTAGCATGAGTGCCGCTATCCTGAAGCCGCGAGATGCCGAAATCGAGCAGCTTCGGAGTCCCATCGGCCTGTACCAGCACGTTCGCCGGCTTAATGTCGCGATGGATCACCAGGCAGCTGTGGGCATACTGCACGGCCTCGCAGATCTTACGGAACAGGACCACCCGGGCAACGGTATCCAGGTTTTCACGCCTCGCGAAGCGCGTCAACGTTTCCCCTTCCACGAACTCCATCACCAGGTACGGGCGGCCGTCGCTGAGCGCCCCGCCGTCCAGCATGTGTGCGATGTAGGGGTGATCCAGATTGGCCAGAATCTGCCGCTCCGAACGGAAACGGGCGTGCACCAGCGGCGACGTCCAACCGCAGTCGACGAACTTGATGGCGGCTTTCTTGTGGTATGCGTCGTCCACCCGTGCAGCCAGAAACACCGCGCCCATGCCTCCCCGGCCCAGTTCGCGCTCCACCACGTAGGCCCCGACTCGCGTGCCCTCCAGCGTCGGGGCCGATGCCATGGCCACCACGGATTCGCCAACCATCTCATGAAACTGCGCCGTGCCGCAATCGGCGCGCAGCAATTCCATCACCCCCGCAACCCGCCTCTCGTCGCCTTCGCACTGCTGGCGGACGAACGCCTCCCTAGCCTCCGCTGGCAATGCAACGGCGGCGTGGAACAGCTCTTCGATCTCGCGCAGTGGATATTCGGTCATACGAAGCGTCCTGCACCCATCTGTATTAAATGCGTAACTCATCGGCAAAACTGATCACTAGCGCTGAAGATTTCACATGCGGCCCCTGATGTGGGGCAGATTAGAAATCGAATACCACGCGATTTTTCACAGCCGCTGCGCCCGGGGATTGAAAACATAGCGCTCGCGAGCCAGTGGGCAGGTGAATCGCCCACCTCACCCTTCGACAAATTGGATGTCCGTGGGTGGCGCAGGCGATCCGCCTGTGCGAATACTAACTTTACAATTAGCCGAATTGAAAGACGAGTGGTATTGGATTGGTGATCTGCCGTCCCCGGCTAACCATGCGCCTATCGATCCCAGTGACGCGCAGCGGCGCGTTCCCAACCAATCCAAAAATATCTTCCCCCTCTTTCCAACACCTTACCGGGAACGCCTTTCCACTCGCCCCCCACCCCGCCCTTACACTGAGACCGTAGACGGTCTCACCGGACCCCACCCTACCCGCCTCGCTATTGATGTATACTTGGCCCGTATCGCGAGAACCATCATGATGAACCGACGCCAATGCATAGCAGGTCTTGCGGGCGCCGCCGTGGCAACAGCCGCGGCGCGCACCGCAAAAGTGGAAAAAGTTTTCGACTCCCCAGGCACCGGCCCCAACGGCATGCAAGCCACCGCCGAAGGCCTGTGGATCCTAGATCAGCAGGACAACCGCGCCTATCTCGTCAGCCCGCGCGACGGAAAGGTCTTGCGCAAGCTCGATACCGAATGCGACCGCGGCAGCGGCCTCACCTTCGATGGCGAGTCGCTCTGGCTCGATTCCACCTACAACTGCCGCATCCTGAAAATCGACGCCAAAACCGGCAAGACGCTCGGCAACTTTCCCTGCCCCGGCAGCGGTCCCGTCAAATGGCCCAACGCCAAAGCGGCCAAGCCGGAAGTGCCCAACCCCGTCTCCGGCCTCTATCGCCCCTCGGCCATTACAGGCGGCCACGGCATGGAATGGCAGAACGGTAAGCTGTGGGTCGCCGTGCCGCCGTCGCAGCATCTGTACCGCATCGACCCGGCCAACAAGTTCATGGTCGACTTCATGTTCCGCACGCCTGGCGACCGTCCGCACGGCCTCGGCTGGGAGGGCAACTATCTGTGGCTGGCCGACAGCAACATGAAGGCCTTCCATAAGCTCGACACGGCAACGGGCAAGCCCGTCGACACCCTGAAGCTCGCCGCCGCCGACCCCACGCCCCACGGCATGACCATCTGGGAAGGTACAATGTGGTTCTGCGATGCAGACACCCGCGCCGTCTGCCGAATTCCGTTACGGTAGCGTTACGATGAAGGAGAGAGTACAATTGTTCGAATAGCCTCCGCATGCTGAGCTTAAGAGACCGCGACATTCTACATTCGATCGTCGAGTCCTACATCGAAACGGGTGAGCCCGTGGCCTCGCGTACCGTGTCACGCGCGCGCCACCGCGACCTGAGCCCGGCAACCATCCGCAACGTGATGGCCGATCTGTATGAAGAGGGCTATCTCTCCCAGCCGCACACGTCCGCCGGCCGCATCCCCACGGCGAAAGCGTTCCGCGAATACGTGCAGACGCTCGCCGGCCGCAAGATGATTGCACCGGAGTTGCACCGCCTGCGTGCGGACCTGCGCAAGTTCCACACCGTGGAAGACCGCGTGGAGCGCTCCTCGCACATCCTCTCAGAGATGACGCGCAAGATGGCCATCGCCGCGGCGATCCCTACTTCCGCGCAAACGCTGGGGCAGATCGAACTACTGGTGCTGGGCGACCGCCGCGTGCTGATGGTCGTTGTCACCAGCGATCGCATGGTGCGCAACAAAGTGGTGGCGCTCGATGAGGACGTCACGCAGGATCAGCTCAACTCCATCCGCAACTACATCAACGTTGAGTTCAGCGGCTGGGTGTTGGACGAGATTCATCGCGAACTGCACAACCGGTTGGCCATGGAAAGCGCGGCCTACGACGATATTTTGAAGCGCCTGGCACTGCTCTACCAACGCGGTTTGCTGGAAGTGCAGGATACTCCGGAAGTGCATCTGGAAGGCGCATCGAACCTGGTCAGCGTGGATCTGCACCTGACGCAGGAAAAGCTGCGCGAACTCTTCCGCGCACTGGAAGAGAAGAAGAAGATTCTGCTCCTGCTCGATCGCTTCCTGGAAACGCCTGCCGGTGAAATCGCGGTTCAGGTGGGCCTGGCCGAAGCCCATCCGAGCATGAGCGAATTGGCGATCATCGGCGTCACCGTGCATCTGCCCGATGGCCTGTCGGCAAAGATCGCCGTCCTCGGCCCCATGCGCATGGACTACTCGAAAGTCATCTCATCCGTGATGCATCTGGGCCACGCCTTCCAAACCCTCGCATCGTAGGGCAGAATGGCATTCTGCGGGCGAGTGGCACTCGCCCAGACCAACTAACTAGGGTTTTTCTTGAACCGCAGAAGCCGCCACCTTCCCCATCCGAATGCAATCCGGAATACCAATCCCCTCATAAGCATTCCCAGCAACCTGCAACCCCGGAATCTCCCCCAACCGAGTCCGAATCTCAGCCAGCCGAACACTATGTCCAACCGTATACTGCGCCATCGACCGATGCCATCGCGAAACCCGCGTGAACACAGGCTCCGCAGTCAGTCCAATCAATTCCCGCAACTCCGCCTTCACATCCGCGATAATCTCATCGTCGGTGCCAGACATCGACTTGCCACCAACAAAACACCGCAGCACAATGCGATTATCCGGAGCACGATGCGAAAACTTCGTAGCCACCCAAGTACCCGCCGCCAGCCGCTTGCGCTCCACGCTAGGAATCAAAAATCCATGCCCAGGAATCGGATTATGAAAGCCAGCAGCCTCATACCCGAAAGCGATGGTCATCGACGAATTATACGCGGAAGCATTCAGTAGCTCCGCCAACCGCGCATCCAAACCAGTCAACATCGAAGCCGCGTTGTAAGCCTGGCAGCACAAAACGATCTTGCCAGCCTCGATCCATTCGCCGCCCACTCGCACACGGAACCCGTCGCCCAAGCGCTCAATCGTTTCCGCACCAGCACGCACCACTTGAGTATGCGGCTGGATCAAAGTTTCGAGCTTCGCCGTCAAGGTACCAAGCCCACCCTTCAACGTTCGGAACAGCGTACCACCCGAAGATGGCGGCGCATTCTTGCGACTGGCGATCACGCCCTTCGTCAAGCTGCCGTACTTGGTTTCCAGCGCCACCATCTGCGCCAACACCGCCGGCGCGCTCATCTCGCGAGGGTCGCCACCATACACGCCCGAAAGCAACGGCTCGGCCAGATAATCGACCGCTTCCTGCCCGTAATGATCAGCGACAAAATCGGCAACAGACCGGTCCGGCATCGCGCCCGCGGGCTTGCGGAACCACTCCAGGCCCATGCGGATCTTTGTGCCAACGCCCAACAGAGAAGACATTGCTACAGGCACAATCTTTGTCGGCACCATCATCATCAAGCCATCGGGCATCACGACGAGGCGGCCGTTCTTCTTGAGATAAGTCTTGCGCGTGTGATCGTTGGAGCCGATGACCTCATCGCCCAAGCCGACCTCTTTGATAAGTTCCAACGCCGCAGGTTTCGCGGCCAAAAAACTATCGGGCCCTTGCTCCAGCACGCATCCATCGACGGTTTCTGTCTTGATCACGCCGCCCAAATAATCGCGAGGTTCAATGATGGTGTTGGCGATGCCGGCCTTCGATAAGTAGTACGCGGTGGAGAGGCCTGAGATGCCGCCGCCGATGATAACAACTCGCGAGCTCATTGAGCCACCTTCTGGCGCACAACATCCGCCAGCGCGGCGATAAACTTCGGCGAATCGTTCAATGACTCCATGCGATATAGTTCGATGTCCCGTTCCTTCGCATATCGTCGAAATCCGATCTCCACGTCATACAGAATTTCAACGTGATCGCTAACAAAGCCGATCGGCGCAATCGCCAACTCGCCAGCCGGATACCGGTCAATGCACGATTCGACAGTTGGACCAAGCCACTTGTCATTGGTCGCGCCCTGGCTCTGATAAGCGAACTCCCAATCCGGCAACTTCATGTAAGATGCCACCGCCGCAGCAGTCGCACGGGCTTCCGTGTCATAAACGTCGCCGCTCTCCAGAATCTTTTCCGGCAGGCTGTGCGCGGTGAACAGGACTTTGCGGCCCTCGGCAATCGGCGCGAGCTTTTCGGCGAACGCCTCAATCAACAGCGGATGCGCGTGGAAGCTTTTGGTCCACACGATCTCCGTCTCATACCCCAGCTCCACTTTGGCTTCCTGCAACTTGCGGAAGTAGAAGCCGACGCTCAGTTTGGAATACTGCGGGGCGAGGCAAACGGCGATGATGCGATCAATGCCATCGGCCTGCATCTGTATCAGGGTGTCTTTCAGGAAGGGGTGCCAGTTGCGCATGCCGAAGTAGACCGGCATGTTTAGCTCAGCTTGCAACGCTACGGCCTGGTCGCGCGTGCACGCGAACATCGGCGAGCCACCGCCTATGGCTTCGTAACGCTCTTCGATCTCTTTAATAAGTTCGGGCGGCGAAGGCCTGCCCGCGCGGACGTAGCCCAAGTATTCGGGTACATCTTCGACGCGTTCTGGCGCGCCGTGCGCGAGCAGTAAGACCGCCTGTTTCACGGCCGGAATTCGCGAACCATTTCGACTACGGCACGCACGGTGTCCACATTGGTTTCGGGAAGAATGCCGTGACCCAAATTAAAGATGTGGCCCGGACGCGTACCGGTGCGCTTAAGAAGTTCATGCACGCGCGCTTTCAATTCCGGAAGCGGCGAGAACAAGGCCGCCGGATCCAGATTGCCCTGCACCGCGCTGCGGTAGCTGATGTCCATCCAAGCCTGGTCGATGTTGACGCGCCAATCGACGCCCATGACATCGCCGCCCGCGGCATGCAGTTCCTTGAAGAAGCCGGAAGCGCCGGTACCAAAGTGAATCGTCGGAACACCGGTGGAGCGAACGCGTTCGATCAACGCGCGCGAGTACGGCGCCACGTAGCGGACGTAATCATCCGGTCCGAGTGCACCCACCCAGCTGTCGAAAACCTGAATCGCGCGAGCGCCCGAGGCAACTTGCATGATGGCGAACGGGCCGAGCACGTCGACCAGCTTGCCCATCAGGCGGCGCCACAGCGTTTCGTCGCGGTACATCATCTGCTTGGTTTTGAGGAAGGTCTTCGACGGACCGCCCTCAATCATGTAGCTGGCCAGCGTGAACGGCGCGCCCACGAAACCGATCACCGGCACCTTGCTGTTCAGCGCCTTGGTCACCAGTTGGATGGCTTCGCCAACGTAGCCGAGCTCTTCGGTGTTGGAGATGGAGAGCGAATCAACGTCCGTCGAGGTGCGCACGGGGTTGTCGATACGCGGACCTTCGCCGTGCACGAATTCCAGCTTGAGGCCCATTGGCTCTACAGGGAGCAGGAGGTCGGCGAAGATGATGGCCGCGTCGACGTCGAGCGCTTCGATCGGCTGGAGCGTGACCTGGGCGGCGATATCGGGCCGCTTACACATTTCCAGGATGCCCATCTTCGATCGGATCTCGCGGTATTGCTTCATGTACCGGCCGGCCTGTCGCATAAACCAGACGGGACGGACATCGGTTGGCCGGCGGCGGCACGCGTCAAGAAATCTGCTGCTCATTGGAGCCACGCGCATACGGGTTCCCCCTTGTCTTCGCACGTAAAAATGCGGAATTTTTTTGGATTGTGCTTCGCCGCCCACTGGCGGCCGAGAATGTAGAAAGGCTTCGCCCAGAGTTCGCTGTCGATCCCCTGTTTGGCGATGACGGACACCGAGTACATGCCTTCGGAAGGAAAGCCTGTGCGCGGGTCCATGATATGGCTATAGACATGGCGGCCGACCCGGAAGAACTTCTCGTAATTGCCCGAGGTTGCCATCGATTCGTCTTTTAGCAGCGTTTCGGCCGCGATCTTTGACTCGTTTTTCGGGTCTCGGATCTGGACCTTCCAGCCCGGCTCGCCCGGTGGCGTGCCGATGGCGTACATGCTGCTACCGCCCGCCGTGATAAAAGCGGAACGGATGCCGTTCTCCTTTAATATGTCGGCCATGCGGTCAACCGCATAACCTTTTCCAACTCCGCCGGGATCCATTTCGACCCCCTGGCGCGCGAACCGGACCGTACGTGCCTGCGGGTCGAGGATGATGTTTTTATAACCAACCTTAACCAGCGAACCTTTGACCTCAGCCCGGTGGGGCATGTGGCCCGATCCCTTAAAAAACCCCCAGGCGCGCATCAGCGGCCCGACGGTAATATCAAACGTTCCTTCACTTTCGCGGCTGACGTCGAGGCAGTAGGCGAGAAGCCGGAACAGCTCAGGACTGACGGCGACGGGCTTTTCGGCCGCCTCGCGGTTCACCTGGCTCCACTCGCTTTCGGGACGGTAGTTCGAAAGCTTATGATCCAGCCGGCGGGCCTCTTCGAGCGCCAGATCCACAGCCGTGATCAGTTTCTGCCTGTCATCCCCGTACGCCGCCACCGAAAAGGTGGTACCCATGGCGTCAATACTCGATTCGTGCCGGAGCATTTCGCTCCCGGCCGCCAGCGCGGGCGTTATCAGTAGGAATACAGCAAATCGAGTCATCAGCCCGGATTGCTTCCAATTTACCATGCAGATAGGGGACATGGATAGGGTTTGCAGTAAAAATCGTTTGGGTTCGTTTTTTTTGCCGTAAGTGGTTGACGGCTGGGGAGATGATTGCGTTTTTTGGGTTCGTTTTGAAATTTAGGTGGGCTGAGGTGCCGTGTTTGTGTTTTATGCGCCTCGTCGGGGTAACCTCCTAACGGAGGTTATAGCATGGGACGCGGGCGGGGGCACTCGGCGGATTTCACTAACTGGTTGATATTGCATGAGTGATTTTGTTGGCTTGGCTGTGATTGACATGGTATGTGTTCTGATTCATACTCTAAAGTATGAAAGTCGGTGAGCGTGGGCAGGTAACAATTCCGAAGGAGATTCGGGACAAGTTCGGCATTGCGCCGGATTCAGAGGTGGTGTTTCAGGTGATCGACGGCTCGATCATTCTGAAGAAGATCTCAAAGACTCTGGATCTGGCCAAGTGGAAAGGTCACTGCCGCGAAAGTTTTGACGAACTCGGCTATTCAACTGTGGATGAATTCATCGAAGATATCCGTGGAAGATGATTACGGCGATTGACACCAACATCCTGCTGGATATCCTGTTGCCTAACATGGATTTTTATGAAGGCTCGGCAAAAGCACTTCAGATGTCCGGCGAGGCTGGGTCGCTGGTGATCAGCGATATCGTTTATGCGGAAATCTGCGTGCACTTCAGGACTCGAAATGAGTGCGAAGAGTTTGTTGAGAGTTTGGATTTACGGGTTGAAAGTCTTACGCGAGCCTCTCATTTTTTGGCCAGCCGCGCATATCGGCAGTATCGAGCGCAAGGTGGAAAAAGGACGAGAATCCTGGCAGATTTTCTGATTGGGGCGCATGCGCAGAATCAGGCGACACGGTTGCTGTCGCGCGACCGGGGATTTTATCGCAGCCTGTTTCCGGCGCTGGAGGTTTGCGATCCGTCGGTGGCTATCAATTTCTGAGGAGGCTTAGGCGCGCGCATGCCAACGGATTGGCTCTTGCCAGATCGATAAATCCAACCGCCTGTTTACGGGTTACCGCGGGGAATCCTTTCAGGAAGTCGTCTAGTGTCGAATTGCCTTCGATGTGATCGATCAGCGCCTGCACTGGCACGCGAGTCCCCTTGAAGCAAGGCTCCCCGCTCATCCTGTCCGGATCAACCCAGACGACGCTTTCCAGGAGTGTTTTCTGCTCGACCGTCATAACTTCACCTTATCCCAGATAGTGCTTACAGACAAGCGGCAATTGAGCGATGGGGATTTACCGGCGACTGCAATTACTTGCCTTTCAGGCTTTTCATTACTGCGGCGTCCTCCTCGAGATCTTCCACGGTATGGGGTATGTCCGCGCCGGCACGTTTAAGAAAAGCTTCGGTATCCCAACGAGACTCCAGGCCAAGCATCTGCTGGACTTGGGCCGTTGTGATTACGCCGGGCCGGTAATAAGTGATGGCCGCGCGTTCGAGGACGGCGCGGGAGGCTGTGCCGGACTGCGCGGCCAAGGCTTGGCCCAATTCATCTGGAACCTCGATGGTTAGATTCATTGCCGGTCCCCACAGTTCATTCTAGCCTCAAAGTCAGGTTGCTAGTAAAGCGCCATGATTCGTGATGCCCGACCGTGAAAATATGGCAATCAGGTCTTTGTCCTGTATGCTCAAAGGTGAATACTTCCGGCTCGACTTTTAGAAGATTCAAGCGCGAACACAGTTGTTCCTGATGGCGACGGACGCAAATATGATAAAAACAATAGCTGGATGTCGAAAAGATAAGCTCATTCCTGACAGATTTGTTACAACTGCCATGCCTCGGTCCACTCTTGTCATGTTTCCTGTAGGCTTTGTTGTTGCGGTTGGAGTAACAACGATTCTTCTTGCAAATCAGACTTCAGGCCAATTAGCGACAGGTCGCATAACGATCAATCCGCAGTTTGATTCCGCCGGAAATTTTAGCGAAGGTTTGGCGGCGGTTTTGATCGGAGATAAAAACGCCAATAAATGGGGTTTCATCGGCAAAAACGGTGAGTTTGTCATCAAGCCACAGTTTGATGATGCCGGACCATTTAATGACGGCTTGGCCGCAGTTCGTATAGGCGACATCAAAACCGGCAAGTGGGGGTTTATTAACAAGCAAGGTAAGTTCGTAATCAATCCCCAGTTTGACGATGCCGAAGTTGAAAGGCCAGAGTTTAACGAAGGACTGGCGGCGATCCGCATTGGCAATGCCCTAACCGGTAAGTGGGGGTTTATCGACAAGCAAGGCAAGTTTGTAATCAATCCCCAATTCGAGAGCCATCCCTATTTTAGCGATGGCTTGGCTGACGTTCAATTCGGCGAAACCGGCAAGTGGGGGTTCATCGATAAGCAGGGTAGATTTGCGATTAAACCACAGTTTGACTCCACTGCCGCCTTCAGCGAAGGTTTAGCGGGGGTTCGGATTGGAGACAGGCTGACGGGCAAGTGGGGTATCGTCAACAAACAGGGGAAATACGTGGCAAATCCACAGTTTGATTGGGCACCTTGGTTTAGCGAAGGGTTGGCTGCTATTAAGACTGGCGACAAGGATTCAACCAAATGGGGTTTCATCGATAAGCAAGGCAAGTTCGCGATTAATCCGCAGTTTGACTTAGCAGCTGCGTTCAGTGAAGGCTTGGCGGCGGTTCGGGTTGGAGACGCGTTGACGGGAAAGTGGGGGTACGTCGACAAGCAAGGGAAGCTTGTGATCAATCCGCAGTTCGGCTACGCAGGTATATTCCTGAATGGCTTGGCTGTGGCTCGAATTGGCAAGACTGACAAACTGGGCTACATCGATAAGCAGGGGAAGTTTGCAGTGGATCCCCAGTTTGACAACGCTTTTCTCTTTAGCGAAGGCTTGGCTGCCGTTAAGATAGGTGGCCAGGCTGGCAAGTGGGGTTACATCTCGCGTTAACACGACATGGCTCCGTCATTTCTTTGCGTCGCGTATCCTTCCACGGTCTAACTTTCGACTGTGTCTCTGGCGACGTGCTCGCTCCAAGTGGCTTTGGTCATGAACTAAGAGTTGGCACCAGTTTTCTCCATACAGGTTGGTAATCAGTTTCGGCATCCCGTCTCAAATCAGAGCCACTAGCGACTTTAGCTAATTACATGTGTTAACCTAATACGTTAACAGAATCTGGTTTCAATCCAGCCGTGGACATTCAGTTCAAGACCGAAAAAATCGAGGCGGAGTATAACAGCTCGAAGCTGCTGCTCAAGAAGCATGGCGAGGCGCGGGCGAAGTTGATTCGCCGCAGGTTGGATGCATTGCGGGCGGCGGTGGTGTTGGAAGACATGCGGAATACTGCCGGACGGCTGCATGAATTGAAAGGTGATCGAAAGGGGCAGTTTTCGTTGGACCTGGATGGGCCATACCGCTTCTTGTTTCTTGCCGCGAATGAACCCGTACCTTTACGCGAGGATGGCGGTATGGACTGGTCAAGAATCACGGCCGTTACGATCCTGGGAATTGAGGACACACATGATTAGCTCGACACGAAACCAATACAATCCTGATTTTGTTACTCCTCCCGGGGACTTCCTGCTTGAAAAGCTGGAAGAGCTTGGGATGTCGCAAACAGATTTGGCGGAGCGAATCGGCCGGACAAAGAAGACGGTCAACGAGATCATTAAGGGGAAGGCCCCGATCCTCTCGGAGACTGCGCTTCAATTAGAGCATGTGCTCGCGATTCCAGCCCGATTCTGGACCAACGCGGAAGGCCAATACCGGGAGTTCCTCGCCAGAGCAGAGGAGCGGGCCAAGTTGAACGCGCATTTGGAGTTGCTGGACAAAATTCCGATTAAGAAGATGGTGAAGATGGGTTGGTTGCCGAAACGCGATGATTCCATCGCCAATCTGCAAGACGCGCTGAACTTCTTTGGCGTTGGTTCGCCAGAAGCATTGGAGCAGATAGGCAAAGCCAAGTGCCTCGCCTTCCGGCAATCGGCAGTGCATCGCGTGGACGAACACGCTCTGCTGGCGTGGATTCGAAAAGGCGAGCTTGAGGCACAGCGGCAGCACTGCGCGCCGTACGATGAAAAGCAATTCCGGCAGGCCTTGCACGAGATTCGGTCGCTTACCAGGGAATCCGCTTCGGAATTCATTCCGGCGATGGTGCGAATATGCGCGGCCGCGGGTGTTGCGCTGGTGTTCGTTCCGGAGATTCCTGGTGTGCGCGCCTGGGGCGTAACGCATTGGGTGAGCCCGGAGAAAGCGGTCATCCAATTGAGCCTGCGTGGAAAGACCGATGACCATCTTTGGTTCACCTTCTTCCACGAAGCGGCGCACGTTCTGCTGCATCCGAAGCGGGACATCTTTGTGGAATTGGATGGTACTATTGACAGCCGGGAGGAGGAGGCAAATCGCTTCGCGTCCGATTTTCTCATTCCTGCGCCGGCTTGGCAGTTGGTTGCACGCACGCGTCCGCACAGTGCGGGGGAGATCAAATTGCTTGCAGACCGCATCGGAGTTGCAGCGGGCATCATTGTCGGGCGATTACAACGCGAGAAGCTACTGCCCTGGACTCATCTGAACGGCTTGAAACAGAAGCTGCAATTCGGCTTCGAATGCCAATAGATTTGTTGCCCGATATTCCGACTACAACGAAAGTAAATAGGCTATGAGATCATCGATCTCATTCGGTTTCAAATGCGACGTCGCGCCGTGTTTGTCTCCTAGGTTTGAAGTCGTCACCACATCGCGCATCGTAGCGGCGGAGCCGTCGTGCAGATACGGGCCAGTGCGCCAAGTTTCGATGAGGGTGGGGGTGTCGAATTGGGCGGATTCATCGGTTTTGCCGCAGGTGCCTACGTCGTAGCTTTTCAGGTCGGTGTAGAGGCCGGCGGGGTGGCAGCGGGCGCAGGCTACCTTTGTGTCGTTGAAGATGCGGCGGCCGCGCTGGGCGGCGGGGGAGAGTTTGCCGTCTACCAGGTGCGGGCTTGGCAGGGGTTTCAACGACTTCAGGAATACGTCGATGGCCGTGGCGTCGTCTTCAGGGCGCTGGGTGAACAAGATATTGCGGATGCCGGCGCGGACGGCGATCTCGGCGGTTTCGCGGATGCCGTGCCACATGGCGGGCGGGGTGCGATGGGCGAGCAGCAGGCTTTTCGCATTTTTAGGGTTGCCGATGCCGTCGTTGAGCAGATCCCAGTTCAAGGCGTCCACGCGCGCGTCAGGCGAGTGGCAACTGTTGCAGCTGAGCCAGCCTTGAAATGAGATTGCTCCGTCGTTGAACAGGCGCTCTCCTTTGCGGATTTGGTCGGGCACTTGCTGCGGCGACAGGCGGGCGGCCATGGAGGCGACTGCGGAACGGTCAATGGATTCCAGCGTGTCAGAGAAATAGCTGGCGACGTAGGTGTGGGCGGCGGTGGTGACGATGGCGCGCGGGCCGTTGCCTTGGAGCGGGATCCGGCGGCGGATTCCGGCTAGGAATGAGAGGTCTCCGGAGGGGTCGGAGTCGGGCAGTTTGGCCAGGAGGTCTGGGAAGTTGATGGCGCTGACTTCATGCGTGCCGGCTTGCGTGACCAGAAGCGTGGAGCCGTCGACGGACCACGCAACTCCCCACGGGTTGGCGGCTCCGCGATCCACTTCGTCGAGCAGCACGGTGGCCAGGCGCTGACTTTGCGCGACGTCAATCAGCGTGATGGCGTTGGTCTGGATCCAGCCGCGTTCAATCTGCGTGGATGGCAGGTAGTAGCGCGAGAGGCTGTGCGTGACCACGGCGTGGCGGCCGTCGGGGGAGATGCGCACGGCCCGCAGAGACGTGCTGCCATTGGGGAGCACGATGTGGGCGGAGGCGGTGAGAGATTGCGTGTCGACGATGGTGACTTCGGCGGCGATCGGGGGCTTATCGGCGCGGCCTGCGGGCAGGGCGTTGGCGACGATGAGGTGCTTGCCGTCTGGCGTGAGGGCGGCGTCAGCGGGCTCGCGCACCATCGGGATGCGGGTTGTTTGTTTGCGAGCGGCGAGGTCGATCACGGCCACTTCGTCGTTGAAGCGATTGACGACATAGAGTGTTTTGCCGTCGGGGCTGAGGACGGGCGCGAGTGTGGTGTGGGCGGTGGGGATTGTTGCTACGGGGCGGCCTGAGGAGGCTTCGATGATGCGGACTGTGCTTTTGGTGGACGGGATGGTTACGTAGAGTTGGTCTTCTTTGAGCGAGAGGGCTACGCCGGAGGCTGGCGCTGGTAGCGCGATGGTGCGTGAGATACGTGACGATGCCGTATCGTATATCTGTAGTTGATTGGATGTGGCGCAGGCTATGTAGATTTGGGCGCCGTCTTTGGTTGCGGTGAGCGAGGTGGGGGAGCACCATTGGGCGGCTTGCGCGGTGTGTGCCGCGGCTATGAAAAACAAGTTAGCTTTAGGGCAGGCGAATCGCCCGCCCCACCCTTTGGTGTGAAATGTTCGTTTCATCGCGGTAGCGGTTGGTACCAGAGCGACTTCCAATACTTCTGTTCCACTGCGTAATAGTCTACTGCATCCTTTGGATCTTGATTGGTGGGCAGCAGGCCGAAGCGTTTCATCTCGCGGACCCAATCGGTGCGCGGAATGAAGCCGGGCATGTCGAAGCGCTTGAACTCGTCGAACTTGGTTTTGGTCTCTTCGATGCCGGCGAGAATGGTGCGGTAGTCGGGGTCCGAGGTGTCCTTAAAGACTTCGGATTTGCAGATGCCGTAGCCGCCGGACGCAGGCGCTAGCGGGGCGAGCAGAAGGATCGACTTGCCGGGTCGCGTCAAGTTATAGAGCAGGTGGCGCGAGAAGTGGCGGCGCGGATCCTGCGATTTCAAACCCTCCCATGGCGGCAGTTTTTGATCGTCGGATGCCGAGAGCGGCAGCGGCATCGTGGCCGCGTGGCAACTATTGCAGCGGCGCTGGATTGTATCGGCCGCTTCCTTTACGGCGGGCCACTTCATATCGCTGCGGTCCAGATTATTCTCCGTGTAAGAACCAATCATGCCGGAGCCAAGTGCGGCGTAAGTGCCGGGATAGGCCGCGCCGGTTTCGATCCACAGGCGGACCACTTTGCGCTCGGCGGCGGTGGTTTCCACGCCGTGATGCGCGGGCGTCAACTTGGCCATCAGCGGACTGGCCGAACTGCCCAACGTGCGCGGCGCGTAGTTGCTCTTGGGGCGGTTGCGGCCGTCGGCGACCTGGCCTTTCACGGTGAGCATGAAGTAGCTGTGCGAGAACTTCGGGCCGCGGTCGCCGGAAAGCACCACACCTGCGCTGCGCTTTTCGTAGCTGTGACACTTCACACAGTGACGGTCGAGAATGGGCTGGATGTCGCGCGGGAAATCGAAGACATCGGGCACATCGGAGATGGGTGCGATCTTGCTGGGCGGGCGGGTGACGGCCATCAGCGTGTCGCCGGTGTACTTGGGCGTTTGCACGCGGTCCTCGTGGCAGCCAACGCAACTGGTGGTTTCGCCGGGCTGGACGGTGAGGAAGCTTTGCATGCGCTTCACGGAGAGATCGTTTTCATCGAGCGCGACGAAGAAGAAGCTGCGCAGCGCGGGCAGTTCCATGTAGGCTGAGCCATCGGGTTCCACGGGCACGGTGCCGACCACACGTTCGAGCGTGAAGGTGCCGCCGAAGCTGATCGGCTCCATCCCGCCGGTGAAGTGTACGGGCATGGGCAGCGATTCCAGCACCAGCAACTTTTTGATTTCGCCGCGTTTCACGCCTGCCATGTTGCGGCCGTGATAGACGTCGGCCAGGATCAGCGCGCCGGTGTTCTGTGAGAGGTTGACGCGCGAAGGGATCATGTTTTCGCGCTGCCGTTTGATGAGCGGGCGCGGCTCGTGCACCTCCAGCTTTTTGGCCAGCTCTTCGGGCGGCAGTTTGTAGATTGGTTGCACACCGCCTTGGCCGTTGACGATGACGATGGTGTTGCCCTGGGCGGCCATGAAGGCGGTTTCGGTGAAGGCCCAAGGGTCGCGGAAGTTGCGCGCGGTGGTGATGGTTTGGGCGAACGACTTGGCGTCAGGGCCGGCGCTGGGATCGACGACGGCGATCATGCCGGCGTGTTCGCGGCCGCCGTGGCCGGGCGAGAAGATGGACACGACTTTGGGCGAGCCGGGGATGGGCTTGGCGTCGATCATCAGGATGCCCGGCGCGAGGTTGCCGTAGTAGATCATTTGGCCAGTGCCATCGGGGTTGGCGGCCCACAGGTGGTGGTAATCGACCTGGCTGCGGTCGACGTATTCCCAGCGCGTGTAGAGCAGGCGGCCGTCGGGCATGGGCCAAGGCGTGTTGTCCTGTTCGTTATTGCTCGATAGGGGGCGGATGTCTTCGCCGTTGGCGTCGCAGCGGTAGAGGATGGCGACCTGCGTGAGCCAGCAGTTGACCCAGCGCTTGCAGCGGCTGGAGACGAAGACGATGCCGCCGTTGGCGATGTAGGTGGGCTCGATGTCGTCGTATTCGCCGCGCGTCAACTGGCGGAGGTTGGTGCCATCGATATTGATCTCGAAGAGGTGATAGTTTTCCGTGCCGCCCTTGCGGTAGCTGAACAGGATCTTGCCGCCGTCGTAGTGGACCTGCGGGTCGCGCACGCCGCCAGTGGGGTCGTCGAGCAGCGTGGTCTCCTTGCCGGTTTTGAGGTTAAGTCGGACCAGGCGGCCGCCTTCGCCGTAGGCTTTTCGATTGGCATCGGGGCCGTAGTAGCCGAAGTTGGCGTACCAGTGGCCATCGCCGCTGGGGCTGCCCGGGTAGCGCACGGCGAAGACGATTTCGTCGACGCCTTGCATGGGGCCGGCTAGGAAGTCGGCGAGTTTTGGAACTGGGGGTTTTTCGACTGCGGCGGTGAAGCCGAAGGGGGCGGCGAGAAGTAGTATGATGCCGAAACGCATGGACGGCCTCCTCTGCAAAGGATAATCAGAGTTTATTCCCCTTTCTGGTGAATTGCAATGGGCTGTTTGGGCGGGTGAGGAATGTTGGAACAATGGGTCAGGATGCGGTGTCTACTTTCGTGAGTGGAGGTAGCGGACATGTTTGAGCAATCGGTAGTTGAGACGCGCGGCACGTCGAAGCCGTGGACGCTTTTTGCCATGACCGGGCAGGTGGTTGCCGCGGCTTTGGCGATGACGATTCCTATGATTTATCCGGAAGTGTTGAATGTGCCGCGCAGGTTGGCGGCGATTGATTTCCGATTGCCGGAGCCACCGCCGGTCGTCGTGGAACAGCGGCCGTCTTCGGACAGTGTGCCGAGTTCCGGTGGCATGACGATGACGGCTCGGGCTAAGCGGGTGTTTCATGAGCCGGGGCGGATTCCGGTTGGGGTATCGACGATCATTGATCCGATCGGCGATTTTGTGTCCATAGGTAGTAGCAACATGTCGGCCGATCGTTTACCGGGCATTCCTGGAGGGACCGGAACTTCGATCAGCGTTGGGCCGCCCGTGTCTGGGCCTCCTGCCGTGGCGACGCGAGTTGCAGAGCCAGTTGCGCCGCCGAAGCCGATCCGCGTGGGGATCGGAGTGATGGAAGCGAAGAAGATCAGTCAGATCATACCGGTCTATCCGCCGCTTGCAAAAGCGGCACGCATTCAAGGGCTGGTTCGATTGGAAGGCGTACTGGCAAAAGATGGGACGATTCAGAAGTTGCACGTGATCAGCGGCCATCCGCTGCTGGTGCAGGCTGCGCTCGATGCGGTGAAGAAGTGGCGTTATTCGCCGACGTTGTTGAATGGCGAGCCGGTGGAGGTGATTGCGCCGATCGACGTGAATTTTATTCTGTCGAATTGAGCGCGATAATGGAACTGATGAGGAAAGTTGAATTCTTATCGAATGAGTTCGCCGAGGATTTTGCAGCAGCAGGTCTTGCCGCTCGCAGGAGGGCGTTGGCTTCGGGTCTTCCTCTCGTCTTTGTCGATGAACAAGGTCGTTATGTGCAGGAGATGCCCGACGGACGGCTGTTTAAAATCCGTTTTGTGCCAGGCGCGCCGAGGGAATCTCACATCGTTATCGTTCGGGAGTTGACCTCGGCAGCGGCATAGCATGCCAACGCTCTCATTGATCGCCGGCCCAAATGGATCGGGGAAAAGTACCCTGACATGGATGGTCTGGTTTGAAGGCAACGAACACATCATTGATGCGGATGCGATTGCAAAGCGCATAGATCCACTGCGACCAGCTACTGCCGCTATTTCTGCCGCAAGGGAGGCTATCCTTCTTTGCAGGAATTTGCTTGCGGATATGCAGAGCTTCACCTTGGAGACGACTCTTGCGGGGAATGGCGCTCTGGCGACTTTGCGAGAGGCGAAGAGCCGGGGCTATCGAACTTATGTATGCTTTGTCGCGCTACGTACTCCTGAGTTGCACATTGAACGTGTCCGCTCCCGCGTCATGCAAGGTGGGCATGACATTCCAGACAACGATGTTCGCCGGCGGTATGGTCGCAGCCTGACGCATGCTCCCGAGGCGGACGTGTTCGACAATTCCGGCATTCAGCCGGAGCGCATGCTGATGCTGCGGAGCGGGCGCATCGTCTGGAGCGCGGAAAATCTGCCGGGGTGGGTCGAACAACTGCGCGCGGCTATTGAGCGGCTTCTCTCTTCAGCGCCAGGCGGCGGCGCTCCAGGATGTTGACACCTGCGTAGAGCAGGGCGAAGAGCAGGCCCAGGCCGGCTAGGATTTCCCATTTGTGCTGCATGAGGTAGCCCCAGGCGCCTTCGCCTAGTTTTGAGCCTAAATATGCCAGGCCGAAGTAGCGTGGGATGCGCGCGGCTAGCACAGTGAGGAAGAAGCTTAGCGGGCTGATGCCCATGGCTCCGGCGCAGATGACGAATAGCTTCATCGGCGTGGGGACTGGCGACAGCGCGGGGACGAACACCGTCAGCAGGCCGTAGTGGAGGAACCATTCGCGGAAAAGGGCGCCTCGGCCTTCCATCGTGTGGCGGTCAAGATAGGCTTTGCCGCCTTTGCGGGCGATAAAGAAGAGAATCATGCTGCCGGTTACGGAGCCGATGCTGGCGAGGGCGGCGGCGAAGTAGGCGTCGGCGCGGTCTGTGGCGGCGATCACCAATAGCAGGGCGTCGACCGCGGCGGGCAGGGGGATGCCTGCGGAATCCAGGATTGCTAGAAGGAAGATGCCCCATGGCCCCCAGGCCGCTAGGGTTTTTACGAAGTTGCTCAACTATCTAGTTTAGCTTGTTGGATGTGGGGAACCAAGTTTTTTGGCAGGGGCAACCACGGGGACGGACCGCTCTGTCCGCGCGCTTCCGCCTTCGCCAAGGCTTCGGCGGACGGGTCGCTTGGGACAGAGTAGTCCGTCCCCGTGTTCGCACGGTGTCGTGGCTATGCTAGCTTGGCCATCAGCGCTGCTTCATCCAGGATTTCGATGCCCAGGGTGCGGGCCTTTTCGAGCTTGGAACCGGCTTTTTCGCCTGCTACCAGGTAGTTGGTTTTCTTGGTCACCGAGTCCGTCACTTTGCCGCCGGCTTCTTCGATGAGTTTCTTGGCGTCCTCGCGCGAGAGTGTGGGCAAGGTGCCGGTGATCACGAAGGTGCTGCCGGCTAGCGCGCCGCCGGTACGTTCTGCTCGCTGGTGATAGAAGATAAGGCCTGCGGCGCGCAGGCGTTCCACCAGCTCCTGATTGCGCGCTTCCTGGAAGAAGCTGTGGATGCTGTGGGCGACCTTGGGGCCGACCTCGTCGGCGCGCTGGAGCGTATCGATATCGGCCTGCATGATGGCGTCCATGCTGCCGAAGGCGTCGGCGATGATCTGCGCGGTGCGCTCGCCGACGAACGGAATGCCAAGTCCGTTGAGCACGCGCGGCAGTGGGAAGGTCTGGGTGCGGATGATGTTGTTGATCAAATTTTCGGCGGACTTCGTGCCGAGTCTTTCGAGTTCCACCAGTTTTTCAAGGGTGAGTTGATAGAGGTCGGCCACGCTTTTGACGAGGCCCTTGTCGACGAGCTGATCGACTACGGCTTCGCCCATGCCATCGATATCCATCACGCCGCGCTTGGCGAAGTGCAGGATCGATTCCTTCAGGCGGGCCGGGCAGTTGGTGTTGATGCAGCGCGTGGCGGATTCGCCTTCTTCGCGCACTACATCGCCATTGCAGACCGGGCAATGCGTGGGCATTGAGAACGGCCGGCGGTCGGCTCCTTGGGAAATCACTCGCACGACCTTGGGGATCACGTCGCCGCTGCGCTCGATGACGACGCGGTCTCCGGCGGCGATGCCCAGGCGTTCGATCTCATCGGAGTTGTGCAGCGTGGCGCGGGTGACAGTGACGCCGCTGACCAGCACTGGCGCGAGATGGGCGACGGGCGTGAGCGTGCCGGTGCGGCCTACTTGCACTTCAATGGCTTCGACGGTGGTCTCCGATTGGCGCGCCGGATACTTGGAGGCGATGGCCCAGCGCGGGGCGCGGGCGGTCCAGCCGAGCGTTTCCTGTTGCGGGATGGAATCCACTTTGGCCACAACGCCATCGATCTCATAGGGCAGCGAGTCGCGCTTTTCTTCCCATTCGCGGATGAAGGCGAGCAGTTCGTCAAGGTCTGCGCAGCGGCGGCGGAGCGTGTTCACTTTGAAGCCGAAGTTGGAGAGCGCTTCGAGCGAGACCCAGTGGCTGCCGAAAAACTGCTTGCCATCGACCAACAAAAAGTACGTATAGAAATCGAGCTGGCGCGAGGCCGTGACGGTTGGGTCGAGCATGCGCAGCGAGCCTGCGGCGGAGTTGCGCGGGTTGGCGTAGCGCGGCAGTTGCTGCGCGTCGCGTTCGGCGTTGAGGCGATCAAAGGCGCGCGTGCTCATCAGCACTTCGCCGCGCACTTCGAACTGCTTCAAATTCGATTTCACTTTCAGTGGCAGGGATCGGATGGTGCGGGCATTTTCGGTGACGTCTTCGCCCTCGCTGCCGTCACCGCGGGTGATAGCCTGCACCATTTGTCCGTCGCGATAGTGCACGGCCATGGAGAGGCCGTCGAGCTTCAGTTCGGCGGTGTACTGGAACGGCGCGCCGTTGAGCAGTTCGCGCACGCGACGGTCGAAGTCGCGCAGTTCGCCTTCGTTTAGCGCGTTGTCGAGGCTGAGCATGGGCGAACTGTGGCGCGCTTTGACGAAGCCTTCACGCGGTTTGCCGCCTACGCGTTGGGTGGGCGAATCAGCGGTGATGAGCTCTGGATGGGCTGATTCCAGGGCCTGCAGCTGGCGCATGAGGGCGTCGTATTCAGCGTCGGAAACGGCCGGTTGGTCGAGCACGTAGTAGAGATGCTCATGCTTGCGCAGTTCGGCGCGGAGAGATTCGAGTTGGGCAAGGGTGTCGATACTCATATACTAGTAGGTTGCGGAGTTTTATATAGCTACTTATCAGAATACAACCCTCATCTACAATCCACGCGCTGGCAAGATCGCAAGGAACCCAGGTTTAATTCCGGCGATTCTGCGCACGTTGCGTTCAACGGGTATGAAGGTGACCGAAGTCCCCACGACGGGTCCACAGACTGCGGGTGCGATTGCGCGCGAACGCATCGCCGCGGGGTCGGATCTGATTCTTGTCGCCGGTGGCGATGGTACGGTGAACGAGACCATCGAAGGGATGGTGCATTCGCATATTCCGTTGGGCGTGATTCCGGCTGGGACGGCAAACGTTTTCGCCAATGAAATCGAGCTGTCTACGAATGCTGAGAAAGTTGCTCGCATGATCGGTGAGTTGGAACCGGCGCGCATTGCGTTGGGGATGCTGCAGAACGCGGGAAAGCCGGATAAGCACTTTTTGCTCATGGCGGGCGCGGGGCTGGATGCTTACATCGTGTATAACGTGAACGCCGATCTGAAGGCGCGTATCGGCAAGATCGCTTACTGGCTGGCGGGCTTTGGGCAAGTGGGCAAGCGGCTGCAGGAGTTCGAAGTAAAAGTGGATGGCCAGACCTTGCGTGCCAGCTTTGCGCTGTTCAGCCGCGTGCGGAATTACGGCGGCGATCTGGAGATTGCGCGCAAGGTGACGCTGCTGGACGACAAATTCGAGGTGGTGCTGTTTGAGGGGCCCAGTTCGTTTCGCTATCTGATGTACTTCAGCGGCGTGCTGATGAACCGGCTGCAACATACAAAAGGCGCCACCGTCTTGCATACCGACCGGATTGAGCTGAACCGCCTGCCGCAGGGAAAAACATGGCTGCAGGTGGATGGCGAAACCGCGGGTGAGGTGCCGGCGACGATTCAGATTGTTCCGGACGCGCTCACCGTGCTGATGTCGAAGCGATACATTGACCGGTCGCGCAACGGCAAGAATTAAGGCAGACGGATGGACAACGCTACACACTCGCTGACGGGGCTGATGCTTTCCAGGATCGGGTTGGACCGCTGGTGTCCGCGTGCGGCGTGGCTGTTGCTTGTTTCTTCCAATCTGCCGGACATCGATATAGTCATGGTGCTGAAGGACAGCCTGACGTACCTGGACAATCATCGGTACATGACGCACGGCGTGGCGCTGTCGCCGGTGGTTGCCATTGCGGCGGTGCTGTTGGTGCGGTTGTTTTCGCGCGGTACGTTTCCGTATTTGCGCAGCTTTTTTGTGGCCCTGATTGGGGTGCTGGGGCATGTGGCGTTCGATGCGACCAACATGTATGGGGTGCGGCTGGCGCTGCCGTGGTCGGCGAAGTGGTATCAGCTGGATGCGATATCGGTCATTGATCCTTGGATCATGCTGGTGCTGTTGTTGAGCGTCTCGGCGCCGCTGATTTCGAAGCTGGTGAACTCTGAGATTGGCAGCAAGGGCGGGCCGGGACGTGGCTGGGCGGCGTTTGCGATTCTGTTCATTTTGGCCTACAGCGGGTGGCGCACGATGTTGCATCAGCGGGCGCTTGACGTGCTGGAAGCGCGCGTTTACATGGGTGAGGAGCCGAAGCGTGTGGCGGCCTGGCCGAATGTGTTCAATCCTTACCGGTGGATGGGTTATGCCGAGGGAAGGAACTTTCAAACCATTCACGAATTGAATTTGAACGACGAGTTTGATCCGCTGGCCGGGCGCGTGTTCAACAGGCCGGAGAATGCAGCGGCGCTGGGGGCGGCGCGCAAGACGCAGACGATGGAGCGGTATTTGCGCTTTGCGCAGTATCCACTGTGGCGCATCACGCCGCTGGCGGAACCTGCGGGCGCGCTGCGTGTGGAGGCGGCCGATCTGCGCTTCGGTCAACCTCCGGCGCTGAGTTTTGTGGCGACTGTGGTGCTGGATCGGAATCTGCAGGTGCTGTCCGAAGAGTTCCGTTACGGCACGGCACAACTGCTTCGCAGCAAGCGAGGGGATGGGCAGTATGGACTATCCGTTATTCATTGATGGCGCGGACGTGGCGGGCGCTTCGCGCCAGGTTGTCGAGCTTCCCTACGATGGCTCAGAAGTAGCGCGCGTGGATCAGGCAACAGCGGTGCAGGTGGACCTTGCCGTTGCCGCGGCCAAGCGCGCGGCGGCGGTGATGCGCGAGATGTCGCTCGATGAACGGTCGACCATTCTGCGCAAGGCTTACACGCTGCTGTTGGAGCAGCGCGAAGAGATGGCGATGGCCGTGAGTTCGGAGTGCGGCAAGCCGATCAAAGAGGCGCGGTTGGAAGTGGACCGCTCCGCGTTGACGCTGTTGTATTCGGCTGAAGAGGCGCACCGGTTGTGCGGCGAAGTGGTGCCGATGGATGCGTCGCCGTTTGGCAAAGGGCGCATGGCGATGACGGTGCGCGAGCCGCTGGGCGTGATCGTGGCGATAACTCCGTTCAACTTTCCTTTGAATCTGGCGATGCATAAGATCGGGCCGGCTATTGCGGGCGGCAATGCCGTGGTGCATAAGCCGGCCAGCACCACGCCGGTGAGCGGCCTGAAGATGGCTCGCATCTTTGAGCAGGCGGGGTTGCCGAAGGGCGCGTTGAACGTGATTCCGGGGCCGGGCGGCGTGATTGGCGATCTGCTGGTGCTGCACAAAGACGTGGCGATGTTGACGTTCACAGGCAGTGCCGAAGTTGGGGTGCGCATGCGTAATCTGGCGGGGATGAAACGCGTGACGCTGGAGCTGGGGAACAATTCGGCGGTGATCATTGAGCCGGATGCGAACATGGCCGAGGCGGTGGGGCGCTGCGTGGCGGGGAGCTTCGCGCATTCGGGGCAGGTGTGCATTTCCGTGCAACGCATTTTTGTGCACGAGGCGATTCGCAGTGAATTTCTGGAGCGCATGGTGGAGGGCGCGCGGAAGCTGAAGATCGGGCATCCTTTCGACGCCGATACAGACATCAGTTCGTTGATCACGGTGAAGGAAGCGGAGCGCATAGAGGCTTTGGTTAGCGGCGCGGTGGGTGCGGGGGCGAAGTTGTTGACGGGCGGCAATCGTTCGAGAGCGACGCTGGAGCCGGCGATTCTGACCGATGTGCCGCTGGGCGATGCGCTGTTTTGCAGAGAGGCGTTCGGGCCGGTGGTGGGCGTGAATTCGTACTCGGATTTGGATGCGGCGATTGATAACGTGAATGCGTCCGACTATGGCTTGCAGGCGGGCATCTACACCAACAATCTGGAAAAGGCGTTTCGCGCGGCGCGCATGGTGCACGTGGGCGGATTTATGATCAACGAAGTGCCGCAGTGGCGCGTGGATCAGATGCCGTATGGCGGCGTGAAGCTGAGCGGGACTGGGCGCGAGGGTCCGAAGTACGCGATGGAAGAGATGACCGAGCCGAAGCTGATTTGCTGGAAGGTCTAGGGGGACTTCCAGCGGCGTTAAGATAAGCAGTGAATTCAGTTCTATCTCGTGTCGCACGCACCTGGAATTATTAGGATGTATGGATGAATTCGTAGTAAAGCGTCCCGACGAGTCGGGACGCGGCATGCAGGAGTGCATGCGCCACAATTTTAGAAGCATGGCGAATTCAGTTATCTTGGCGCTTATGGGGGGAGTTCTATGTTTTTGTTCGTACGCGCGGCGTTATTGACGCTGACTGCTGCCGGTTTGTTTGCGCAGCCGAAATTGGGACATTCGATGCATGGCGAAGCGTTCGATACAGGTCCGCGTGAAAAGCCGTGGGTGATTGAGGGGATCGGGTCGGCGGAGTTTCCCATTACGACGAAGAACCCGGAGGTGCAGCGATGGTTCAATCAGGGCAACGCATTGCTGCATTCGTTCTGGGATTACGAAGCGGAGCGGGCGTTTCGCTGGTGCGTGAAGCTGGAGCCGGAAAATCCGATGCCGTATTGGGGACTGGCGCGGGCGAGCCTGATGCGTGGCCTGGGCGGCAAGAACCGGCCGGCGGAGATGATCCGCGAGGCGCTGAAGCGGCGGGCTTCCGCGAGTGAGCGCGAGCAGTTGTATATCGACGCGTTTGCGGCCGAGGTGCTGCCGGATCCTCTGCGCGAAGGCAAGGATGAAAAGAATTCGCGCGGCAAAAAAATTCTGGAAACGCTGTGCGTGAAGTACCCGGATGACGTGGAGGCGCGCGCGTTGCTGGCTTTGCAGGTGATGGGCGAATCGCGGTATGGCGCGGAGTTGATGATCCGCGAGGTGCTGTCGAAGCAGGTGGACCATCCGGGAGCGCATCATTACCGTATCCACAACTGGAACGATCATGAGCCGGAACAGGCGCTGGATAGTGCGCGGCGCTATGGCGATATCGCGCCGGGCATAGGGCATGCGCTGCACATGCCGGGTCATATCTTCAGCACCGTAGGGATGTGGAATGAGGCGGCGATTTCGATGGACGCGGCGACGCGGCGGGAAAAACAGTACATGCAGCAGCGCATGACGTTTCCGTTCAACAACTGGAACTACGGGCACAATCGGAATTATCTGGCGTACATTCAGGAGCAGCTGGGGATGGCTTCGGCGGCGATCTTCGGGGCGCGGCAGTTGATCGATGCGCCGCTTGATCCGGATGCGAATGGAGACGGGCCGTTCACCAGCCACTCACAGGGGATTGCGGCGCTGGCGCGTGCGTTGGTGAAGTTTGAGCGTTGGGACGAATTGGCCAAAGAGGGTACGATTCCGTGGCGCGATATTTTTGCCGATAAGGTGAATCGCGTTTACTTCGAAGCGCGGGTGCATTTTGCGAAGGGCAATCGCGAGGGCGCGGAGAAGAGCTTGATTGCGCACGAGGAGTTTAAGAAAGACCTGGAGAAGAGTGCGCAGGGGCCGATGAAGCAGATCTATGAGATTCAATCGGAAGAGTTGAAAGGGCGTCTGGCGTTGATGCGCGGCGATACCTTTGAGGGGCTGAAGTTTCTGACTTCGGCGGCGGAGCGCGAGTTTCTGCTCCAGTCGAATTGGAACGATCCGCCGGTGTATCCAGAGGTGTTGTACCTTTCGTTGGGCGAGGTCTACCTCTCAATGAAGAGCCCGCAGTTGGCGGTGCAGGCGTTTGAGAAGGCGTTGAAGCTGACACGGAACGACATCTTTGCGTTGTCCGGTCTGGTGCGTGCTTATGCGGCGGCGGGCGAGAAAGCGAAGGCCGCAGATGCCATGGGGAGTTTGCGGTTTGTGGCGGCCGATGCGGATAAGGATCTGCCGGTGCTGACGCGTGCCTATGGGACTGGAATTGAGGGCGCGCCGCGCGATACGTCGCCGCGGCCGCAGAGGAATTACGCGCGCACTTCGCTGGAAAAGTATGGACCGAACAAGTGGGAATCGTATGCGGCGCCGGCGCTTGAAGTGAAGGACACGGCGGGGAAGACGGTTCGCCTGGCGGACTACAAAGGCAAGAACGTGCTGCTGGTGTTTTATCTGGGGCAGGAGTGCGTGCACTGCATGAAGCAGCTGCGCGATATCGGTGAGAAGAAATTGGATTGGGAGCGGCTGAATACGGTGGTGCTGGTGGTGAGTTCCACCACGCCTGAGAAGAATGCCGCGGGGATCAAGGCGTACGGCGATCTGCCGGTGCGGGTGCTTTCCGATTCCAATTTCGTGAATGCCCGGCGGTTCCATTCCTATGATGACTTTGAGGAGATGGAACTGCATTCCACGATTCTGATTGATAAACTGGGCCGGGTACATTGGTCGCGCAACGGCGGCGACCCGTTTAGCGATATGAATTTCCTGGTGAAGCAACTGGACCGCATGAATGCGGACGCAGTTGGGAATTGAGGCGCGATGTTCATTTTAGCAGTGCTTTCGGCGGGGCTGGCGTTTGCGGGCGAGCCCACTTTCACGCGCGATGTTGCGCCCATCCTGTACCGGAGTTGCGCGGGATGCCACCATGCGGGCGACATCGGGCCGATGGCTTTGATGAGCTACAAAGAAGCCAGGCCATATGCCGCGGCGATTCGCGCAGCGGTGTTGAGCAGAAAGATGCCGCCGTGGAAGGCCGATCCGCGCTATGGTCACTGGGCGAACGATCCGCGGCTTTCGGATGCGGAGATCGCGACGATCAAGGCGTGGGCCGATGGCGCGAAGCTCGAAGGCAAGGCTTCTGACTTGCCTGCCGCGCCCGAGTTTCCGGATGGGTGGAATATAGGGAAGCCTGATCTGGTGGTTGCGGTTCCGAAGTTCACCTTGGGCGAGGGAAAGACGGACGAATATTCATCGGTGGACATCCCGACGAATTTCGCGGAAGACCGCTGGATTGTAGCGGCGGAGCTGCGGCCAGGGAATCGCAAAGTTGTGCACCATGCGCATGTGTTCGTGAAGGAGGCTGCGGCGGGGAAGCCGGCGGCGAAGGATCCGGCGGCGGATTACGCGAACTGGCTGATTGTCAGGGAAGGAACGCTGCATTGGATGCGTCCCGATGCTCCGGTGATTGACGATGGCTGCTCAGTCGACGACAACGGCATGCTGCCCGGGCGCAAGCTGGCGCAGATGGGGAATCTGTTGAGTTCGTATTTGCCGGGGCGGCCTGCCGTGGCGTTTCCCGAAGGTACGGCGAGAAAGATTCCGGCGGGGGCGAAGCTGAATTTTCAGATTCACTACGCGCGCACGACGGGCAAACCGGAGACAGACGTGACGAGCGTGGGTTTCATCTTTGCCAAGAAGCCGCCAGAGCGGGTGCTGTACTATTCGTATCTCTCGAACCAGATGTTCCGCATTCCGGCGGGTGATCCGGATCACAAAGTGACAGGGTGCCATACGTTCGACCGTGAGCTGACGATTACCAGCCTGACTCCGCATATGCATCTGCGTGGTAAGGCCATGCGGTATGTGGCGAAGTATCCGGACGGGCGGGAGGAGACGTTACTGTACGTGCCGGCTTACGATTTCAACTGGCAGTTTACGTATCACGCAAAAGAGGGGATTCGGATTCCGGCGGGGACGAGGATTGAGGTGACGGCGGAGTTTGATAATTCGGCGAACAATCGATATAACCCTGACCCGAAGAGTGCTGTGCGGTGGGGCAGTGCGAGTGAGATGGAGATGATGGACGGGTGGATGGAGTACATCGAGGCCCGTCCATAATCTGTTGCAGTGCGCTAGAAGATAATCTTCGCTCCAATCTGCATGCGGCGAGCCGCACGGAAGCCGGAGATCTGGCCGAAGTTGGTAGCGGTGCTATTCAGGCTGGCGAAGCCGCTGGGGTTGACCCAGTTCAGCGTGTTGAATGTTTCACCACGCATCTGCAACTTCACTTTGCCGTCGCCCATCAGGTTGAAGTTCTTCATGACGGATGCATCGGTATTGAAGAACCCAGGGCCAAGCACGGTGTAACGTCCGGCGTTACCCGGGCGTACTGTTCCCTGCGGGACCTGCGCAAAGCAGGAAGTCTTGAACCAGCTCAAGCCCTGTGCAGCGCTTTGGGCAGAGCCGCCGTAGGTGCCTGGGGCGCTCTGATTCGGATCGCAGACCTGGTCAGGCCGTGCGCTGGCCGGGCCGCCATTGCCGATACCGAGGCCGGCTGGGTCGACGCCAGAGGTGGTGACGGTGTTGGGCTGGCCGGTGTAGGCCGAGACGATTCCAGTCACCTGCCAGCCGCCCAGGGTTGTGGGGAGCAGGCCATGGCCGCGCTTGAAGAACGGCAGCGTGTAGACATAGTTGGCAGTCATGACCTGGCGGCGGTCAAACGGCGCCAGCCCATATTCGCCTGCATGCCAGTTGTAGCTGTTCTGTGGCGCGTTGCTACGGTCAGAGCCGTTGTCGGTCAACACCTTCGAATAGGTGTAGGCGATGCCGACCAAGCCTGCCGAGCGGAAGTTCTTGCGGAAGTGCATCTGCAGCGAGTGATAGTTGGAATCAAACGCAGACTGAATGCTGCTGAACGCGTTGAAGCCCTTGAAGGGGCGGATGGCGTTGATGCGCGGCCAGTCGGCCGAGGTGAAAACCGTGTTGCCGTTGGGCAGGTGCAGACCGGCCGCAAGTGCCGCGCCGGGCAACGGCTGGTTCATGTCAACCACGCCAAGCAGGTGGGTGCCCTTCGAGCCGAAGTAGCCAACCTCCAGAACAGCGCCTGTCGGGAGCTGGCGCTGGATGTTTAAGCTCCACTGCTGAGTGTATGGCGTGAGCGAGGGAACCTGCGTTCCGCGCGGGGCCAATACGGAAGTGGCGTTGGGACCGAGCGGGTTGATGCCTGCCGTGCCGGAAGTGACATCGGTGAAACTGGCGTTGGTGTAGGTTACGCTCGACACATACGGCGGGTTGGCAAAGATGTTCTGTTCGTAGATGCCAAACAGCGCTGCGTCATGATAGATGCCATAGCCTGTGCGGATGGCGGTTTTGCCGTTGCCGAATGGATCCCAGGCGATGCCGATGCGGGGTGCGAAGTTCTTGTAATTGTCGTTGGCGATCTTGCTGCCGTAGGGGGAGTTCTTGCCGGCGACGATGATGCCGTTGGTCTGCCAACCGGTGGTTCCCGGAACGACCGTGCCATTGGTGACATCGATTTTGGGCGCCTTCGCCGGGTCGTAGGTGGATGGATCGAAATTGCTGAGGTTGCCGTTGGTCTCTGTCGGTTGGCCGAAGAGGGAGTAGCGAACGCCGGCATAGACGGTCAGCCGGGTGCTCACTTTCCAATCGTCCTGGGCGTAAAATTCATGCTGCATGGCCCAGATGTCTGGGGTGACGTCGGCCGAGGACTGAGTGAAGGTGCCCACGTTGCCTAACAGGAAATTCGCCCAGCCCTGCTGGAACGATGTTGTTCCTGTCTGCAGGCCAGCGTTCGAAAACGTGAACGTGCCGGTGGCGTTGCCGTTGGCATTTTCGGTTTTGTTGTAGCGGTTGCCTTGATAGCCGAATTTCACGGTGTGGCGGCCGCGGATCCAGGTCAGGTTGTCGAACCATGTGTAGTTGCGGTTGTAGTCAACATAAGGTCCGTTGCCGGAGACGGTGGACATGCCGGAAACAGCGAGCGAAGGAACGACGCCCAGCGGATTCGTGAACGCTTCCTTGGGGTTGATGTTGGGGCTGTTGACCTTTGCCGTTAAGCCGATGGGGGTGGTGAGGATCGCGCTCTGTGAAAAATTGAAACCGACATCGTTGATCAATGAAGGGCGAATCAGATTGACGCTGTGGACGGCCAAGCCGCGGCCGGGCGAATTGGTGTTGGTGATGCCGCCGCCCGGAATTGAAGAGCCGAGGAACAGACCGCTGGGCTCCTGTGTCGGGATGTCGTCGATCGTCATGCGGCCCCACACGCTGAATTTCTCGCTGAAACTGTGGTCAACGCGGAGCATCTCCTGACGGCTGTTGAATATGCTCTTCACCGGGAAAAAGCCTGCGGTGGTGGCTGCGGCAGTAGTGCCGTCGAGCAGAGGCAGCTTTGCGAAAATGTCCTGCAGGTAGGCTTTCGCGTTGGCGTGGATCTGGCTGAGCGGAATCTGCGTGGTGATGGTGGAACCGGCCGGGCAGGTGCCGGCAACGGTTGCGAGGCAGACCGGTTGCAGCATTTGGCCGGTGAGCATGCTCTTGGTGGGCAGCGTGGGGTTGAACGTCGCGTAGTTGTTGATTTTGCGCCATTCCTGCGAATAGAAGAAGAAGGTCTTGTTCTTGTCCTTGTTGTAGCCGAACAGCGAGACCGGGCCGCCAAAAGTGAAGCCGTAATCGTTCCAACGCACTGGCGTGATGCGCGCCGAGCAGTTGGAGGTGAAGTTGGTGGTGCAGTTGTGGAACGGATCGCTGCTGTCGTACAGATTTACCTTATTGGCGTTGTTGGACCAGGTGTTGGCGTTGAGCAGGTCGTTACGGAAGAACTCATAAACGGTACCGTGATATTTGCTGGTGCCGCCACGGGTAACCACGTTGATCTGCCCGCCACCGGCGCGGCCGCTGTCAGCCGTATAGAGACTGCGCTCCACTTTGAACTGCGAAATGGCGTCGACGCTGGGATAGGTCTGGAGAGTAAGGTTGCTGCCGCGATCTACGTTGTCCGCGCCATCGACGGTCCAGTTATTGGCCGATGTTCTTGCGCCGTTGATGGCGAAGGGAATGGTGTTGGTGGCGCCGCCAGGTGCGGTGTTGCCAACGTACAGTTCGTCGGCAGCATAGCTGGCTACGCCAGGCATAAGGATCATGAGCTGTTCGTAGTTGCGCGTACCAAGGCCAAGCTCGGTGATCTGGCGGCCTTCAATGGTTGTTGAACTGGCAGGCGTGCCGAGTTCGACCATGGCTGCGTCGGCGGTTACTTCGACGACTTCGCTGGAGGAGCCAACCTGAAGTTTGACGTTGATACGCAGGTCGTCAGACACGTTCAGGACGATGCCTTTGCGCTCTTCCGTTTTGAAGCCCGCGGCTTCGACTTTTACTGAGTAGTTTCCGACCGGAATGTAGGGAACCGCATAAGATCCGGTTGAATCGGTAGTGATGGTGCGGACCACCTGATTGCGATCGGTATTGGTGATGACGACTTTTGCGTTGGGAACGCTGGCGCCGCTGGCGTCAAGAATCGTGCCGCCCATACTGCCGGAATTGTCCTGAGCATTCAACATCAGCACGCAGGCAATAGCCAGCGCGAAGGTACATAAGACTTTACGCATTGATTTTTCTCCTCAATTGCAGACCCGAATATAGCTAGCCGAATGGTAGCATGACAGAACAATGACAGCAAAGGTGAGAATCTGCGGTTTGCTGAGAAAGAGCAGTGGAACGCAACTGGAAAAGGTCAGACATTCTGACCTCGACGGGGAATTGGGCCGGGAAATGGAAATTCAATTGATCCCGAAGAACCGCGCACGTTGGTAAGCGGTTCTGGCTCATGCTATTTTCCTTCGAGGTCAGGATGTCTGACGATTTGGCA
>CAIRSA010000141.1 GCA_903881085.1 uncultured Acidobacteriia bacterium
CCCCGTTGACGGTCCAGCGCGTCAATGACATCCACGTCCACCTGACCCAGCGCGAGGCCGACCACTTCTGGTTCACTCACCCGACCACACCTGCCTGGGCCACCCATACCTGCCTCGGGGCCGTGCATCGCTTCCGCCGCCGCGCCTTGCAGTGGATCGCGGCTGGCGCAGAGGCCAACCGCAACGTCTTCTGCGAGATCCACGCAGCGTCCACCATCCACCGCAACGGCGGCTCCACCGGCGACCTGCACCAACTCGGCCGCTTCTACAACAACCCGTGCATGCAGGGCTCAGAACCCATGCTCGCCATCAACGCCGCCCACACTGCTCTGCCACCCGCTCAAGAACAATTCCATCGAACCTTCAGTGGAGGAGGTATTTAACCATCGGTGATCATCACCCCTCATTAGCCGGAATATCCAGAAAACGGAATGCCCCAGAAAGCTCCTCATTTCATTAGGCCAGCCAAGTAATAAACCATCGGTTACAAACCCGCAACTCTTTGGCTTTCATCCGTTTGTGAAACCATCCAACTTTTAGCCTCGACAAAAATCCGTTTCTGGGCCACCCTCAAACCCGTACTAATTACACTGTTGGGCTAAGAACAATGCATTTCTCACCATCCACACTTGGAATTGCTTTGACGGTTCTTGTCGGAATAGCGTTCGTTGCGGTGTTTGAAACATCAGAACATCAGGCGCCTCCTCAGCACACCGCAGCGGGCAATAGCCGGGTGAGAAGTGGTGCACGGACGAAATCTGCTGATGATTCCCTGGAGCCCTCCACGGCGAAGCGACAACGGCGCAACCGTGAGGAAGTCACAGTGCAGCTTGGAATGAACTATGAACTGGCTGAGAAGGTGCTTCTCAAAATGGGGGCGATTGATCAATCGGAGGCGTTCTCGGACGAGCCGGTGAAGAGAATGATCATTACAGAGGAAATGTTCCCCGACTTCGTGAAGGGCTTACAAAACGCTGACGAAGGATTGACGCTCGCTGAACTGAACCAGAGGCTAAGCGCTCATGCTGACGCACATAACCTGCCGCGTTTCGCGAAGATCGGTTTCTGGAGGCTGGATTCTGAGAGCTATATCGAGATCTACAGCCGTGGAGAGATCGAGAACCAACTTGTGGTCACTTGGATGTCGGTATTCCCGGCGGAGGTTGCAGACGACAAGCTTAGGAGACTCAGCGCATCGCGGAGATTCACCCGCCTTTTGTGGTTGGATGGCCACGCCGCTTGGGAGGGAGTTACCAACCAAGATTTGCCCAACAAGTAGTGGATGGCAAGCCGCCTGAAGCTCCTCAACAACCCCGCTAAATCACCTCAACCTCGCGGCCGCCATCACAAAAACGTTATCCCAAGAAAATGACATGCTGAAGGTCTACACGTCATTCGAAGGTCACAAGCCTCGTTTATCATCGCGCTTCTCGTGGCCAATCGGCGTCGAGGCCCTTTCGAATTGCCTATCAGATGTTCCTCAGTTCGATGAGTTGGAAGTTCATTTTGACGACCATCCTGTGCCGCGTCAGTGGACGATAACGATGAACAAGATTGCCGATCAGAAGGCACCGTATCAGGTCATCACAGTTCGATACTCTGTGATTGGAAGAGAGCCCAGATGGTATTTGCTGGTATATCCCGTAGAGAGTCAACTGAGGAAGCGCGTAAAGGAGTTGCTTGAGATCGAGGGCATACAGCGCATTCGAGAGTTTCTCAGGAAGGAACACACCGAGACGCAACTCCGAACGAATCTCCAGTTCCGATGTGTTTTTAATCCAATCGAAATGTCCCTTGCGTATGAATATGAAGAGGGATAACAAGAGAGGGCTGACCAACCGGCTACCCCGACCTGCGTTGAATTTCCCGTGATAATTCCACCCCCAACCCCGCGTACGAAGATCCTACCCCGGTAGCCGGTGGCAGCCTCTAACGTTCGGATCCAGAAAACGATCTCAGAATCAACAAACTACACACATTATGATAATTATCAAATGCTTTATCCTGGCAGCCTTTATCCGCCTCCTCATTGCAACGGAAAAGCCATTCCTCTGTTCCGGACTCTATACTACTGTGGCTCTTATCCTTGGGTTCGGTTTAGGAGGGAAGACTATCGTGGTTTTGATTTCTGCATGCATCGGATTTGTGCTAGCAAGCATATATTTCTGGCTGCTGGATCGCGTGGAACTGGCCTCAGGTCTATGGTGGCTTATCGCCATTGTTGGCTTGGCGATCGGTCTCGTATAATTCCCACCCTGGCGCCTGTCCGTGTTCCATGATAGCTCAGATGCAGTCGCACGGTGCGCAACCTTTCCTTCGACAGGCAACCGTGTTTTGAGTAGGCTTCATCGGCCGGCAAGCTCGGACAATCCCGTCAAAGAAATCCGAACAATAAAGGGTGCAGCGAAATGGGGGCTCGACAGAGCCTCCATTTCGACTGCACCCATTGGTTGAACAAGCCCGGTCGGGGCCGGGAACCTCTCTTATGCGTTTTGTGTTTGGCCAAGGTCGCCGGGAATCTCCGAAAACACCGGTTTTGTTGACCTGCATCGATGGGGTCAGTCCTCGCATGGTAACATTTGTTTGAGATGTTGCTGGTCCGCCCACAGCCGACACTTAGGGAATTCGACTTGCTCGCCCCGTTGTTGAAAGCGAGGTCGAATGCTGAGTTCTGAGTATAGCGGGCATTTCCCCGGTGACGGTCCAGCGCGTCAATGACATCCACGTCCACCTGACCCAGCGCGAGGCCAACCACTTCTGGTTCACTCACCCGACCACACCTGCCTGGGCCACCCACACCTGCCTGGGCCACCCATACCTGCCTCGGGGCCGTGCATCGCTTCAGCCGCCGCGCCTTGCAGTGGATCGCGGCTGGAGCAGAGGCCAACCGCAACGTCTTCTGCGAGATCCACGCAGCGTCCACCATCCAC
>CAIRSA010000142.1 GCA_903881085.1 uncultured Acidobacteriia bacterium
ACCATGTTTGAGAAAACCTCGCTAATCACGCTGCTTGAGACTGTCGGCGCCGCGCAAAATGACGACGATTTCTCCAACCAGCTGAATTTATTCAACTAACGTCCGGACACTACTGATATCAAATACTTAGCTGAAACTTAGGAGAGTTAAATGATTAAACCGACTGCCCTTCCGTCA
This sequence comes from uncultured Acidobacteriia bacterium, assembly GCA_903881085.1. Classification (GTDB taxonomy): domain Bacteria; phylum Acidobacteriota; class Terriglobia; order Bryobacterales; family Bryobacteraceae; genus CAIRSA01. The sequence continues at coordinate 178 of CAIRSA010000142.1, forward strand.
GAACTGATGCATATTAACAATCTGCTAATCGATTATGCACGATTTCCTCTGATGGGACCCAGTCGATTTCCTGAGTTGGGTACCACCTGATTTCCTGAGTTCGGACCCACCCGATTTCCTGAGTTGGGTACCACCGATTTCGTGAACTGCTCGTCATATGTCTTCGGCTCGAGAAAGGCAATTGGTGCAATCGCGACGCCTGGATTAATAATGGCAAATTCTTGTCGGAATCCACGATCAAAACCCGCGGCTGCTAGGTCGTACAACATGCACGCACGTGTCTTTTCTACCAGGGCACTGGTATCCGCTGTAGACGCCGCATAACAACCCCGAATGTCCTCGGAGACACCGTCCATACCCCTACTCAAAAAGATACGCTGGAAGCGCTCAGCAAGATTAGCAACCACGCCCGCATCAGCCACCTCCGCTGCCTTCGCTAAGTGCGTCCCGCTACGCATGGTTTCATCATGCGAGTAGTAGAAAAGTGCTGCGCCGGCAACAGCGACCATCACAACAGCTACAGCAGCAAAAAGCCCCAGTGGTATAGGCGCTGACTCAGCAGCTTCTGAGGAATGAGTCTGCGAGGCTACCGAAGCGCCATCTAATGCATCTTGTAGTGGGCTACCCGTAAATGGAAAGTCACGCTTAGCTTCTGTGGACAGCGGTTGGTTAAGCAGATTATCGGTATTAGCCATAAAGCATGGAGTCCATTAACCACTGGGAAGCGCGCCTCACCCAACCGCGTCTCTAACACCTCGTGGAAACCCTCTCGGATTCCTAGAGCGTGTCTTCGTCCCTCAATAGTACTTTATTCAATCTCACAGCCATGACGTGTCTGACACGGCGTATCTAGCATGCTCGGTTTTGAACTTTTAAACAGGAAGACTCCGCAAAACCGGCTCAAATTATCTGTCGGTTTAGCGGCGGGACTGCGACACGATTCAAGGTAGCGTTGTAGGCATGATTAAGCGCATCCCTCCAACGCCGCAACCGATCCCGCCGTTAGACGAATCCCAATGCCAGACACCCCCGCCTCACGGTCGCTCAGAAGGCCCCCACCCCGCATCGCAATTGAGCACCACCACGTGCCAGGCCGAGGCTAAGAACCTGCCAGCTTGGATGCATGACCGCGCAACGGCCACCCAGCGCCCATCTAGTGACCCGATCCCCCCGCCTACAACTCAGCTGCTGCTCACGGTTGATGAGGTTGCCGAGATCCTAAGAATATCTTCTAAAACAGTACGCAAGTTGGTGCGCAACGGGCGCCTGGCCAGCATCAGACCAGGGCGTTCGGTACGCGTCCTGCGATCTTCAGTCGACGGTCTATTTTAACTTTAAAGTATATGATTTTAAACAATTAATTTAAGTGTAGTGATTACATATAGACAAGATTCACTTGCAATATAGTATTGCTCTTTTAACGAATTTCCGCTATTGTCCACCCCTGTCATCACGAGGCTTTCATGAAACCCACGACCGCCACCACCCCCGCCAATCTGGCCGACCTGATTGAGTCCATTCAGGCGTCGGTGCTATCGGCGATTCAGAAGCGAGACTCCGTGAGCGCGATTCGCTCCGCGGCCAAAGCCCTGGGCGCCGACCCCAAGGACCTGCCGGTCAACGTGAAGCTGCTCCGAGTACGCCTCCAGGAGGTGTGCCCAGAAGCACTTGGGATGACCAAAGGGCGTTGGAACAACGTGCGTAGCCTTCTGAATCGGGCCCTACAACTGCACACCAAAGTCATGACATCCAGACAGACCGTGAAGATGACGCCCGCTTGGCGAGCCCTAGCGGAGCTTCTACCTAAATCACAACGCCTCAAGATCACCAGCTTGCTAAGGGCGGTATCCGCCCGTGGGGTGACGCCTGACACCGTGACACTGCCTGACCTCGAAGCCTTCCGTGACGAGATCATGGATAACCGCCTCCGCTCAAACCCCGAAAGCACGTGGAGCGGTATCGTTTGGATGTGGAACAAGTGCGCTGAGCAAATCCCAGGCTGGCCGCCGCTAACCATCCCGCGGGTGGACAGCCGAATCGTTTACACGCGCCCTTACAGTGACTTCCCCGATAGCTTAAAGGCAGACGTCGACGCTTACTTGAAAGTCCTATCGGGCAAGGTGCTGGATGACGATGGACCCGTTCGGGCGCTGCGCCCAATCACACTCAAGATGCGGGAGGGTCAATTTCGCGCAGCCGCGGCAGCACTGGTGGCCACAGGCACTCCCGCCAATCAGATCAGAACGATCGCCGACCTCGCCCGCTACGAGCCCATGCGGGACATTCTGGAGCATACCCTTACTCGCGGTACCGGTGATCACACGGCAGGAGCCTTCAATATGGCCAATGCCCTTAAAAACGCAGCACGCTACTGGGTCAAGGTGGAGCCGGATGAACTCAAAAAAATAAGCCGAATGGCAGCGAAGCTCTCGCCAAAATCAAAGGGCATGACCACCAAGAATCGCCTTCGGCTGATCCCGCTGAACGATCCCAATGAAGCGCGCAAGTTCCTCGATCTGCCATTGCAGCTCAAGAAGCAAGTAATGGCGACAGATCGCCCAACGGTCGTCACTGCCATCACCGCTCAACTGGCGGTCGCAATCTCTATCTTGCAGATCATTCCGATCCGCATGAGCAACCTCGCCAAAATTGACATTCGTGAACATCTGCACGAACGTGGACAGCGTGTGTTTTTGCAGATCCCACCAGATGAAGTAAAAAACGGCCTGCCGTATGAAATGGAAGTCACCAAAGAAACAGCTGATCTCATCAGTTGGTATTGCAGAGACTACCGAGACCTTCTCAGTCGTCAACCGACCGATGCCCTTTTTCCCGGCCGCGACGGGCAACCCAAAGCGCCGAGCGATCTAGGACGGCAAATATCAGCCCGCGTTAAGCAGCACTTGGGTTGGCCAGTGAACCCACACCTCTTTCGCCATATCGCGGCCAAAATGTATTTAGACCTACGACCGGGCGAATACGCCACCGTCAGTCGCATCCTGAACCACAAATCTGTTCAGACCACGATGACGGCCTACACCGGTGCGGAGTCCATCAGTGCGGGACGTCACTTCCAGTCACTGATTGCCGACCTTCGCGCCAAAACTGCCCCGCTACAAAAACCCCGTCGGCGGGTCAGCAAATGAGCCAGCAGACACTTGGACTGAGACTTCGGCGCTGTTGGCCCGTCAAAGACTGGCCAGAAGCAGACCAACGCTTGTGGGCCAATGCCATCGCACCGGTCACGCACTTTGCAGATGAGGATGGCGCGCTGTCGCAGGCACGACCCACCTCACTAACCAAGTACATCAAAGGCTATGGCCGCTGGCTGGCTGTGCTTGCGCACATTGACCCCAGTGCCCTAGCGCTCACCCCGCTGGATAGGTTCTCAAAGAGTAGGCTACAGGCCTACCTTGATCATTTACGCGCATGTGGGAACTCAGATGGCACCTGCATCAACCGGATTGAGGAGCTGGCCGTTTGCCTGAGGGCCTTTGACCCTGATTTTGACACCCGCCTGATCAGGCGTGCCGCATCGATCCTGCGCTCAACCGCAAAGCCTGTCAGAAGCAAATCACACCTGCGAACGTCAGAGGAGCTGATCAATCTCGGCTTTGAAGTGATGCGTACTGCGATCGATCCTACCGACCACAAGCACGCACTCGCGTTTCGTGATGGCTTGTTGATTGCATTGCTAGCCCTTCATCCGATCCGTCGGCGGAACTTAGCCGACTTCATTTGCGAGCGAAACCTTATTCGCCAGGGTGCTGGCTTTCTCATTGTCTTTAAGCCATCGGAAACCAAGATTCATGAGTGGATAGAAGTGCCGCTTGCAGAAACTCTCGTTGAGCCAATGAACGATTACTTAACCCGTTGGCGACCATTATTGGTAACTAGGCAGGGTCGCTGGGCGAACGCTATTAACGACGCGGTTTGGGTGTCTGTTGACGGTTCACCGCTTTCCGCGGATGGGCTCGCTGGGCGGATCAAGCGCTGGACGCGCCAAAAATTTGGACGAGCCATCAACCCGCACCTTTTCAGAGACGCTGCTGCCACCACACTCGTCGTCAATGATCCGAGCCATGTTCGGGTGGCTGCATCCTTGCTTGGACACCGATCGCTCGCAACCACTGAGAAGCACTATATTCAGGCTAGCGGCCTGCAAGCGCAGCAATCTCTTATCGCCGTTTTGAACGAGATACGACATGGCCACTAAGAAGATATCTAAGCGACAGACCCCTGCTCCGATCGATGCGGACAAAGCACTTCGTGTCCTAGAAACGAAAACAAAAGCCGATTGGATGCGGTTTCGTAAAAAACATGGTCTGTCGCCACAGCAGGGGCAAGACCTTGCTTTTCGCCTCACACACGCACTGCATGACCTAAGCACTCATAAAAAAATAGCCCTCAACAGAAACAAACGAGCCGCCTTGGTTCGTCGTCTCAAAGCTCTCGAGATGCGTACGGCGGCCTTGCGACGCGAACTAAGCCGGGCCAGCACAGATCTCGAGTTGGCATTACCCTCAGCCACCCGACTCGCCCTCACTCAATTACTACGCCGTTCAGCGATGGCGACCGCCACAGGTGGAAAGTTACCGGTTTGGTTAAAGGACAAGGACGTCGATAACCTTAGCTTGATTGACGAGGAAGCATTGGCGTTTAAGTGCGGCACGACGTTCTTTAAACATATCATCGATAAAATTGATGATTCATTAAAAGACTGGTTGATAGCAAACACGAGAAACAAAGGCGGCAAGCGCATCAATACAGAGCGGATCTACTTGCTAACACAACTAGCACGATTTTCCGTAGAAACGATGAAAACTCGGCCATCCGCGAGTGGCCGATTCCAAAAGATTTGTATTGACACGTTCCAATTCCTAGGACTCGACCCAACTGCAATCAGGGACGCCATTGATCGACTATTACGCACCAAGCAGAAAAGCGCGTTGATATCAAAAACCATCAGCAACATGGCAAAAGCTTGAAACTCAGCAGTAAGGAGTCGAGGACTTATTACTTAAAGAATCGTTGTAACACGAAAGTTAACCTCGTTTAACTGGCCTGCGTTAGCTGCCAATTAATCCCAGTGTTCCAATCATTTTTATTGTTGTAATAATTATAGAAGACATTTTTAACTTCATTCAATGTCAACTGCCCCGAAGCTTCCTCGAAGTGTCTAGACGCATCGCCATCTCTATATTCCAAGTCGAATTGATTTCGATCCGGCGTGTAGTAGGTTTGAAG
>CAIRSA010000143.1 GCA_903881085.1 uncultured Acidobacteriia bacterium
CAGGGGGACGATCCCCAGCGAGGCCGTATTTGAGAGCAGTGATGATTTCATGGTAAATGGGTCGGCCCAAAAAACAGGCGTCGTAAACACACACTGCAAAAAGTGTAACACTAGCGCAAGCGAAAGTTGCGATCTTCACCGAATTTCAAGGATAGCCAAGCTTAGTGGTCAGGCAGACTATTGTGGTGTCTGGTTGATTGTCTTTCCGACGATGGGAAGAAGTTTGAGTTCCTTGGCGAGCACGTCGGCGGAAATATGGGTGTAATGATCTGACATGGCTTCGCTCGCATGGCCAGCCACCGCCTTTACGGTAGCTTGTGATGCTCCTGCCGAGTAGGCCAGGGAGACAAACGTGTGTCGCAGTGAGTGGAAGGAGATGGTGCTGATTTCCCGAGCGGAATCCTTCCCGCGCTTTGCCTTGTGGTGGCTACGCTTGGGAACGAGCCCTGCAACCGCCATAACGCGGTCGTAGAATTGGTTGCTGAAGACCTTGGCCTTGTGGATGCGGTAGCGCTCGGCCTGCTCAGGCCAGATTGGATCTATGCTTTTGGCGTCTTTCGTTTGTTCCTTCTTGAGCTGCAAAAAGTGGATCAGCACAGGGTGCATGGGGGCGTGGACCATTTTTCCGGTCTTGCCCTGCCGCAGTTTGATGGCGTTGGATTTAAAGTCCACTTGACCCCAGGTGATCTGGATCAAGTCGCCCATACGTTGGCCGATGGCCAGACCTGTAAGAACCATATATTCCCAGAACTCGTCGGGGCATGCCTGAAAGATCCGGGCTAGTTCATCTTGGGTGAATGCTCGGCGTTTAACCTCGGTATCGGCGCTGCGCTTGACGAGCTTCAAGGTCTTGGCGGAGGGCACAGGGGATTCGGCGATGTGCTTATTGGCCTTTGCGAATGAGAAGAAGGCACCAAGGATGGTCAGTGCAAGCTTGGCCGTGGCACGGCTGGTTTGTTCCCTCTTTTTGCGAAGGTATTCGGAGACGATCTCGCTGGAAATATCTTTGATCAGGGGCGATTCTGGCGTGGCGTTGATGGCGGTGCAGAAATCCTGAAGGATTTGCCGGTAGCGAAGCCGCGTATCGGAGGAGAGCTCTTTGCAGTCGGCATGCCATAGCTCCACGGTGGAAATAAGGGTATGCTTCTGGAGCTGCCTACCTGAGAGGAGGTCAAAAAACTTTTCACTGACGGATCCTGCTTTGTGAGCTTCGTAAAGGGCGCGGATGCGGGCCAGCTCCCTCTCGGCCACCGCGCGGTCGCTAGTACCGGTGGTGGTGCGGAATTGCTGGCCGTTAAAGCGGTAGCCAACCTCCCAGTTGTCGGATTCCTTGCGTTTGTAAAGCCAAGCCATGAGAAAAAAGCTAGACTGTGTGTAACTGTGTGTAAAGTGCTATTCATCGTTATTCGTCACTATGCAAAAAACCCAATAAAACAGTGAATAATGACTCTCAAAAACATGGGTATTCGTATCGGGGGTTCGAATCCCCCTCTCTCCGCCATTCTGACTTTTCGTGACTCGTGGTGACAAGCGATGAGTCATGATGACTTTCGCCAGTGTTTGCAAGGCTTTTTTTAGTTTTCATCTCCCTCGTTTCAGTGACAGGCGGTGACACGATTTGACCCGTCGGGCCTAAATTTCGGGAGTCTATTCGGGAGTCAGCGCGTTCACCAAAACCCGGCAACGTGTCCATCACTTCGCGCAACGGCAGTTGCCCAGCGTCCGTGTAGGTCTTCATCGTCAGCCGCATATCGCTGTGCCGCGCCAATTCCATCGCCAGTC
>CAIRSA010000144.1 GCA_903881085.1 uncultured Acidobacteriia bacterium
CCTCGGAACGGCGATTTTCCAAATCGAGAAGGGAATCGGACATTGAACGTTAGCCTCCTATACCCGAGCGTACTACATACGCTCGGGTATAGGCCACAAAAAAAAGAACTGACAACCATTTCACTTTTATGTCGCGCACCCTTAGCAGCCTTGATTCTTGTATCCGGTCTCGCAAGGTGTTATTTTTATTAGAGTACGGTAGCCGCTGTGCACCGGCAGAAGGGGATCCCGCGCCGATCACTTCGGAGCCACTCAAATTGAATTGTGCAAATTGCGGCAGTGCGAAAGTTCACCGGAAAAAGCGCCATTACTTCGAGAAGATGTTCTATGTCGAAGTCTACCAATGTGTGGACTGCGGGCACTGGAGTAAAGTGCCAGGGAAGCTGTCTGCATTTTTTTCTTTTGCGGCCTCATGTCCCTCCTGTGGAAACCCCCATCTAGCGACGCTCCGAAAGAGGGATCACATCGACCTCATGTACCACAACCCGCTCAGTTGGTGCCAGCGCCTACTTGGAGCGCCGTTGTTGCACTGCGCCTACTGCCGTCTCCAGTTCTACGATTACCGTAAACGCCTGACAGAGAGCACCAATAAGAGCACAATAAAGTCAGATGCCACACAGGCGTGAAATCCTGCATTCGTCTACATCAGAGTGCGGAACCCTGACGAAATCATAGATTTTTTATGAGACATTGTTCTCAATCTATTCCATCATAAGCCAGTACGCCTTCACCTGGCCGATCCTGAGCAAATTGATGTTTCCGTGGATGGCTAGCGGCACTGCCATGTCCGGCTGAGATCGAGTGCGCCCAGGGAAATTTGACAGTCCGGCCTCTGCTTATACATGCACGGCACTTCGGCCGGTAGTGCCTGCGAAAACAGCACGTCCGCTTGTAGGGCTCGAAGAGTTGCATTAGATGGTCAACCAGAACGTTTTTGATGAAAGCCGACAGGATGCAGCCGACGCGATGGACTTAAGGCTCTGGCAATGGCTACCAGATTGGCAGCAAAAAAGAAGGAGAAGAGGGAAAAACAACCGTAGGATTTTGAAAAGCTGGAGCCACCCGCCAGGATCGAACTGGCGACCTGCTGATTACGAATCAGCCGCTCTACCAACTGAGCTAGGGTGGCTCTCGGTGTACTCAACCATTTTACAACAACTAGTGCCCTTTCAGGTACTGCTGAATATCAGGAAACAACAATTCCTTGATCTCCGGCTTATCCAGATCCTCTTTCTTCACCAGCGTCGCCCCCGAATCCATCTGCGCCACGGGGGTCTCCCCGCGCAACTTCATCGCCACGGCCTTGGTCGACTCATACCCCATCTTGAATGGATTCTGCACTACAATCGAATCAATCAAGCCCGACTTCAACTCCGCAATCAGCTGATCGTTCGCATCGAACGCCACCATCTTCACCTTCGTAGCCTTGCGCGCCTTTAATGCCGACACAGCGCCATCGCAGCTCGATTCGTTATCCGCGAAAATCCCCGCCAGATCCGGATGCGCGGCCAGCACGTTCTCCGTCACCGCCATCGACTTCGCGCGATCGGCCATGCCAAACTGCATCGCCACAATATTCACCTCGGGAAACTTCAAACGCATCTCATCCTGAAAGCCATGCTCACGCTCCATCGTTGACGCGGAGCCCGCCATGAAACCGATCACCGCCACCTTGCCTTTGCCGCCAATGATCTCGCCTAAACGACGGGCCGCCATGCGTCCGCCCTCGGTGTTATCGGTCGCCACATAAGTGATGCGCTTTTGCGTGTCGATGCCGGAATCGAAAATCGCTACGGGAATATTCAATCCCGCTGCGCGCTCCACCACTGCAACAAGAGCCTTCTTATCCACCGGCGCTAGCACAATGCCCGACAGCCGCTTGTTCACCATCGAATCGACAATCTCAATCTGCCGGCTCGAATCGATCTCCATCGTCGGCGCATTCCATTCGATCTCATAGCCGAACTCCATACCGGCCTTGATCGCACCCGCACGGACGGTCTGCCAGAAGATGTGATTGGCGCCCTTGGGCACAACGCCAATCGTCTTCTTCTCGTTCCGCGCGCACGAGGCGGCAATCAACAACATTGGGATCACTAGAAATTTTCGGCTCATGTTAGCTTAAATATTATGTCATTGATCAAGGCTGGATCCTTGTCCCAGCTTCCACCCGGAGAAATGCTCGAACTGCTGCACGGCGAACGGCGCATCGCCATCTGCAATGTGGGGGGCCAACTCTACGCAATCGATGGCGTGTGTCCGCATCGCGACGGCCCACTGGCGCAGGGCGCGCTGCACGGCACCGCAGTGGTTTGCCCGTGGCATGCCTGGGAGTTCGATTGCACCACCGGCCAACACGACTACAATCCATCCATCAAGCTCGAGATCTTCAAAGTGGAAGTCTCTGGCGATGACATACTGGTAGACGTTGCCTGAACTTCCTGAAGTCGAAACCGTCGTAAGAACACTCGCGCCCCGCCTCACCGGGCGCACCGTGCTCGAAGCCCGCTTCTATTCGAAGTTGGTGATGCGCAACGCGCCGGACCCGCCAATCACGGGCATGCGCGTCGAATCCGTTAAGCGCCTGGGCAAGAATATTCTGATCGCACTCGACGGCGGAATCCTCACCGTGCACCTGGGGATGACCGGCAAGCTACTGATTGACGCAGAGACCACGCCACACACGCGCGCCGTCATCACGCTGGATCAAGGCCTGCTGCTCTATGACGACATACGCCAGTTCGGCCGCATCACATGGGGCGAACAGTTGCCTGCTCACGTAGCCGCACTTGGGCCCGATGCACTGGCCGTCAGCGCCGAAGAGTTCATCGCGATCATGAAGCCGCACCGCTCACGCATCAAGCCGCTGCTGTTGAATCAGAAGCTGATCACGGGCATGGGCAACATCTATTGCGACGAAGCTTTGTTCCGCGCCGGGCTGCATCCGCGCACCAATGCCCAACGCATCAGCCGCGCAAAGTACACGCGCCTGCATGAGGCCATGCAGCAACTGCTCTACCTGGCAATCGAAAAAGGCGGATCGTCGATTTCAGACTACGTCGACACGGAAGGCCGCAAGGGAAGCTTTCAGGACTTCCATCAGGTCTACGGCAAAGAAGGCGAACCCTGCGTGCACTGCGCCGCACCAATCAAAAAGATTGTGCTGGCGCAGCGCGGCACGCACTTCTGTCCGAACTGTCAGCGCCCCTGAAAAGGCCGATTCGGCTTCTCGACAGGCTCTTCCTGTGGCTGCGGCCGCGCACGCAAAATCGCATCGGCAATCGCCACGGCATGCTTCATCGCTGAAACATCGTGCACGCGCACGATATGCGCACCAGCCAGCACTGCCGCCGTAACCGCCGCAGCCGTGGCAAACTCGGAAGGCTTTTCCGTAAGCGAAGGCGATAGAAACGACTTCCGCGAAGGACCCACCATCACCGGCACATCCAGCCGCAGCAACTGATCCAGCCGCGCGAGCAACTCAAAGTTTTGTTCCTTGCGCTTGCCAAAGCCCAGCCCCGGATCAATTACGACTTGCGACTTCTCCACGCCCGCATGAACCGCACGATGCAGGCAGGCCTCAAGCTCCTTAACGACAAGCCCCATCGGATCGTGAATCGGCGGCAGCTTCCCCCACGTCTCGGGAGTGCCTCGCATATGATTCAAGATCAGGCCGCATCCGCTATCGCGAACCAGCTTCGCCAGCGCCGGTTCCCACGTCAGGCCGCTCGGGTCATTAATCAGTTCAGCACCATGCTCAATGGCCTTTTCCGCCACTGCGGCCTTATAGGTATCCACGCAAACGGGAATCCCCAGCTTGCCCTTCAACCGCTTCAACACCGGCACCAGACGGCGTAACTCTTCCGCTTCGGAAACGCGTGCGGAACCTGGCTTGGTGGACTCTGCGCCAACATCGATAAAATCAGCACCGGCCTCTTCCAATTCAACAGCGTGCGCAAAAGCACGGTCAGGCTCGGAGAATTTTCCGCCGTCGGAAAACGAATCCGGCGTTACATTCAAAATGCCGCACAACAACGTGCGGTCTCCAAGCTGTATTTCGCGCTCTTTGAGCTTTAGGATAATTCGTTTGATGATCATTATTCGTATCGCAGACAGACAATCGGGTCGAGCTCAGCCGCCCGGTTAGCCGGATAGTAGCCAAAAAATAAGCCGACGCCGACAGAGATTCCAACTCCCAACAAAATCCACATCAGCGAAAGAGTGGCGGGAATCGAGGGCACCAGCGTGCGAACAAGGAAAGCAACCGTGCCGCCCAACAGGATGCCAATCGCACCGCCAACGCTGGTAAGCATCACGGCCTCTAATAAGAATTGTACGCGTATATCGCTCTTGCGCGCTCCAATCGCTTTGCGGATGCCGATTTCGCCCGTACGTTCCGTCACCGAAATCAGCATGATGTTCATTACGCCAATGCCACCCACAAGCAGACCCACGGAGCTGATGATGCCTGTTAAAATCACCAGCGCGCCGGTCAACTGCTGCCAAAGTTGACTCAGAAAATCGGGGGAAAAGACTTCGAAATCGTTCTCGCCCATCACCGGCACATGACGGCGCCGCCGCATTGCTTCGATCACTTCGTTCATGCCTTGCTCGGCCGAGTAGTTGCGGCCAACCGTGAAGCCGATCGCCAGTTCCTTCGATTCGGGGTAGTGCCTTTTGAAGTCGCTCAGCGGAATGATTGCGAACTGATCCACGCCAGGGCCGCCAAACGCGCCTTCGTCGCGCGCCATCACGCCGATCACTTCATACAGCTTCCCATTCAAACGCACAATCTTTCCAAGCGGCTCTAGCGAAGGAAATAGCGAATCGGCCAGCGCCTTGCCGATCACCACCACTTGCCGCGCATGATCCTCGTCGTAGCGCGTGATGAAACGGCCTATCTCGGCTTGAAACATCGGCAGCGCGTCGGCATATTCCGGCCCCGCGCCACGCAGCATGATGCGCTCCACCCTTTCGGCGCCATAACGAATGTCGTTACTCTGCCCGGTGAAAAATGCCCGCGTATTGAAGGGGCTGACGCTTTCCAGCGAAGGACACGTAGCCTTCAAATAATCGGCATCGGCATAGTCCAGATACTTGCGCTTGCGAATGGCCTCCGGCATCTTGCCAAACCGCGCGGCGAAATTTACGCGCGCCAGAAAGAACGTCCGCGAACCCAACCGCTCGACGCGTTCCTGGACAAACCGGTTCAGTCCAGTGATGATCGCCGCCACCGAAATCACGCTCGTAACGCCGATTACGATTCCCAAAATCGTGAGCATGGAGCGGCCTTTGTTTGCGCGCAGTGTATCCACCGCCACCATCAGATTTTCGCGGACTTCTTCTCTGGTCATCAGTCGCCCCTCAGTGCAACCACAGGGTCAAGCTTGCTCGCCCGCACCGCCGGATAGATTCCGAAAAACAGTCCGATCACCGAGCTGAGCACAACGCCCAGAACGGCAACCCACGTTTCCACGGCCGCCGGAAACGCTGTGAAGCTTCGCAGTATGAGCGCGAACAGAAACCCCGCGCCGATACCGAACAGTCCGCCAATCACGCACTGCATGACGCTCTCAGTCAGGAACTGGCGGCGAATGTCGGCCTCTGTTGCACCCAGCGCGCGACGCACGCCGATCTCTTTCGTACGTTCCGTAACACTCACCAGCATTACGTTCATAATGACGATGCCTCCCACAATCGCCGAGATAGAACTCACCATGATGAACACCGAAAAGAACGCGCCGCTGATGCTGTTCCACAACGCCATATAACTATCGCTGGTGCCGACAAAAAAATCCTCTTCCTTGTTGCCAGAGATATGCCGCCGCGCACGCAGCACCAGTCGCGACTGATCGATGGCGCTTTCGAAATTCTTTTCGCCTCCCGTGGCTTTCGCATTGATCGTTACCGGCGTGCGCGAGCCTACGATGCGCAAGTAGGAACTCATCGGAATCACCAGGAAATTGTCCTGATCCTGACCCAGAATGGAGCCGATCTTTTCAAATGTGCCGATCACCTGGAACTCGTCCTTGCCAACGCGAATGGTGCTACCGATCCCCGTGCCACCAGGAAAAAACTGGTCCACCAAAAAGCCGCCAATCAGGCACACATTGGATCCGCGTTCGTCCTCAATCTCAGTAAAGTAGCGGCCATTTTCAACCGTGCGCGTATCGATATCGGCCATGTTCGCCGTATGCCCGTAGAGGTTGATATCCTGCAGCTCTTTTTCCTGATAGCGGATGCGCTTCGTGCTGGTTGCCGTGGCTCCCACCAGTTCGCAATCGGTGCAGGCCGCCGCCACCGCACGCACATCGTCCATCTCAATGCGCTTGTACTTCAGCGCCTTGATCACCACATTGAAATCGGTAACGGCAAATGGCGTGCGCGCAATTTTGAAAACGTTGGTGCCAAGGTTGGCGATCTTCTGTTCCACATACAGGTTCGCCCCTTGCACAATCGTCATCACCGTGATGAGCGTGGCCACACCCATCGTTAGCCCCAGCGTCGTCAACGCAGCACGCAGCTTATGCGCCTTGAGCGCATCGATACTCTGCGAAAGAATATCCGCTGGCCGCATCATCGCTTTAGGAGGTCACCCGTTTCCATTTCTTGCCCAGCCGCAAAGTGTAGGCACCCGGGAAGCTCAGGTCTTTCATCTCAGTGACGCGCGCGCCATCGATCTCCAGCGCGCCTGCTTTAATCTTGCGCACCGCATCCGAACCCGATTCCGCCAGGCCGCAGCGCGCCAGCAACTTGTCCACGCGAATCACTGAATCGGCCACCACAAAGGTCTCAATGTCCGATGGCACTTCGCCCCCGCCCACCACGCGAGACCATTCGACGGCCGCACGCTCGCCCGCTTCGGGGGAATGGAAATCGGCGATGATCAGCTTTGCCAAATTCATCTTCGAAGTCTTCGGATGCTCCGACTTCAAAGCCTGAATCTCGGCCAGCGATTTGTCGGTCAGCAGTTCGTAGTAGCGGTACATCATCTCGTCGCTGATCGACATCAGCTTCTTGAACATCTCCTCCGGCGCTTCCGTGATACCAACATAGTTGCCCTTTGACTTCGACATCTTCTCGACGCCGTCCA
>CAIRSA010000145.1 GCA_903881085.1 uncultured Acidobacteriia bacterium
GCCCGTGCTGCCCGCCTCGAGACCCCAGACCTCCTGGGAGCCGTCGGCTTTGACGACCCGGATGTAAAGCCAGGAGTGCGGGTTGGCCCACACCCACTTTTCTACCGTACCCTGCAAAGAAAGCTGCTTCGTCATATCGAACGGGGCTGCGGAATGGTGTGCAGACGCCGGAAACGCTGCCGTAGCAAGCAGTAATGCTGCCAATACTCCCGCAATACGGTTTGAATAATTCATACTCACTGTCATCCCTCCTTCAAATTTGGCCGGCGCGAACACAAAGGCCACCGGCTATGGTTGTTGATTTCATTGGGCGTCATGCTTCACTATTTCGTCAAAACGAAGTTGATAAAACAACGCCAAATGTGCGGGGTTCGTTTCGCGTGCCACTGGCAACGATGATCGGCTGAAGAAGTTGTACCTGCCCAAAAGTCTTGTAGCGGTTGTCGGTCACATTGCGCACATACCCAGTCACAGCGTAGCGGCCGTTGCTTGGGCGCCAGGTGCTGCTCATATTACCGGTCAACTGGTCGCCTACATGGACATACGCCAAACCGTCTTGGCCCAGCTGCGCGCCGACGTTGTCGAGGTTGTACGCTGAGGTGTAGCGTGCGTTGGCATGGAAGTCCAGCGTTGAATCGCCGGGCAGGGTAAAGGAATGGCTGTACGCAACATTGAGCGTATGCGGTATGGCGCCCGGCACAGCCTTCTTTTCAGCCATGTATTGACTGAAAGCTGCGGGCACATTCGAGAAAGTCGCATCCGCATAGCTATAGCTCAGATTGAGTTGGTCGCGCGGCGTGAACCGATACCGCAGCTCAAGCTCGGCACCCAGAACCTTGGCTGGAACAGTCACTTGGATCTGCGATCCTGGGTCCATCGGGTTCGGCCTGATGGAGGTATGGAATCCACCATAATCGTAGTAGAAGACATTGGCATTGACTTCCAGTTGGTTATTGAGGAAGCGATTCTTGCTACCGAATTCGTAAGCGGTGAGTTTCTCTGGACCGTACTCAGTGGCGGCCGGTGCACCCCCTTTGCCAGCGGAGACCTGCACATCACCAGGGATGAAGCCAGTCGATACCATCGCGTACAACATATTTGCCTTGGTGAGATCGTGCTCAAGGCGGAACTTGTACGTCGTGTTGCTGTACTTGCGTTCCCCGGCGTTGCCGGTCAGTGATAACGTGACGTTATTCGCCGGTAAACCGGCGTTGGGCAATCCGGGAGGCCCAGGCAGACAACCCGGCAAGGCAGGGGCGAGCGGCGTATTGCAGGTGTAATTCACGTTGTTGGTGTAATCCTCGGTTGTCTTCACATCGGTGTGATCTTGTCGCAGGCCAGCAGTCAGCCGCCACTTATCGAGAAACGCATATGTCATCTCGCCGAAGACACCTATGTTGCTCGATTCCTTTTGGGCATCTGATTGGTTCAGCAGCGCGTTCGACGAGAGCCAGCGGATGTCGTTGATACTATGTAGATGGTTGTCATAGTAGAAGCTTCCCAAGAGCCAATTCACCGCTCCCGTGTTGTTCGAGGCGAGGCGCAACTCGTGCGTCATGAATTTATCGGACGGAGTTTTGATCGTCTGGTTCAACCCGCCACCGCCGGGACCATTCTGATAGATCACCGCGTCCTGATGCCAGGTACGCAGCGCCGGTAGGTAGGTGAGCGTCGCCGGCCCTAGATTCCAATCGATATTCAGCCAGTACTGCTCGAAATTATTCGTGCCGGTGCGAACAGGGGCTGGGGTGTAGGAGAAAGTGTAGGGGCCGATCAGGTTGCCTTGCACGCCGCCCGTGTGCGTTTCGTTGTTTTCAACCGCCGCTCCAAACAGGACTGAAAGAGCGCTATTGGGCTTGTACAGCATCTTGAGGCGACCTGAAGTCGTCTTGACCGCGCCACCCTCCGCCGAGTCGTAGCCATTACGCGAGAACTGATCCCCAGATACGCGCAGCGCCAACGTATCGCTTACCGGCACATTCACTGCGCCCGTGTAGTGCCGTAGCGCGTAACTGCCAAGTTCCGCCGTCCCGTCAGCCGAGAATCCGTCGAAAGTAGGATTATTTGTGTGCCAGGAGACGACGCCCGATGTCGCGCTACGCCCGTAGAGTGTGCCCTGAGGGCCGCGGAGGACTTCCACCCGATCGAGATCGTATCGACCGCCGATGCCTTCATAGACGCCATCCGTATACAGGGCTGTCGTGGGCACCGTAGGCAGGGCGCTTCCACCCCCGGAGTTATTGGATTTGATGCCCCGAATGGTGACGTTGTTCCCTGCGGTATCAGCACCGCCAATAAACATCCCCTGATTCTCGATGACGACCACGGACGGGATGTCTTCCAGGATCTGCCGGACCGACGTCTTGCCCTGTTGCAACAGATCATCACCGCTGCGCACACTGACGGCCGCACCTGTCTTCTGCGCATCGCCCGGCCGTCGCTCTGCGGTGATGACAACTTGCGGCAGACCGACCACATCCTGTGGTGATGATGGCGGCGATGACTCTTTTGACGGTTGTGCTTCCGCCTGGTCGCTGGTTGCCGCCGCGCTGATGAGCGGGGCGCTCGCCGCGATCAGCAGCGGCACCAAGAGGGTTAATTTGCGGGTCTTCATGGGTTGTTTCCTGTTTATGGGTTGTTTCTTGTTTATGGACGCTGGAAAGGTTGTGGCAACGGTAACGCCGTGTCCGCCCCGTGTGCCGGTCGGGTGCAAATGAAGCAAGGTGCGCTCCCCGAGGCGACCAACTGGCGCGATGGAAGCTTGATCGCTTTTACGTGTCATTTTATCTTCTCCGCATTATTTTATATTAACTCGGAAATGATAGATCAAACAGAGGGTATCACCTTAGCGACTTCGCCATCGCTGCGGGCTTGAGAAGAGCTGAGGACAGCTCGATCGGCCTCGCATGCCGACCAGGCGCGGTATCGCCATGCAGATCACCGTGGCAAGGCGGCCGCCGATGGGAATTGAGTTGATGCCGCGCATCCGGTGCTGGCAAAGCCTTACGCATAGGTGGTTCCGGAATTTTGAACAGCCGGATAAGTGGAAGTTCTGCGACATTTACCCGGGCCAGAGGCCCGAGAATGCAGGA
>CAIRSA010000146.1 GCA_903881085.1 uncultured Acidobacteriia bacterium
AGAGCTTCGTGCTGATGGCGGGCGGGTTTGTGGCGCCGATTATCCGCAAGATTACCCCGCGGGCGGCGTTGTTGGGCACGCTGGCGGGGGTTTCAATTACGTTCATTTCCATGGCTCCGGTGCTGCAGATGTTCATGACTCCGGTGATTGGCATCACGTGCTTCGCCATCATTCTGATGAACTGGTTTGGCGGCGTGCAGTACGGGAAGATTCCGGCGGGGCTGGTGGCGATTGCTGCCGGGTCGTTGATCGCGTGGGGATCGACCGCGGCTGGGTTGAATTTCGGCGGGATGACGACGGCGGCCTTAGGGGCGTCGGTGGCGAATTTTGGCTTTCATGTGCCGCTGCCGGCGTTTTCGTATGTCTTTGACGGCTTCCAATACTTGGGGACGATTCTGGTGACGGCGATTCCATTCGGCATTTACGATCTGGTGGAGGCGATGGATAACGTGGAGAGCGCGGCGGCGGCGGGCGATAACTATCCGACGACTCGCGTGCTGACGGCGGACGGCGTTGTCAGCCTGATTGGCTGCTTGATGGGCAATCCATTTATCAACGCGGTTTATATTGGGCATCCGGGGTGGAAGGCGATGGGCGGGCGGATCGGCTATTCGGCGGCGACGGGCGTGATGGTGATTCTGCTGTGCTGGTTTGGCACCATCTCTATTATGTCGGCACTGATTCCGACGATCGCGATTTTGCCTATCCTGCTTTATATCGGGATGTTGATTGGGTCTCAGGCGTTCCAGGAGACGCCGAAGCGGCATGCGCCGGCGATTGTTCTGGCGATTGTGCCTTCGATTGCGAACTGGGGGCTGACGATTATTAATGGCGCGCTGGCGGCGGCGGGGATCCTGAGCGTGTCGGACCAGCTGGCTGGCAGTATGTTGAATCAGGGAATTTTTTATCGGGGCTTGCAGATTGTGGGCGGCGGGTCTACGCTAGGCGGATTGATACTTGGTGCGACTGCGGTGTGCATTATTGACCGGCAGATGTCGAAGGCCGCCGGGTTTGCGCTGGCCGGGGCGATTCTGACGTTTTTTGGATTGATGCATGGCGAGCAGGTGGGGATTGCGCAGTCGCCGCTGGTTTCGAGCGGGTATCTGGTGGTTGCGGTGATGTTGGGGGCGGCGGCGAAGTTCGCGGCGCTCGAGCCGGTGGTGGAGGATGAGGCGGAAGGGAATGGCGGGGAGATGGCGGAGGCTGCGGCTTCGAGCTAGGGGCTGGGTGTCGAGTGGCAGCCGCTGTATTCCGGCTATGGGAATAGAGGCTGGACGGGCTGAGTGCTGAAGTATACTGCGGGATGAGGGGCGCAATGGCGGTTATTATGTGGCCGGGACGCGGGTTTCCTTGGACTCGGTTGTGTACTGTTTTAACGAAGGACAATCGCCAGATGGGATCCTGGAAGTTTTCCCTCATCTAACGCTCGCGCAGATCTATGGTGCTATCGCATTCTACCTGGGCCACAAGGCGGTAATCGATCAGTATTTGGAAGACGAAAAGCGTGAATTCGAAAGCCAGGGAATACCTCTTGCAGAAGAAAACCCGGCTCTTTGGGAAAGAATTCGACGTGCACGGGCTCACGCCGGAGTCGGGCCTCAAGGTGATTTGCACGCTTGATCAAGTATAAGGTCGACGCTGATATTCGATACCAGTTGGTTCGCGCTGTACGCTCGCACGAAGCTGGGATCGACATTGCATCCGCGGAGGAAAGCAAGATCATAGGCATTCCTGATCCGGATGTTTTAGCCGAGAAGGAGCAGTTGGACGCATCTGGAAAAGCTATCTC
>CAIRSA010000147.1 GCA_903881085.1 uncultured Acidobacteriia bacterium
CTCGTCGCTCTCGTTGTAGGCGTGCTTCAGATACAGCAGCGACACCATCAATCGCAGCGGCATGCGCGGACGTCCCGCGTTCGAGATCCCGCCTCCCACCAACGTGCTGGTGCTGCCGAACAAATCTACATCGTCAATCCGCTTCCCAGCGCGAGCCTTGCGCGCGAATAGCTGCGCAATAGACGCCTCGATCTCCTGCCACGGCATCCGCGACGCTAGCTTCGCCAACGGGTGGCGCAGATCAATCATCTGATCCAAGCGGCTGCGGAAGAAATCCTCGGCTTCGGGCGTCATGCTCATCGCCAAAACTCCCAGAAATACAATGGAATAGACCCAAAAGCGGGAGAAATTATAATCTGAAAATGGATATAAATACAATAGAATCATAGAGATATGAATAAATCAGGGCCGACTAACTATCAACGCGTTAGGAATACTTCAGGGGCGACTATTTATTGAGATCTAAACTGCCCTTTTTCTCGAAAAAGTATCTAATGCAATATTTTGGTAACCAACACCAAAGGCTAAAAAGCGACTCGGCATATGTGACTTGGCTGCTTTCTGAAATCCATATTCCCTAACAGCAGTATAATTTTCCAACACTTTGGACAAAGTATCTGCAAGTTCTTCAGCATTGTTTGGGTTAAAAAATATGCCTCTTTCTGGATCTTGCTCACGATGCACCGCAATATCAGACAATATGATAGTTAATCCGAGAGATTTTGCTTCTTCAACGGTAGTGCTCCAACCCTCGAATAAAGATGGGTTGATAACGCCAACGGAGTGCATCATCAAGCAAGCCATATCTTCGTAAGGCACAAGGCCGAGCACAATAAAACAATCAGATACTGATTTGTCCCGAGCATGACGCATCAGTTCATCAAAATACTCTGTCCAACGGCGGTCTTTGGTGTAGCCAGTACACAGCACTGTCGCGGATTTTCCACGTGCCTTTAGCACCGTAAGCGCATCGATTACCACTCTATGGTTTTTATGAATCCAGAATTGATTAGGCAAATGAAAATAGGGTCCAACTATGTTGTAACGTGAGCGCAACACATCTTCATCAATCATAGGTGACACATGACTTGAAAATCCGGACACAAAATGCAATACCCGGCTTGATGACAGCGCGCCAATGTCGAATTGAGCAAGGTCATGCTGGGCGTCTATACTACTCAGTAAAACTGTTGTGCACTGGGTTGATATTCGACGATAACCTCGGTTACGTGCAGCAATTTCTGCGGGCTGAAAGCATTCGGGCATGCTGCAATGTTGAAAGTCAGCCAGCCAGCCAATGGTAGGCACCTTAGCGCGGCGACCTAAGTGACCAGAGTGAGACAGCATATGAATACGATGCTGCTTTAAAAATCGCTCCATCAGAAAATCCCTACCCCATAGACGTTCGCAAAGTTTACGGGCCAAACTCCAGCGGCGATGCTGACCATCAACCAGTGCAGTCCGTAATGTTTGCCAGGGTGGAAATGCTTCTAATATATGTGCGGATATAGACGGTGACACAATCAAAACCGGTTCGATCTTCCGGTCGGGCACTTTTGCAATGGCATGAAGCAAGTTGGACAAGTAATTGATCCCGCCAACCCAATTGCTATCTGTGTAAGAAAGAATAAAACCAACACGTATCACAGCGCGCCACTCATATACCAATCGACATAGGCGCTCATTTCAGTTTTTCGGTCTTTTTTTGTAGCCCAGCCCCAAGCTACGGCATCTGAAACATCTGCTTCATAATGAGTTGGATCGCCGAGGCGCAGTTCACCAGAAAAAGTTGGCACTAGTTCACCATTAAACCGACCGGCGACCAATTCAACCACCTCCCGAATAGTTACCGCTCGGCCTTCACCGCCGTTCACCACAGGGCAAAAAGTGCTTGCGTTTTTCGCTGCAACCAACATCAATTGAACAGCATCTTCCACATGCAGCCAGTCTCGCGTCTCTAGGCCCGTACCAGCAAAGCTCGTTACGCCCTGACTAAGTTTTACGCAAGCATCCCACAGCAGTTGCTTACGGATGCCTATTCCGTACACAGAAAACAATCGCACCAACGCCGAGCGAATACCGAAATGCTGGGCATAGGAACGGCAGAGGTCTTCAGCCATCATCTTGTGTACACCATACGGGGAGAAAGGCCGAAGCGCGGCATCTGTTGATATCGGCATACGCACTGCCGCGCCATAAACGCCAGCACTCGAAGGAATTACCAACCGGGCACTGGGCCGTTGGACGCGCAGATATTCGAGTACGGCAAAGGTACTTGCCACCGTACGCTGCCAGTCGTGCTGTGGATGAGTCATAGAAAACGCAACCGACCCACTACCAGCGCAGTGAAACACGAGGTCTGGTTCGCCTGCGTAGGTTGTAAGCGTTTCAACGGTCACATCAGCGGTGTGCCATTCGGCTAGGCCCCAGCTGCGCCATTCCTGACGTCCCCAACTGCCGTGTCCAATACCTATCACAGGCGTACCGCGCGCCGCTAACGCGCGGGCGACGTGTCGACCAACAAACCCGTAAGCGCCGGTAACCAGTGCCAACTCTCTCATAGAGTCACCTTGCGGCTTATTGCAGATTTTATCTGCAAAATCTCAACTGAAGATCTGACTTCAATGAGCCTACACAAATTTTTCACGTTATCTCCACCAAGCACTGAACTATCGCGTTGACAGACCAATCACGTGAGCTGGATTTCCCACGACAATAGTGTAACGAGCAACGTCCTTAGTCACCACTGAATGGGCTCCAACAACTGCGCCTTCGCCTATTGTTACACCTTTAAGGATACATGCACCGAAGCCAATCCATGCGTCATTTTCTATAACTATTGGAACTGCAGGTACATCAGGTAGGATTTTTGGATGACCTGCGGTGAATATTTGCTCGAAGTGCCGGGCGCGACTTGCAGCAGAAATGGAATGCGAATTTGAATCATGGATATTTACCCCGTGTGATATGAGGACACGATCGCCAATTTTTACTGAAGCGGCTGACCATATCCTAGTATTTTCACCGAGGAAACAATGACTGCCGATTTCAATACGCCCGCCATGCCCTAGCGTTTCCAGCATCGCCAAAATGCGTGAATGAGCGCCTATGACTATGGACTCTCTAACTTGGTTATTAGAGATTCGCGATATCGGATATAGAACAGCGCCTTCTAGGACTATGCAGCGTCTTCTCTTGCGAATATTATTTATATAGTCACTTAAAGCACTAGGCGCCCTTAGAATGAGCCCTAACATGCGAGTTATCTTTAATTCACTTGTATTCATTCTAAATATTTTTTAGAGTAATAGAATAAACTTTTTTGATTATATTCGGCAGGATAAATCCGTAAGGAATTAATGCAAACATAGTAAACGCAATAACAGTCGCCCAAACCGTACCACTCACACCGATAATCGGTACCAGCAGAACTTTCAAACTAATGGCTGCACCCATTGTTATCAAAGAAACAATCAGCTGGATTCGAACGACATTGGCCCCATTTAAAAAAACGGCTAATGAGCTGGCCCCCGCCTCTATCGTTTTCCACACAGCTAGACTCAGCAGCAGTGGCATTGACGGCACTACTGTCTTACCGACCCACAACTTAATTATCCAAGGAGCTAGCCAAACCAAAGGGAATGAAAACACAAACGCAAGCGCAGCAGCCGCTGCCACTGACCGGCGTAAAGTTCGGCGAACCCATGCGACGTCACCACGTGCAATGGCCTCCCCATAAGCCGGCCACAACGGTGCCAGCACCATTGCCAACAGCATTGTTATCAGGCTGAAAAGGCGCTCGGGCACTGCATATTCAACAACTGACGATGCTCCCAGCAGTTGCGCAATGACAAAGCTATCAGACGAGTAAGCAACCGCGGCGACCAGTTGCAGAACCAGGAACAGACTCCCAGTACGCACCAACTGCGTCGCCGCATCCCTAGTAATGGCACGGCGAGCGGGCGCAATCTCTGGCTGCATGTAACCGAAAAATATGACACTGTTGAGTGCAGACACGGCTAATGGCGCGCCGACGAACGCAAATACCAGCCACGGCAACCCAGCTTGATAATGGATGGAGAAAAGTACACCCATTAGCCCAAACGTGCTTGCCAAACATTGCCAAAGGCTGGACAAAAATCCGCGCTGCAGTGCCATTTGCACGCGCTGGACAATAGCTAGAGGAATTGACAATGCAAAACAGGCAAAGAACCCGGCAACGGCTGGTCCAACCTCTTGCCGCGCGATGTCCGTTTGGACATTGAATATCGAAGCCCAGGGAACGAAACGGTAGGTCGCAGCGAACAAACATAATAATATCGAGGATACGAGACCCAGGGCGAAGAAGCCACTTGAAACGTAGCCACGTATGGCCGTGCGGTCGTCGCGCCCATGCGCTGCAGCGATTGCATTAAGCATACCGTTTCCGATCCCAAGATCGGCGAATGCGAGGATTGCGGCCAGCGAGCTAATCGTCATCCACATACCATAGCGCTCGGCGCCGAGATAGTGCAGCGTCAGCGGCACCGAAATGAGTGCTGTTGCAACCGAAATGATCTTTGCCAGTCCAGAGGCCAGAGCACTAAGAAGGACACGCCGGTGGCGTTCACGTGCGCGGCCTTCTGGCGTACTGGTATCATACGGTTGCAGACTAATAAGTCTTGCAACCCCAACCCATTCGGTAACTACGCGCATGAAGGAGCAAGCAGACGTAATGCGGGATATCCAAAAAATCCGCTACAGCGGAGATTTGAATTAGGGAAGGCCTGCAGAACGCATGTGAATGAGGGCCGATAACGAAAAATCTGTGCGGGGGCGAAATGCGATGGATTTAGCGTCGCGGTCTCGCATTTTTCGTCGTTTTTCATTTGTTCTCTCTGCTTTTTCGGAATCGTGGGCGCAGTGACCCTACGTTTCCTGCAATATTTGTTTGCGAACCACCCACAGAATTGACAGCGCGAACATCACCAGCAACTGATGGGTGTTCTGTGTCAAGCCCTTGTAGTGGACTTTTCCAAACCCAAACTGACATTTGATCACGCGGAACGTATGTTCGACCTTCGCGCGAACCCTGGCCTTCATCTGCTCCCCCCGCGTCAGACTAGTTGTCGCCCCCTTAGGAGTAGGAGAATAGGGGCCCAACAGAGGTGTAGTGATGGCGCGGTATGGAGCAGTATTCAAGAAGCGAGCGGCAGCGAGACTGCTGCCACCGAACGTGACTTCGGTGGAGGCGTTATCGCGGGAGTTAGGGATTTCTGCCGATACGCTCGAGCGTTGGCGGTCTGAGGCCCTGACCAGTCCCGATTCGGCAGCAGCGCCCATGGGCGCCTGCATGCCGAAAAACCACTGGTTACCCTGCTTGGACGGACGCAGCTCCGGATCTCTTTTCCCGGAACCCATCTTCGTCGAGCTCGGCGCGTCAATCAGCGTGGCGTCAACGACCGTACCGGTGCGCAGCAGCGTCCCACGGGCCATCAGTTCTGCGCTGACCGTGTCCAGAATCTTCTCCGCCACGCGATGCTGTTCGAGCAGATGGCGGAATCGCAGAATCGAGCTTGCGTCAGGCGCCTTCGTGATCCCCGCATCAATGCGCGCAAACGCGCGATACAGCGGCACGTCATGCAGCGCTTCTTCCATCGCCGGGTCCGACAGACCGAAGAACTGCTGCAGCAGATCAATCCGCAGCATCACTGCCGCTGCGTACGGCGGCCGACCGGTCTTGCCCTCCGGCGTGTACTGCACCACCAAGGTCACCAGCCGCAACCAGGGAATCACTCGTTCCATCTCGTCCAGAAATACCCGCTTGCGGGTCTTCTTCGGCGTCAGATCAAAGCCAGAATGGCCAAAACTCTGCTGCTTCATCAGTCTATGTTCTCACGCCGTGGGCAACACCTGTAGACTTATCCAGAACTGCCTTAAACGGTCTGCCTGAGCTTATCTACCACTTTCTGCAAGCCTACTGGTATCGTTTTTTTGGTTGGGGCAAAGGTTATGGAGTTTGAGCGAGGCATTAGTAGCTTGACGGACAAGAATGAGATTATCGTTGAATTAAGTTGGCTTGCCGGTCACGATCTCGGTGCAATGGCAGAGCAGAACGCGAGGCTTCTTTCGTGACGGTATTGGATTTCGCTCCCAAGTGTGCATTGATCACCGGCATCACCGGTCAGGATGGCTCCTATCTGGCCGAGTTGCTGTTGGCAAAAGGGTATGCGGTGCATGGCGTCAAACGCCGGGCCTCGTCCTTCAATACCGCGCGGGTGGATCACCTGTACCAGGATCCGCACGAGACCCATGTCAATTTCCATTTGCATTATGGGGATCTGACCGATGCCACCAATCTCATTCGAATCCTGCAAGAAGTGCAGCCCGATGAGGTCTATAACTTAGGCGCGCAAAGCCA
>CAIRSA010000148.1 GCA_903881085.1 uncultured Acidobacteriia bacterium
AGTACGGGCAACCTAGTCACGCCGTTACTGAGGTAAAAACCAGTAAGGGCTGGATGTTTGTAGATTCCAATAGTGAGTGGCTTGCAATTACACGACAGGGAGATCCAGTCAATGCCGATGATGTGTGGAGACGATTTGAAGACTTTGAAAATCCACCAAACTATCTGAAAGACCCTTGGTGGGCAATACGCGGCATGTATTCCCGCAAAGGTCAGCTCTATGGCGCAGGTATACCATTTCCCGAATTTAACTGGGCAGGCTTTCTAGCTTGGTTTGTATTGGATAAGTGAAAATCGTCATTTGTCTGAATACCGCTTGGAACTTGGCGAATTTTCGTGCAGGTTTGATTCGCGCGTTGGTGGCTGCGGGTTATGAAGTGGTGGCGGTGGCGCCAAACGACAAATATGCCGCTGGCTTGAAAGCGCTAGGCTGTCGTTTTGTGCCGTTGCGCATGGAAAATGGGGGCACTAACCCCGTGGAGGATGCCTTGTTGACATGGCGTTTTTCGCGTTTCTTTGCACGCGAAAGACCGGATGTGTATTTGGGATACACAGTTAAGCCCAATGTGTATGGCTCGCTGGCTGCGCGCATGATGCGCATACCGGTAATCAACAACATTGCCGGGATGGGTGCAGTGTTTATTAAGGGCGGTTGGTTGATGCGGGTGGTCCGGTGGTTATACCGAATGGCCTTAATGAGATCTGCCAAGGTTTTTTTTCAGAATGATGATGATCGGCAATTGTTCATAAGTGGTGGCCTAGTGCGTGCTGAAGTGACCGAGTTGTTGCCCGGGTCAGGCATTGATTTGAATCGCTTTGCTCCGGTAACTAAACCTACAGTACAGAATATCAACTCCAAATTTCGGTTTTTGCTGATTGCT
This sequence comes from uncultured Acidobacteriia bacterium, assembly GCA_903881085.1. GTDB lineage: Bacteria > Acidobacteriota > Terriglobia > Bryobacterales > Bryobacteraceae > CAIRSA01. The sequence goes on from CAIRSA010000148.1 coordinate 881, forward strand.
CGTATGTTGCGGGACAAAGGTGTAGGTGAATATGTAGAGGCGGCTAAGTTGCTGCGCCAACGCTGGCCACTAGCCGAATTTTGCTTACTGGGGTTTGTGGATGTGCAAAATCCGTCGGCTATTTTAATTGCAGAGATTGATGCATGGGTGGCCGAAGGTCTAGTGCATTACTTAGGTGTAAGTGACGATGTGCGCTCCGAAATTGTCGTGGCCGACTGCGTTGTACTGCCTTCGTACAGAGAGGGCACACCCCGCACCTTGCTGGAAGCTGCTGCCATGGCTCGCCCAATCATCACCACCGATGCAGTAGGCTGCCGTGAGGTGGTGGATGATGGCGTGAATGGTTACCTGTGCAAGGTACGCGACGCGCGGGACTTGGCTGAAAAGATGGAGCGGATGTTGTCGTTGTCGCTAAGCCAGCGCTCAGAAATGGGCCTGCGAGGGCGGGCCAAGATGGTGGCTGAGTTTGATGAGCAGATTGTGATTAAGAAGTATTTGGCGGCGATTGAAGAAATTCGAGTTCAGCAGTCGATTTAGATTTGTGCATAAATACCTGCGGCGCCCGTGTAAGCGGTAAGTCCGCGGCGTAGTTTACAGCGTCGGCATGGTGTGCAATGCCGGTCGCAGCGGGTTGTCTGCGAAGTGCTGCTTCGGTAATGCCCCCACAAAAGTGGGGTCTGCATAACTAGAATTTTCTCACTGAGGAGTTCTACATGAAGAAGTCGAGATTTAC
>CAIRSA010000149.1 GCA_903881085.1 uncultured Acidobacteriia bacterium
CCGAGCCGCGCACGTCAGTAAGCGGTCTTTCGAGATCAATCGAATTTCCACTTCGCGGCAAAATTCCCCGCCGAGGGCAGGATGTCTGAGCCTGTACCAACGCTCTGCTTCGGACAAGGAAGCGCTCCGATTGAGCCTTTGCCGCACATTTTGTGCGCGGGATGCGGCACAGTAGTGACTGCTTCTTCACTTAAAAATCCCCTTGGGCATCTTTACGTGGACCCCGTAGACCGGCTTATCGACTAACTGCGTGATCGCCACATTGCCGGCCACACTTACTAACTGGTAGGCCTCATGTTTGGTCAGGCCTTTGGTTGCGGTGAGGAAGTCGACCATCTCCTGGACGGCTGTGGCTGTCGCTACTTTCAAATCCTCGTCTGACGCCATGCTGATGTAGTCCGTCGCCGTTTCGGCGCGCGGCCAAGTTAGCTTCATGTCCTTGCGGACGGTTAGTTGCAAGCGGCCGCGGAGCGAGGTCTCGAGGCCGGTCTGGTCTACTTCGCCGTCGCCTTGCGCGCCGTGGCCGTCGCCGATCTCGAACAGCGCTCCTTTGGCGAACACGGGAATGTACAACGTGCTGCCGACCACAAGTTCGCGGTTGTCCATATTGCCCGCATGGCGGCCGGGCGGGTTGCTGCTTACGCGGCCTAATTCGGGCGCGGGGGCTACGCCCATGCTGCCGTAGAAGGGCTTCAGCGGGATGACGATGCCGGGCTTGAACTCGGAGGTCATTGTCTTGCTATCGAGCTTTACAATTTTGATGGGGACAGCGCGGTCGCAGTTAGCGGGGAGGAAGCCGTTGCAGCCGTTGTATGCGTAGTCGATGGCGAAATCGATGGAGAGGATCTTTACTTCCAGGACGTCGCCCGGCTCTGCGCCTTCGACGTACACTGGTCCGGTAAGGATGTGTCCGCCGGGCCCGCGGCGGTCGCCGGTTACCTGGGCGGTGATCGCCTTCAGGGAATCCTGCATTTTGTTTTCGGGAACGCCGGCGCGGAGCAATCCAGCCGGTGAGTTAGTAAGTAGAGTATCTACGTCGATGATGTCGCCCGAGGCGATGCGCAAGGCGGGTTTGGCGGCGGCCCAGTAATAGCCGACGGCCACGGTATCAGGAGTTGCCAGAAGACGATGCGTGGTCTGACCTGCCAACCCAATTGAAAGAACAGAGATTCCAATCAGAGTTCGAAGCATGTTCCATTGTAACGGGAACATGCTGACGATGATATTATTCAACGGATAGGAGTGATTCTATGAGAGTCCGTCCACTGATGCTGCTCTGCGCCCTGTCTGCCGCGGCCGCCTACGGCCAAGCTCCCTCATTCGAAGTCGCGTCAGTTAAGCGCGTATCTCCAGAGGAGAGCTTCAAACGCATGGCCGGGCCAGGGACCGGCGTCCCGGACGCAATGTTCTTCCAAGGCGGGCCCGGATCGAAGAGTCCGGAGCGAATCAAGTATTCTAAGGTCACGCTCAGAATGCTTCTGAAAAAGGCTTACAATTTGAAGCCCTTTCAGATCTCCGGGCCGGGTTGGCTCGACGACGAATTCTATGAGATAGCGGCAGTGCTTCCCCCCGGAACCAAAGAGGAAGAACTGCGGCTCATGCTACAGGCTCTGTTGACCGAACGCTTCCGCATCGAAAGCCATAAATCCTCGAAGACGTTTCCCGCCTATAGCCTCACCGTCGCCAAAGGCGGGCCGAAGCTCAAGCCGGCGTTGCCGCCGCCACCGCCGGACAAAGACCCCAAGGAAGTGAATGCGGAAATGATGCGCAGAATGCAGGAGAAAACAAAGGCCCGTATGGAGGCCAGGAAAGACCAGCCGCGCCAAAACTTTGGCGGCGGGTCGTTTTGGCATACGAGTGCAACCCTGGCGCAGCTAGCGGAGTCCCTCTCCGCTCGTCTTGACCTTCCCGTGGTAGACAAAACCGGGCTCGAGGGCAAGTATTCCTTCGAATTGGAGTGGGTCAAAGAAGGCCCAAATGCCGTGCCGGGGCCCAGCATCTACGTGGCAGTGGAGGAGCAATTGGGGCTGAAGCTGCAATCCAGCAAGGAGGAACTGGAACTGCTGGTGATCGATAAGGCCGAAAAGGTTCCGCTGGAGAACTGATTGATGGTTTTAACCCAATGCCACTTGTCCGGGGTGATAGGGATGTGATTTAAAGTTAGTCAGGGCTGGCAAATTGCCTGCCCCACCCTATTTGGAGTCGATCAGATACGTGGGTGCAAGTCCTACGGCTGTCGAGAAGCCCTGATTGGAATACGGGCTGAGGTTGGCACTGCAGCCCTGTACCTTGCCGAGGAAGGTATGCGTGTGCACGTCGATGCGCATCTCGCGCATCTGCAGCCGGTCGAAGTGGTACACCGGGAACTGTCCCGTAACTGGTGGCGAGACCTCCTGCACCACGTAGGGGCTGCGCAGCGCGGTCTTGATCGCGCGCTCCCATCCGGCATCTGAAAGGCCCGCGCCTTCGAAGGACTGCTGCTCGCCCGAATCGTCGTTGGGCAGCAATACCAGCTTCTGGCGATTCTTGACGATGTAATCCACCAGGTCGATGGTTTCGCCGTTGTGGGTGGCATGGTTGGCCGTCACCACACGGGTCCACGGAATGTGATCGCGGATGGCTTTGCGTTCGACCGCCGGGAACGATGCGGTAATCGCCTCGTCGGTCAGCAGGTCAAACAGCGAGCGCTTCTGCGCCAGTTCGCTGCGGAAGCTGTTAATGACGCAAACCTTGCCCTCGCGATAGGCGCGGACCAGCGGATGCGAGAGATCGTACCTGACGAGGAACTCATGCACGCCCAACCTGCGGAACAACAGGTCGATGGTGAACTCGCCCTTGCGCAGAATGCCGTTTTTATATTCGAGTTGCTCCGGTGCAACCACTTCGGCTGGATGTCCGTGCGCGCGGAAGTAATCGCGCAATTGCAGGTTTTCGTGCGATTCCGTTGCCTGAAACGGTTGGCGGAATTCCAGCACGGCGATCTGAGGCTGTTTCTTTCCGCCGAATTCTTTGAACGCTTTCAGCATCGACGAAAGGAGGTATTTTTCACCTCCGAGTTTCGTTAACGAATACCGTTTACGGAACTCCTTCATCGGGCCGCAGTCATAGAAAGCCGCCGCCAGAGCTTCACCGTAGGGGATGCCCGTGGGGATCTCAGCCGAGTATCTGCTGAAGCGCAGCGTGCCGTTTTGAATCTGGGTCTCCATCTGGCTTGCTACGGCCAGATGCGAATAACCGGGGTCCACCGAAGCCAGCATCTTTTCGGCGGGCAAAAGCTCCATCCTGGTGAGCAATGCCGGATTGGCCAAGGCCATCTGCTTGATGCGCAGAATCGAGCCCGTAACCAGCTCCGCAGCTTTCGTAAGGGTGGTATAATGCCGCTCCGTCAAAAAATGCGGACGGAGAAAAGGGGATATCGGACGCCCTGAAATTGTCAGGTTTTGCGCAGCCATACGTTCATGGAGCGCCCCGACCCATTGCAGGTCCTTAAAGGAATCCGATTCTAGGAGCTTGTGATATCGGGCTATCGCCTCGCCCACCTGCGTCATGCTAATAGGAGGTACTTTCTAAATTGTGAGTATCGCACAGCGGCATCGGCTTTGTATAGTTTTCCGGCGCCTTCATGTACTATTAAGTCATTGTATTGCAATGGGTTGCATTTTGCAAAAAAATCTTTACAGAATCGCCCTGCAAATCTCGTGGGACAATGGATATCAATGAAACAACAGCGGATATTGTTCTTGCTCGCGGTGGCGCTGGCGGTGCCCGCAGTGGCCGATGAAGGGCTGTGGTTGCTCAACCAGTTCCCAAAAGCGCTTGTCGAAAAGAAGTATCACTTCCAGGTTACTGATGACTTTCTGGCCAAATTACGGATCGCGTCCGTTCGTTCCAACAGTGGCGGTTCGGGCTCCTTTGTTTCGCCCGAGGGACCGATGTTCACCAACCACCACGGCGGAAATTCCGGCAGCCCTACGACAAATACCAAGGGTGAGATCAACGGCCTTCTCTTCGACGGTAATATAGAAGGACTCCCCAATCGCTTCGTTTTTACCGACACGCAGCCGAGTCCGGTGCATGTGGCGGGGCAGGGAATTGTTGAGGCGCTGCGCCATGTTTACGGGGCGGCGGTGTTGTTGAAGGAGCTTGGATTCTGAAAGCGCTAATTACATTGTTACTGTGCGGGCAGGCGCTCGCCGGTGCGGAACTGCGCATCGGCAAAGCGGCGGTCAAGATCACTCCTCCCGTGGGCGTGCCCATGGCCGGTTACTACAGCATCCGGCTGGCGGAAGGCACGCATGACGATCTGTACGCCAAGGCCATTGTGTATGAGTACGCCGGTGCGAAGGCTGCTATCGTGGCCTGCGATCTGGTTGGCATCGAACGCAAGTATGTGGTTGAAGCGCGCCGATTGATCGAAGCGGCAACGGGTATCCGCGCGGGCAATATCAGCATCTCAGCCACGCACAGCCACACCGGTCCATTGCTGGTGCAGCGCTTTCTCGACGCGGTGGATGGCCCCACCTTGAAGTTGGCCAAAGAGTATCAGGCCGCGTTGCCGGCGAAGATCGCCGAGAGCGTGAAGCTGGCAAATGCCGGTCTGACGGAAGCGCGATTGTTTGTTGGGATGGGTTCGGAAGAGTCGCTCAGTTTCAACCGCCGTTACCTGATGAAGGATGGTTCGGTGAAGTTCAATCCGGGCAAGATGAACCCGGAGATCGTGCAGCCGGTTGGTCCCACGGATCCGGATGTGTACGTGGTTTATGCGGAGTCGATGGCGGGCAAGCCGCTGGCCACGCACGTCAACTTCGCGATGCATCTGGACACGGTGAGCGGTACGCAGTTTTCGGCGGACTATGCCTACACGATCGGCAAGATTCTTGGGCAGGTGAAAGGGCCTGACATGATGACGATGTTCACCATCGGGGCCGCGGGCAACGTGAATCACGTCGACGTGAAGACCAAGGAGCGGCAGTCAGGCAACGCGGAAGCGCAGCGCATCGGGACGGTGCTGGCCGGTGAAGCAATCAAGACTTACGCCCGCATGAAGCCGGTTGCGGCAGGGCCAGTGCGGGTGAAGAATGAGATTGTGAAGATCCCGCTGGTGGATGTGAAGCCCGATCAGATTGCCGCGGCGAAGGCCACGATGGAGACCTTCGGCAAGCCGAAGCAGGCCTCGTTTCTGGAGATGGTGAATGCCATGAAGGTGCTGGACGTGGCCGAGCGCAAGCGCGATCTGATAGAGGCCGAAGTGCAGGTGATCGCCGTTGGAGAGGTGGCGTTTGTGTCGCTGCCTGGTGAGATATTTACGGAGCTTGGTATCGCTATCAAGAAGGCCTCGCCTTTTCCGTTGACCATTGTGAGTGAGTTGGCCAATGCGTCGATCAGCTATGTGCCCAATCGCAAAGCGTATGCGGAGGGCAGCTACGAGGTGATCAGCGCGCGATGCGCGGCGGGATGCGGCGAGGCGCTGGCTGATGCGGCGATTAAGATGTTGGCGGATTTGAAGAGGGGCCGATGAGGGATTTCGTTGTTTGCGATTTGGACAGGCGGATCCTCCTTCGCCAAGGCTACGGCGGACAGGCGATCCGCCTGTCCAATTCGCGGTCGAACCGATTCTTTCATAGCGGTCGTTGCTTCGTTGCCGTATCTTTACTGGTTTTGCTCACGGCTTGTGGCAGCGCAAAGCCCGAGGCCGCTGTGGCATTGCCCGCCACCGCCGGTGAATGGAAGCTGACGCAGGAGCAGGCGCTGACGGACTATCCTCCCGTGCTGGCCACGCTTGGCGTAGTGGATGCGCGGGTGGCGAAGTACGATGGCCCGTCGCCGGTTACCGTGCGCATCTTCCGCATGAAGTCGTCGACCGTTGCGTTTGAAGCGCTGCAGAAGTGGCAGCCGCAAAAAGGTGTGATGCACTTCTATCGCAAAGCGTATTTCATACTGGCCGAAACGCCCGAGATGAAATTCGTGGATGCGTTTGATAAGGCCGTTTCATGGGGGTCCGGTGTCTAACTCCGGCAGCGGCAAGCGCAACCAAATCGATTCGTTTTTCGAGTGGTCGCTGCTGGGGCTGGTGGTGTCCGGCTATCTTGCCGTGGCGGGTTCGGGCTATCTCGATACGCCAACCATACTGTTGGCGGGGCTCGGGCTTCTGTTGCGTGGTTTGATCGCCGGTGGTTTCGTGCGGCTGCGCATTCCGGTGACGGCGCAGTTATCGGTGGCGATTGCCTACATGGGGTTCTATCCGATCGACTACTTCTTCCTCTCTAAAGAGTTCCTGCCCGCCACTGTGCACCTGGTCTTTTTTCTGGCCGTCTTCCATATACTGACGGCCAGCACCATGCGCGATTTCTTCTTTGTGAAGATGATCGCGCTGCTGGAAATACTGGCCGCCACCGTGCTTTCGTCGAGTGCTAATTTCTTCGTATTCCTAGGTCTCTTTTTGCTTTTTGGCATTGCCGCCTTCTGCAGTTCGGAGGTGCGTGGCTCGGCCTTGCGACATAAGATTGTCCATCGCGGCGGGCTGCATCTGTTTCCTTCGCGGCTGATGGTGCTTACTGGCATTATTACGTTTGGCGTACTGGTGATGACCGCTGGTCTGTTCTTCGTGCTGCCGCGCACGGCGCGCGCGGCGTTCCGTCATCTGGTGTCGGAGAAGTTCCACTTGCAGGGCTTTTCGAACGAGGTGCGGCTTGGCCAGATTGGCGAACTGCAGCAGCAGGACACGCCGGTGATGCATGTACGCTTCGCTAACAAGCGCCCCGTTCAATGGCTGAAGTGGCGCGGTGCGACGCTGGCTGAATTCGATGGGCAGCGCTGGTTCAATCCTCCGGGCCGCGGCGAACTGCTGGCTGTGCAGAACGGCTTGATCAAGTTACGCCAGGGCTGGGAGCGGCCGCAGACCGGCACGCAGATCGCCTATGAAGTGCAGTTGAGCGGGGAGGCTGCCGATTCGCTGTTCTTTGCCGGCGAGCCTGAGCTTTTGCAGATTCCCGTCCCTTCGTTGTATCGAACTTCGACGGGAGGCTACCGCCTTGCTTATCGCACCGGAGACCAGATCCGCTACAACGCGTATAGTTTTTTGAAGGACGAGAAGTCGGACAAGGAAGAGCTATCAGCGGCCGTGCGAGAGATGTACCTTCGCTTGCCTCGCGTGGATGAACGCGTGCGTGAATTGGCTGCGCGGACGGTGGCCCCGGCGAATGACAATCGCCAGCGGGCGAGTCTGCTGGCCGATTATTTGCGCACGCAGTACGCGTATACGTTGACGTTGCCTGCGGTGCAGCCCGCAGACCCGATCGCTTACTTTTTGTTTGAACGGCGCAAGGGCCACTGTGAATATTTTGCGTCATCAATGGCGGTGATGCTGCGCACGGTGGGTATTCCGTCGCGCGTAGCAACCGGATTTCAGAGCGGCGTGTTCAATCCGATTTCGGGCTGGGAGCTGATTCGCGCTTCGGACGCTCATAGTTGGGTGGAAGCGTGGATCGATGGCGCGGGTTGGGTGACATTCGACCCCACGCCGCCAGCGCTGCGGCCAACGGAGCTTGGGGTTTTTGATCGCGCCCGTCTGTACGCAGATGCGGCGGAGATGTTCTGGAATGAGTGGGTGCTGAACTACGATCTCGATCGTCAGTTGCAGATCGTCACGCGCGTGGACGGCTCCAATCGCACGTGGAATGTGAACCTGATGGAGCGATGGAAGGGCCTGCGCTTCGATTGGAAGCTGTGGTTGAAGGTGTTTGCGGTTGCGGCGCTGGCGGTTTCGATTCTGCTGTTGTTCACTCCGTTGGTTCGACGATGGTGGCAGCGGCGGGGGCAGCGCCGGCGCATCGCTCGCGGCGAGGTGCAGCGCTCCGATGGAGCGGTGCTTTATTGCCGCATGCTGACGTTGCTGGAGGAACGCGGGGTGCCGGCTAAGCCTTCAACGGTAACGGCGGCGGAGTTTGCGCGTACGGTGCCTGAGGAGTTGGGCGCGGAGTTGGTGGCGCAGTTTACGCAGTCGTACCACGAGCTGCGGTATGGAGGGCGCAGTGAGGCGGCGTCGCGAATGGTGGAGTTGCTGGACCGGTTGGAGGGGCAGCGCCGCGGGCCGAGTGCCACTCGGCCGCAGGCTGAAGCCCGCCTTACCGCACCGCGAAGGTGAGGATGGAAGCGCCCGCGCCCACCGCGATGTATTGCTTGCCGTTCAGCGCATAGGATATTGGCGGGGCGATGATTACGCCGCCGGTCTGGAACTTCCAAACCACTTTGCCCGTTCGGGCGTCGAAAGCGAACAGATAGCCTTCGCGGTCGCCGCCGAAGACCAGATTGCCGGCTGTGGCGAGCATACCGCTGGTGGGCGGCGTCACCATCTCCCAGCGCCATTTCGTCGTGCCCGTGGCCGGGTCCACCGCGATTACGGAACCGGTGGTCGGCTCGGTGGGGAAGCCGGCAGTAGTGCTGCCCTGATACCACATCCCCTCGATGAATTCCTGGCGGGTCTTGTAGTAAAGCTGGCAACCATCGGTGGAGTTGAAGTAATAAAGTCCGGTCTGTGGACTGTATGCGGTGGCGTTCCAGTTGTGCCCGCCGGCGATGCCTGGGCAGGCTCGATTGCCGTCTTCAGTGGGGTCCTGGTTGGCGATTACCTTGGGCTTGCCGTCGGCGCCGATGCCATCGGCCCAGCTTGTTTGTGTGTAGGACTTCGCCTTGATGAACTTGCCGTTGGTGCGGTCAAGCACGTAAAAATAGCCGTTGCGATTGGCCTGCACCACGGCCTTCACTTTCTTGCCATCGATATTGAGATCCATTAGCACGGGGTCGGCCACGGCGTCCCAATCATGCACGTCGTGCGGCGTGAACTGGTAGTGCCACTTCAATTGGCCGGTGTCGGCATCGAGCGCGACCAGGCTGCACGTGTACAGGTTGTCGCCCTTGCGGTCGTCGCCGAAGAAGTCAGGCCCGGGGTTGCCCGTGCCCCAGTAGGTGAGGTTGGTTTCCGGGTCGTAGGTGCCGGTGATCCAGATGGAGCCGCCGCCGCGCGTCCATGAATCGCCAGCCCACGTGTTCGCCCCCGGTTGGCCGGGGCCGGCGACTGTATAGAAGCGCCAGGCGCGCTTGCCTGTGGTTGCGTCGTAAGCGTCAATGAAGCCGCGCACGCCGAACTCCGCGCCTGCCACGCCGACGATTACAAGGTTCTTCACGGCGAGCGGGGCGACGGTGGTGCTGAAGCCTTTCTTCACGTCATCGATGGTAGTCTCCCAAAGAGTGCGGCCGCTCTTGGCGTCGATCGCCACGAGCGTAGCTTCGAGGTTCACCTTGAACAGCTTGTCGCCGATGGCCGCGAAGCCGCGGTTGACCTGTCCGCAGCAGACGTTGGTCCCCGCAGGCACCTGCTTCTGATAGTGCCAAACAGGCCGGCCCGTCAAACCATCGAGCGCGAAGGCGTGGTTTGAGGGCGCGGTGATGTACATCATGTTGTTGAACACCAGCGGCGTGGTCTCCTGCTTGCCGTTGACGCCGCTTTGGAAGATCCACTGCGGGCGCAGTTGGGCGATGTTCGCGGTGTTGATTTCGTTGAGTTCGCTGTAGCGCCAGCCGGAGTAGTTCTTGCCGTAGCTGCGCCATTCGTCGCGGCTGGATTGGCCAAAGGCGGCGGAGGCGATGAGTAGTGAGATGGCGAGTGCGCGCATTAGTTCCCCCTCAATGAATACAGGTATGCAACCACATCTTCGAGTTCCGCCGGCGTGAATGCCTTGGCGTAGCTGGGCATCATGGAGCGATACTCTCGCTTCAGCGTATTGACGTCGCCTTTCAAGAACGAGTAGTAGGTCTCGTTCGCGTCCATCAGCTGCGCGGAGAAGTTGTCGAAGCCGCGCTGCACGCCAGTGATTTTTTTGCCATCGCGAGTTTCGACGACGATGGTGTAGAAGCCGGGCGTGATGTCTTTGTTGGGTTCGGTGATGGAATCACGCAAGTAGGCCAGGCTGCGGCGGCGGCCCGCCAGTGTGAGATCGGGGCCCACGCTGCGGCCTCGCGTGCCGGCCAGGTGGCACTGTCCGCATGAGCCTTTGCCCCAAAAGAGTTTTTCGCCCGACGCGATGTTTCCGGTGGGGCGGGCCGCGTCTTTGCGCGCGGCGGAGCGGATATAGGAGATGACTTTCCATATGTTGTCCGCGCCGAGGCGCTCATTATAGTCGGCCATCTCAGAGCCCGGGACGCCGCGGCTGATGACCTTGTGCAGGGCTTCGTCGGTGTCGCCGGCCGTGTAGACGCCGAGCGTGAGATCAGGCCCGCGGCCGCCATCGGCCTTGAGTCCGTGGCACGGCGCGCAGTAGATGCGGAAGATTCCGCGCCCCGCTTCAGGTGCTTGCGGATCGGCGGCGTGCGGGTTCTGCGCCATGATCCCCAGGGGAATAAACAGGAGTAGCAAACGTTGCATACGGCCTTAGAGCATATATGGACTATTCGCCGGTGTCAAAGGGAGTATTTGGTATTTATTCCCCGAAGCAGTATCATAGAAGCAATGTTCGGAGGACATGAATGAAAAAACTATTTTTGCTGGCCGCTTTCACGGGTGGTTCCCTGATGGCTGCCACAGCATGCACTAGTGGTACTTTAGACAGCTACATCCAGACGACCGGGGCGAACTACCTGTGTACCCTTAATCAGTTCACTGTATCCGATGTATTTTTTAAAGTCGGAGCAACGAACCTGTCCACGACAGCCCAGGCCAGTGCGACAACGATAAATGTTGTACCAACGATCACGCATCTGACAGGCGGAGACTCTCTGGCTCTCGCCTTCAGTTCGACATTGTTCTCAGTCGGAAATGGATTCTTTGTGAACTATGATATTCGCTACAACATTGATCCGCCGCCAGACATCATCATTGAGATCGGCGACGATTTGAACACGAATACGCCGCATGCGCCGGGCTTCGCTCATGTCGACACGAAGCTGTGTGTCGGCGGCAAGTGGATTCAGCCGACGTTGGGCCCTCTTTTCTGCGATTCGCCGGGCACTATCAGCACGCTGCATGTATTTCACAATGGGGACGTTTCCGGAAATCAGATCATTGACGCTCTGATATTCCCCGCTGTACACGTGGTCGGCGTGGACAACTTTATTGATTTGGATGCAATGGGTGGGGCCGGGGCAACGTCTTCGATCACCGGCGTAACGAACGTTGCATTTGCAACACCCGAGCCGGCCACGGCAGGATTGGCTTTTGCCGCGCTGGCCCTAATGGCCTCGCGCCGCTTGCGCGGTAAAGTCCGCTAAGTTCTTCTCTAATTCTGAGCGCAATTCCGAAGCTCCGTCTTGCTTAATGGCAGAGAGTGCTTTCTTTTCTGTTTGCACGGCGGAGTTGGGATTGCCAGTTGCTGCTTGTGCGCGGGCGAGCAGGTCGAGCATTTCAGGGCTCTCACCCTTGGTGCGGGCAACCAGGGATTCCGAATACTGCAACGCTAGCTTGGGATTGTGCAGGTCCTTGAACTCAGTTGTTAAGAGCAACCAGCAGTACTGGTAGAGATCGTAGTTGTGCGGATTCGGTTTATCCAACATCGGCTTCAATAGGGCCAGTGCCTGGACGGTGACCTTGTGTGCTTCGGCTTTATTGCCCTGCTCGGTGAGGGCCGCTGCCAGCCGCCCCATTGTGGTTACCAGATCGCGCTGGTTCTGCTGGTTCCTGGGATCTTTTTCGGCAAGCCGCTCAGTAACTTTGAGCGCACTGCGGTAGTTCTCAACCGCTTCCGCGGTTTGGGTGTTCGATAACTGGAAGTCGGCGAGCACGTTTCCAAAAGATGCGAGTTCCCGTTGCTGGCTGGTGGATTCCGGTTCTGCTTCTGCCACCGATTTCATCTCAGCCTGAGCGCGGAGCAAATGCTCTAAGGCAAGCCCCTTTGAGCCTGTGCGAGCCAGCAGCCGTCCTAATTTCAGGTAAGCAACTGCCAGCCGGTGGCGCATCTCGGTGTCTGACTGCGGGCTGGCCACAATCTCCTGGGCAATTTGCAGAAAGCGCTCCAGACTTGCCCTAGCGGCTTGCGAATCGCCTTTCAGTTCTTCGACAGTCCCTATACTACTAAGGGTTTCCATCAATCCCTTTTTGGCGTTGAACTCTGTTTCGGATAGTGGCTCGTAGACGGCTTGTGCGCGCTTGAGATGTGCCAGCGCTTCGCTGTAATTTTGATCCAATACCGCCAACTCCCCAAGCCGCCTTTCAGCCTGCGCCATGGACACAATGGATTTCATGTCGTTTCCGGTAGCAGCAGTTACTGCCTTCGCCATGACCAGCGCCTTTTGGTAGCTGCTACGTGCGCCTGCAGCATCGCCAACATTGGGCCCTCGCAAGTTTCCTTGCAGGTCGCCAATCTTCATATAGCCACGCACAAGCGTTCGCTGCAATGACAAATCGCCGGCAGCTTCAGGTGCGAGCCCATTCAGATAGATCAGCCCTTTTTCGATTACTTCTTTGCGCGTAGCGGTCTGACCCGCCACCAGCGCCTTGTCCAGATCAAACAGGAAGAACTCAGCTAGCTGTTGCACTTCCTTGAAGCGGCGGTTGGCGCGGGCGCTTTCCACGTTGGCCTTTTGGGCGTAGAAGACCGAGACGACGGTGGCGATGACTAGTGCTACGGCGGTCAATGCGGCAGCGGCGACTCCGCGCTTGTGGCGGCGCACGAACTTTTCGACACGGTAGTGTAACGTATCGTTTTGCGCGCTGACGGGCATGCCGTTCAGGTAGCGCTGGATGTCGTCGGCAAGTTTTTCGGCGGATGCATACCGGCGCCCCGGCTCCTTGCGCAGGGCCATCAGGACGATCATGTCGAGATCGCCCGATAGCTTGCGGCGGGCCTTTTCCACGCCTTCAGGAGGCAGTTTGCCATCCATGCGCGTGACTGCCACGCTGGGGCGCTCAGGCGATTCATCGAGAATCGCTTTTTCAATGTCGATGATGGTGTTGGACTTGTATTTATACGGGCCGCAGCCGGTGATCAGGCGGTACAGGATCACGCCGAGCGAGTAGACGTCGCTGGCGGTGGTGATGGGCTCGCCGCGTACCTGTTCGGGGCTGGCGAATTCGGGCGTCATGGGCCGCATGTCGGTCCGGGTCAGCTCGACAGTATCCGGACTGAACTCCGGGTTCAGCAGTTTGGCGATGCCGAAGTCGAGCAGTTTGGGCACGCCATCGGCGCCAACCAAAATGTTGCCCGGTTTCAGATCGCGATGGACGATCAGATTTTGATGGGCGAACTGTACGGCGCTGCAGATGGTGCAGAACAGCTTCAGACGGTCGTTGATGGAGAGGTTCTGCGATTCGGCGTAGCGGTCCATGGTCACGCCTTCGACGAACTCCATCACCAGATAAGGCAGGCCTTCTTCGGTGGTGCCGCCATCGAGCAGGCGGGCTATGTTGGGATGATCGAGAGCGGCCAGCACCTGCCGTTCCTGGCGGAAGCGGCGCAGGATGTCTTCGGTATCCATGCCCTGGCGCACCAGTTTGATGGCGACCTGCTTCTGGTATTCCTTGTCGGCGCGGCGGGCGGCATACACGGCGCCCATGCCGCCTTTGCCGATGCAGCGCGAAAGTTTGTACGGGCCGAGCATACGGCCTTCCATGCGGTCGACGGGCTTTTCGATGAAGGCGAGCGGGGCCACTGGCTGTTCCAGGAAGTCGGCGTGGCCGTCAATCGACTGGAGCAGTTCGAAGACTTCCTTCCTCAGATCCGGATCGTCGGCGCAGGTTTCGTCTACGAAGGCATTGCGGTCGGCGGTGGGCTTGTCGAGCGCGGAATCAAATATTTCCCTGATCTGCTTCCATCTCTGCTGCGTCACTGGGGGATCCTTTTTCGATTTCGCGATATAACCATGCTTTTGCCGATGCCCAATAGCGTTTGACGGTGGCCGGCGAGATCTTCATGACCTCGGCTGTCTCTTCCACGGAGAGTCCACCGAAGAAGCGGAGCTCCACGATGCGTCCCTGGTCGGCATCGAGCGCAGCGAGTTTGGTGAGGGCCTGATCGAGGGAGATCATCTCCACGGCGCGCATGTTGCTGATGGCCATGCCTTCGTCGAGCATGACCTTTTGTCCGCCGCCGCCGCGTTTTTCGGCGCGATGCACGCGGGCGTAGTCGAGCAGGATGCGGCGCATCAATGTGGCGGCGACGCCGAGGAAGTGGCCGCGGTTTTCCCATTGAACGGAGCGCTGGTCGACCAGCTTCAAATACGCTTCATGGACGAGGGCGGTGGGTTGCAGGGTGTGGTCGCTGCGTTCGCGGCGGAAGTACCCGCCGGCAAGACGGCGCAACTCGTCGTAGACAAGCGGGAGCAGCTGCTCCATCGCTTCCTGGTGGCCCTGGCGCACCTCGCCTAACAGTCTAGTGACTTCTCCCTGCGGATCGTGCATGGTTCATTTGATTATATGCCGATGGGGCGGGGCATGGTAGAGGGAGTTATGTTCTAAGCTGACTGAAGACGCGCCCTATGGCGGCCTAGGTGTGGTACAAAAGAGAAAGAAGCCTGAAAATCTTCTACCGGGCAGAAACTATTTCCGGGGCAGGGGTTGGATTAAGTATGGTGGAACTTCTGGTTTTCGCTGCGGCCTTGTTGACGGCCGAGGGTGGCGCGGCGGCGCCAAAGATCGCGCCAGACGCCTTTGAAAGTGCGGCGGCTCCCGCGCCGGCGGGCCGGCTGGACAAGATCGTATTTGGCGAACTGGCACATTTGAAAGTACATCCTGCACTTTGCTCAGATGCGGTTTTTGTGCGCCGGGCGTATCTGGACGTCATTGGCACGCTGCCCACGGCGAAGGAAGCGTGCGAGTTCATTAAAGATCCCGACACCAAAAACAAGCGGCGTCTTTTGATCGACCGGCTGCTGGAACGTCCTGAGTTTGCCGACTACTGGGCGATGAGGTGGGGCGACATTCTGCGCATCAAAGCGGAGTTTCCGGTCAATCTATGGCCCAACGCTGCCCAGGCCTATCACCGCTGGGTGCGTGCGTCGATCGCCGAAAACAAGCCATACGACCAGTTTGCGCGTGAACTGCTGACATCGAGCGGGAGCAATTTCCGCGTCGGGCCGGTGAATTTTTTCCGCGCCGTGCAGAACCGTACTCCGGAAGGGGTCGCCTCAGCCGTGGCGCTGGTGTTCATGGGTACGCGGACCACGGCGTGGCCGGCTGACAAGTTGGCCGGAATGGCGGCCTTCTATTCGCAGATTGGATACAAGCCGACAGCGGAATGGAAAGAAGAGGACGTGTTCTGGGATCCGCTGGGCGCAACCCGTACCGCCGGCAACATGGCTCCGGGCCGTGACGCGATTGTCCCGAAGCCGCCTGCCAAGGATGCCAAGCCTGCTCCTGCCCCCGAGCCGACCGCGGCTGCCATTGAGCCGCATGCGCCGCAATTCCCCAATGGCAAGTTGGCCAAGATGCCGCCAGACAAAGATCCGCGGGAAGTTTTCGCTGACTGGCTGATTACGCCGCAGAATCCCTTCTTCACTCGCGCCATCGTGAACCGGGCGTGTTACTGGCTGATGGGCCGCGGCATTATCAACGAGCCGGACGACATCCGGCCGGACAACCCGCCGAGCAATCCCGCGCTGCTTGCCTATCTCGAAAAAGAGATGATCCGCAGGCATTACGATATGAAGAGTTTCTACCGGCTGATTCTGAATTCGCAAACGTATCAGCTTTCGTCGATCCCCAAGGTTGAAAGTGAAAAGGCCGCAGCCAACTTCGCCAGTTACCACGTGCGGCGGCTGGATGCGGAAGTGATGATCGATGCAATCAATCAGATCAACGGCACCACTGATTTGTATACGAGCCCGATTCCTGAGCCCTTCACGTACATTCCCGAGGAAAAGCCTGCGGTGGCGTTGCCCGATGGCAGCATCACCAGTCCGTTTCTGGCCCTGTTCGGGCGGCCGGCGCGGGCCACGGGCATGGAGAACGAACGCGACCACAAGCCACTGCCCGCGCAGCAGTTGTACCTGCTGAATTCGAGCCATATTCAGAAAAAGATCGATCAGGGGCCGAAGTTGAAGGCGCTGTTCGCATCGGGCAGGAAGACGCGGGACATCATCGATGAGTTGTATTTGACGATTCTTTCGCGCTTGCCGACGGAAGAGGAAGCGAAAACCGCCGAGCAGTACACCAGCTTCAAGACGGTGGCCAAGCCAGGTGCGGTGCAGACTGCGGCGGTGTTAAAGCGGCGCGAAGATTGGGTGGACATCGCCTGGTCATTAATTAATAGTGTGGAGTTCCGGTATAGACATTAGTATTTGGACAGTCGAATCGCCTGTCCTACCCCTGAATGGCAATGGGGAAGGCAAGTTTGATGGCAGAGGTGACAGGATGAACGCGAAGCAGAACATGAATAACAGTACACAGATTTCCCGGCGCGAAGCCTTGCAGGCAGGCATCTGCGGTGCATCTGGCTTGCTGATGGGCCAGCGGGCGTTTGGCGCTGTGACTCAGCCTGCCGTGGCGGCGAAGGCCAAATCGGTGATTCAGGTCTTCCTGTGGGGCGGCATGTCGCACATCGATACGTGGGACCCGAAGCCGGATGCCGGCAGCGAGTACATGGGCGAATTTGGCAAGACCATCAACAGCAAAGTGGATGGCATTCAGTTGGGTGGACTGTTCCCCGAACTGGCGAAACAGGCGGACAAGTTCTCGCTCATCCGCGGGATGACGCATCGCAACTTCGGCCATGAAACCGCCGCCTACCTGATGCAGACGGGTCACACGCCGGGCGAACGGCTGGCGTATCCCAGCATCGGGGCGGTGTTCGCGCATTACAAGAAGGCTGAATACAAAGGGATTATTCCGCCTTATGTGGTGCTGACGCAGCCGCAGGGACGGTTTTCCGAAGAGGGATTTCTTGGCCCATTGTACAAACCGTTTGCCACCGGCGGAGATCCGAGCGGAGTGCGCTTCGAGGTAGAAGGAGTGGTTGCCTCCGGCGTGACGGACGACCGGCAGAAGAGCCGGCAGGAACTGCTCGGCAAGATGAACACGTTTGGCGATCGTGTTCGCACACTGGCAGAGATTTCGGCCGAGGAAGACGCCAAGAAACGGGCGTACGAACTGATTCTGGGCGCGGGGCGCGAAGTGTTTGACCTTTCGAAAGAGACGCCCGCGGTGCGCGACCGTTACGGGCGATTCACCTTTGGGCAGGATTGTCTGGCGGCGCGGCGCATGGTGGAAGCCGGCGTCCCCTACGTGGTGATCAATTATCCGGGCGGCTGGGATACGCATAGCAACCACTTTGCAACGATGCGCCGGCAATGCCCCCAATTGGATCAGGGCCTGGCTGTGCTGCTGGCCGATTTGAAGGAGCGCGGATTGCTCGATACGACGATTGTGTGGTGCACCGGCGAGTTCGGGCGCAGCCCCAAGGTCGACTATCAACCGCCGTGGAATGGCGGACGGAACCATTATGGCAACGTCTTCACCGTGCTTGTGGCAGGTGGCGGTTTCAAAGGCGGGCAGGTGGTCGGTTCATCGGATTCGAAAGCGGAAGAGCTCAAGGACCGTCCGGTTTATCCAGTCGATCTGTTGGGCAGTATCTATCAGCTGGCCGGAATTGACGCCAACGCCAAGTTGCCGCATCCGCTGGGTGCTGAAGCGTACGTGCTGCCGAAGCCGGATGACAAAGTGAAGTCGGCCGGATTGTTGACCGAGATTATGTAGGGGTGCGTTATGAAGAGTCTTTCCTGGCTAGCTTGTATTGTGATGTTCGCTGTGGCGGCTCTTGCGCAGCCGCGCCCATATATCGGGTATGTCTATCCTGCCGGCGTCCAGCAGGGCACGACGGTCCAGATCCGGCTGGGCGGTCAATCCATGGACGACGTCACTGCGGCGACTGTGACGGGAACGGGCGTGACGGCGCAGATCGTGGAATATTGCTGGCGGGTGAACAATCAGGAACAGCAACTGCTGCGAGAGCAACTGCAGCTATTGCGGCGCGTGGCGGGACTTACTGCCAGCCGTAACAGGTTCAGCAAGAAAGGGCTGCGGCCAGTAGAGCCGCGTGACCCGGCGGAATTGAACGGCGTAGCGCCGGAGTTGGCGCAGTTGATTGTGAAGATCCAGCAGCGAACCGATGATTTCGTGCAACAGCCGGCCTGCGCTTCGATCGCCAATATCATGCTGGTTGACGTGACAGTGGCGGCTGACGCACCACCCGGTCCGCGAGAGATCCGGCTGGTGACGGCGCGCGGCGTATCGAACCCGATGCCATTTCAGGTTGGTCAGGTGCCCGAATTCTCGCGAAAGCCGATGCGCTCGGCGATGATTCAAACACTGGGCAAGGAGGTCCTGGCACTGCGCAAACGGCCGCCAGAAGAGGCACAGGACCTGATTAAGCTTCCGGCCACACTCAACGGCCAGATCGCTTCCGGCGAAGTAAACTCGTACCGGTTTGCTGCGCATAAGGGCCAGCGGCTGGTGTTTAGTACGCAGGCCCGGCAGCTGATTCCATTCATTGCCGACGCGGTTCCGGGCTGGTTTCAGCCTGTGCTGGTGTTGTCTGACGCGAACGGCAAAGAGGTAGCCTACAACGACGATTTCCGCTTTAAGCCCGACCCGACAATTTTTTATGAGGTGCCCAAGGATGGCGACTACGTACTGGCGATTTACGACAGCCTGTACCGCGGGCGTGAAGATTTCATCTATCGCATTACCGCCGGCGAACTGCCGTACGTGACCACCATTTTTCCGCTGGGCGGCCGGGTGGGCGACGGGGCAGCTATTAAGATGAAGGGCTGGAATCTCGACAAAGCCGAGTTGATACAGCCTGCGATGAACTCCGGCGCTGGTATGCAGCAGGTGGTGGCCAAGCGAGACGGATTCGTCTCGAACCGCATGCCGTTCGCTTTGGGCACGCTTCCGGAGATTCTTGAGAAGGAGCCCAACAACGATCTGAAGCACGCGCAAAAGGTGACCCTGCCGGTGATGGTGAACGGGCGTATTGACCGTGCGGGTGACTGGGATGTCTTCGAGATCAGCGGTAAGGCTGGTGAGACGATTGTCGCTGAGGTACTTGCGCGGCGCCTCGATTCACCGCTCGATTCGGTCTTGAAGTTGACCGATGCGACGGGCAAGGTGCTGGCGTTCAACGACGATTACGACGATATCGGTGCGGGTGCTAACACCCATTATGCCGACTCGTACTTGATGGCCAAACTGCCCGCGGATGGCATCTATTTCGTGCATGTGGGCGACACGGCGCGCAATGGCGGCGAAGAGTTTGCTTATCGTCTACGCATCAGCGAACCGCAGCCAGATTTCGAACTGCGCGTGGCGCCTTCGAGCATTAGCCTGCGCCGCATGGGCACGGCGAATGTGAGTGTGTATGTCATCCGCAAGGACGGGTTCAATGGGGCGATCAAGCTGGGGCTGAAGGATGCCCCGGAGGGAGTCTTTTCCGCGCCGGTGACGCTTTCGGCAACGGCCGTTGTGGTCGGCATGACAGTCAGGACGAATCTGGCGCCCTCAACGGAGCCGTTTTCGCTGGTGATCGAGGGGAAGGCTACGGTCGGAAAAACAGAGCTTGTACGTGCCGCCGTGCCGGCTGAGGATAAGATGCAGGCTTTTCTGTGGCGACATTTGCTGCCGGCTGAGACGCTGCAGGCGCTCATCTTCAATCCGCTGTACCAGTCACCGCTGAAGAAGGTGCCTCCGGAGCCTCCAGCTGTGTCTTCGACGGTGCAGCCAGTCGTGGCGACGTCCGCAGTTGCTGCGGCGACGCCCGCATCGCCGTCGAAGCCAAAGTTTACTCAGCAGCAAGTGGCTGCGAGGTTGCGGGAGTTGAAGCGGTTGTATGGGGCCGGGTTCTTGACGGATGAGTTCTATTTGGATAAGGTGGCCGAGTGCCAGGTGGGGCAGTAAATATTGTTGGTTGGCGCCAAGCGGGTTTCCCGCGCAGTTAGTCCCGATCCCATGGATTGAGGATAGGAACTCCGAGGTCTGCGAAGTCCTTCACATTACGGGAGACGAGCGTTAAGTTATACTCCAGGGCGGTCGCCGCGATCAGGCCGTCCGCCATCGTGATCTGTCGTCCGCGAAGACGCTGCTCGGCCGTGAGTGTTCCCCAGCGTTCGGCGATGCCCTTGCAAATCTCGCCGATCGTAACTACGCTGTCGTAGACATTCTCTTTCCCCGCATCGATCAGAAATGCCCTAACGCGAGGATCAGGCACGGGATTGGTCAACTCCGATGGAACATTTGTATCGACAAGATACATGGCTACAGGATGATGTCCCGGCCATAATCCTGGTCGCGCTCAATGGTCATGCTGAGGCCTTTGAAAGGCGAGTTCTCAAATAGGTCGACGAGATTTTTTGCCTCGGCGCCGCCCGAAGAGTCCCCGGCCATTACTTCACGCGCCACGATTTCTTCCACGAAGCTTGCTGGCGAAATCCCTTTGGCCATGGCTTGGGCAATCAAGCCTCGTTCAGTTTCGGGATGCAGGTTGACTGTTAGGGTCATTTCTGGGGCAGTCTTTTTCGACTAATTTCGTCAGTTTCAGCATAACCGGTGGGTGAGGTTGAGGCAAGGGCAAATGTTGGCGTGACAAAGCCAGATAAGGGACAATGAAAGTTGCTCTACGAATTCAAGCCTACTCCATACAGCAGTCATATCCTTCTGGTTTCTACCCTGCCTGAAAACGGGGCGGGGAAGCGGGTGCTCGATGTCGGCTGCGGTAATGGCTACCTGGGTAAAATTCTTGCCGACCGGGGCTTCACGGTTACAGGCATCGAACAGCGCGGCGGGACCGATTCCTCATTCCCTGCGAACGTCCGGCTGGTTGAAGCTGACCTGGAGGCGGGCTTGCCATCGCTCGATGGTAAGTTCGACTACGTGATCTGTGCCGATATTCTGGAGCATCTGCGCGATCCCCAACGATTGCTGACGCAGATCCGGCAAGTGCTTTTGGCGGAGGGAAGGCTGATCGCATCGCTGCCGAATAGCGGAAATCTCTACTTCCGACTGGTCGTGTTAAGCGGCCGGTTTCCTCAGGACGACAAGGGATTGTTTGACCGTACGCACGTCCGTTTTTTCACTTGGGATGGCTGGCATGAGCTACTTTCGCAGGCTGGATTCGCGGTGGAACATTGCGAGTCGAGTTGCATGCCGATAGGGTTGGCGTTTCCGAGCGCGGGGTCATCGCTTCCCATCCGGGGTGCGGAGTGGGTATCCTACATAATGGCGAAGGTGTGGAAACGTCTCTTTGCTTACCAGTTCGTAGTTAAGGCGCGTGTACTGTGACCGACAAACCCAAAGTAGTCGTTGTAATGCCTGCTTACAATGCGGCGAAAACACTGCATATGACCTATGCGGAGCTGCCGCATGACGTGGTGGACCTGGTCATTCTGGTCGACGATGGCAGTAAGGACGAGACCACGAAGATTGCCCGCGAGCTTGGCCTGGAGTTGTTCACGCATAATCGCAACTACGGTTATGGAGCCAATCAGAAAACCTGCTATCACGAAGCGCTGAAAGCCGGCGCCGATATTGTGGTGATGGTGCACCCGGACTATCAATACGATCCGACATTGCTGCCCGAAGTCATCGACCCGATCCGCAAGGGCGAGGCCGACGTGGTGCTCGGCTCACGGCTGCTTGGCGGCAAGGTAATGGAGCAGGGCATGCCATGGTGGAAGTTTATCTCCAACCGGTTTCTGACGGAGCTGGAAAACAAAGTGTTTGGCTTGAAGCTGGCCGAGTATCACACGGGCTACCGGGCCTACCGGGCCGATGCGCTGGAGACAGTGAACACGCAGATGAATTCAGATAATTTTATCTTCGATCAGGAGATTATGGCGCAGTTTGTGAACGCCGGGTTGCGCATCGCCGAAGTGCCTGTGCCAACGCGTTATTTTCCGCAAGCATCTTCCGCGTCGTTCGTGCAAAGTACGGTGTATGGCTGTTCGATTCTTACACTGCTGTTCCGTTATGTACTGCACACGTCGGGACTCTGGAAGCAGCGCCAATTTGAAAGCCTGCTCCGCCGCTACACCAGCAGACCGGCCCCACAGCCTCGCGCTCATTAACCTCCCATGAAACGGAGCGGGGCGGAGGAACTGCGAGGCGCGGAGGTTGACGCGCTGATCCTGGGTGGCGGCATCAATGGCGCGGGCGTGGCGCGCGATCTGGCATTGCGGGCTTCTTCGTCATCAACTCCGATGCGCATTCTGCTGGTGGAGCAGAATCATTTCGCCAGCGGCACCAGCGGCAAGAACTCGCATCTGATCCACGGCGGGCTACGCTACCTGAAAAACTTCCAATTCCATTTGGTGCGCGAGTCGTTGCGCGAGCGGGCCACGCTGCTTAAGCTGGCGCCGCATTTGGTGGAAGCATTGCCGCTGTTGATTCCATTCTATAGTTGGTTCGATCGCTTCCTTTATAGCGTGGGGATTGCTTTGTATTCGCTGCTGGCCGGCAAACACAAGATCGGAACGATCGAGTTTCTATCGGCAGCGAAGACGTTGGCAATCGAGCCGAAGTTGGAGCGCAAAGGCCTGCGCGGCGGGGCGGGTTATTACGATTGCAGGGTAGAATCGGCGCGCTTCGTGCTTGAGAATTTGCAGGATGCCTATTCGCATGGTGCGCAACTGGCGAATTACATGCGCGCCGAATCGTTTGAGAAACAGGCGGACGGCTGGTGGCTGGTACGGTTGCACGACCGCTTGTCAGAAGAATCGTTCACGATTCGGGCGCGCAAAATTGTCGATACCATGGGGCCGTGGAGTGGCGAGAAAGACAAGCTGCGACTGGTGCGCGGATCGCACATCGTGATTCCGCCGGTGCTCGATAGCGGCAAGGCGATGGCCTATTTCGGGACGGATGGCCGTATTCTTTTTTTGATTCCGTGGGGTGGTGCGGAGCACAACAAGGTGACGCTGGTGGGGACCACGGACTTGGATCATGACGGCGGGCCGGATCAAGTCAAGATTTCGCAGGATGAGATCGATTATCTGCGCGGCCGCGTGAAGTTTCTTTTTCCGGACGCCGACAGGACAGTGCTAGCCACGTTCAGTTCCTTGCGTCCTCTGGTGCGGGACGATGCAAGCTCGGCCACATCGACAAGTAGAGAACACCGCATCTGGAACTCCGATGACGGCATTCTGCATGTGACCGGCGGCAAGTACACGACCTATCGAGTGATGAGCGAGCAGGCGGTGGATCTGTTGACACATGAGATTGCGCCGCCTCTGGAAGGGCTGCATTTGACGGCGATGACCCCATTGCGGGCGCCGCGGCGGCCGGACGATTCGACGATGATCCGTTTCGCGGTGGAGCAGGAGATGGCGCTATCGCTGCGCGATCTACTATATGTTTCCACCTCGTGGGGATATGAGCGCGCATGGACGCGCATCGCACTGCGCCCCTTCGCCACGGTGATGGGCGAACGGCTGGGGTGGGGCGCGGCGAAAATCGAACAGGAATTACAATCAGTAGATGTACCGCAATGTTGAGACTAAGTGTAGTCCGCCGCGCCTTTATTGCCGGGCATGAAGACGGCTGCTTTGGCATCGCCAAGGCAGCGGCGTATTCCGCGCTGCTCAGCTTCTTTCCTGTCCTCACATCTGTAACTGCGATTCTGGTGCAGGCCAATGCCGAAGCGGTGTCGCGTGTAATGTCGCAGTTTCTGTTTGAGGTGGTTCCGCCTGGCACCGAAGATCTGATTGAGTATCAATTTAAAATGCGCGGTGCGCATCCGGTGTCATTGCCCATCATCGCAATTCTGCTTTCGGTGTGGGCGGCGAGCGGCCTGATGGCCAGTTTGATGGAAGGCTTCCAGGCCGCCTACCGCATTCCCAGCGGGCGGCATTTTGTGAAGCAGCGGATTGTAGCGATCGTCCTGGTTTTCGTGGCGGCAGTGCCTGCGATCGGCGCATCGGCGCTGGTGCTGTTCGGTGACCGCACGGAACGCTGGGTGTTGGGCAGTTTGGGTCTGCTTGGCTCGCGCGATGAGTTGATCGGGCTGCTGGCCTGGATTGGAAAGCTGGTACGCTTTGGCATCGCGCTTGGGGCTGTGGCGTTCGTGACCGCGGCGGCCTATTACATTGGGCCGAGCCGGCCGCAGGAGTGGCGCAAAGTGTGGCCGGGGGCGATCATGGCGACGTTCTTCTGGTTGCTGGTCACGTTGGCTTTCAGCTGGTATGTGCGGAATCTGGCCAACTATAACCTGCTTTATGGCAGCATCGGCGGCGTGATTGCGTTGCTGGTGTGGATGTATCTTCTGGCGGTGATTGCGCTGGTGGGCTGTGAATACAACGCCGAGCAGGAGAGAATGAAAGTATGAGCAAGCAAGGCGCGCGATCGCAGAACGCCCGGCGTGGTTTGGAGGACGCGGAGATCCGGTCAGTGCTGGGGCCGATGGGCGCTTCGGCGGACTTTCAGGTTTCCGTGCCGTACAAGCCGTGCGGCGATCAGGTCACGGCCATTGAGCAATTGACTCGCGGTATTCTCGACGGTGAGCAGCATCAGGTGCTGTTGGGCGTGACGGGCAGCGGCAAGACGTTCACAATGGCCAAGGTGATTGAGGCGTTGGGGCGCCCGGCGCTGGTGCTGGCTCATAACAAGACGTTGGCTGCTCAGTTGTACCATGAGTTCAAGACTTTTTTCCCGGCCAATGCGGTGGAATACTTCGTCAGCTACTACGACTACTATCAGCCGGAAGCATACATCCCATCGGGCGACCTGTACATCGAAAAAGAATCCACCGTCAACGATGAGCTGGATAAACTGCGTCTGGCGGCGACCAAGTCGTTGTTTGAGCGGCGCGACTGCGTGATTGTGGCCAGCGTAAGCTGCATCTACGGCCTCGGTTCGCCGGAAGCCTATTACGGCATGTTGCTGATGCTGGAAAAAGGGCAGATCATTTCCCGTGACGATATTGTCGCCAAGCTGGTGGACATTCTGTACGAACGCAACGACCACGACTTCAAGCGCGGAACGTTTCGCGTGCGCGGCGACGTGATCGAGATCTTCCCAACCTATGACGATAATGCCTATCGCGTGGAGATGTGGGGCGATGAAGTAGAGACTTTGTCGCAAGTGGATCCACTGCTTGGCACCGTGAAACAGACCTATGTGCGGCTGCCGATATATCCGAAGACGCACTATGTGATGAGCGAGGATATTCGCGACACGGCGCGGACGACGATCGAAAATGAACTTACATGGTGGCGCGGCGAGTTGGAAAAACAGGGCAAGGCCGTTGAGGCGCAACGGCTGCATCAGCGCACGATGTTCGATCTGGAGATGATGAAGCAGATCGGTTACTGCCACGGCATCGAAAACTATTCGCGGCATTTTTCGGGGCGGCTGCCGGGTGAGGCGCCTCCTACGCTGCTCGACTACCTGCCGCATGATCATATTATTTTTCTGGACGAAAGCCATCAAACAGTGCCGCAGTTGAAAGGCATGTATCATGGCGACCGCTCGCGCAAAGAGACGCTGGTGAAGTTCGGCTTCCGTTTGCCGAGCGCACTCGACAACCGTCCGCTGACGTTTGAAGAGTTTGAGAACCGCGCGAATCAAGTGGTGTATGTTTCGGCCACCCCTGGCCCGTACGAATTGAACAAGACGGGCGGCGAAGTGGTGGAGCAGATCATCCGGCCGACGGGACTGGTGGATCCACCCGTGGAGATCAGGCCGATCAAGGGCCAGGTCGACAATTTGTTGGGTGAGATCCGCAAGCGCACGGCGCTGAACGAGCGCGTGCTGATCACCACGCTGACCAAGCGCATGTCGGAAGACCTGGCCGAGTATTATTCGGAAGTGGGTGTGAAGTGCAGGTATCTGCATTCGGAAGTTAGCACGCTTGACCGCATCAAGATTCTGCGCGATCTGCGCAAGGGTGAGTTCGATGCGTTGATTGGCGTGAACCTGCTGCGCGAAGGCCTGGACTTGCCAGAGGTTTCTCTGGTTGCGATTCTGGATGCCGATAAAGAAGGCTTTCTGCGATCGGTGGGTGCGCTGATTCAAACCATCGGCCGCGCGGCGCGGCATTTGAACGGGCGTGCAATTCTTTACGGAGACGTGCTGACGGGTAGTATGAAGCAGGCGATTGAGGAAACCAACCGCCGCCGGCAGATCCAAGTCGACTACAATATTGCCAACAACATAACGCCGCAATCGATCATCAAGCCGATCGATATGAGTCTGGTTCGGATCGCCGAAGGCGATTACGTCACTGTGCCGATGGAGAAGGACGAAGTGCTGGAAGACATGTCGCCTTCGCAGCGCGAAGCCTATCTGAAGGAACTGGAGGAGCGGATGCGCGACGCGGCGCGGAAGTTTGAATTTGAAAAAGCTGCACAGCTTCGCGATAAGATTAAGGCCTTGAAATCGCCACGGGCATATGAAGATACCATCGAGAGTGGGGCTGGTAGCGGCGGGGAAAATTAATCCCGCCCTAGCCAAGATACACGGGCTCGCCTCCGTACTCGGACCTGTCAAATCATCCTCGCTGCGCGTTGCCAGCCGGTTTGTAAATCAATTGCGCGCGGGCCGGCCCGTGACATCGTGGCCGGAACTTTCCAACTGCCCGCTGGTCCTGTTATCTCTGCCGGACGATGAGCTTGAGGCGGAACTGCGTGCGGCTGCTGCTGCGCCTGTGAATTGGCGCGGCAAGTCGGTCGTGCTGGTTGGCGGCGCTGGTGAGAGTGCGGATCTGGCATTGATTGCCGGAAAAGGCGCGGCGGTGGGGACGATGGAAAAGATGGAGGGTTTCCATTCAAACCGGTTTGCCGTGGAAGGTGACCGGGCTGCGATTACGGAGATGAAGCGATTCCTGCGGCGCCTTGGTGCGTCAGCGACGGAGATCGGTGCAGGCAAAAAGCCGCTGTACATGGCAGGTATGGCGTTTGCGGGCACTTTGTTTACGCCGCTTGTTGAAGCGTCGGTAGATTGCCTGCGGAAGTCGGGACTCTCTTCTCAGGACGCGGTGGAATTCGCGGAAGCCTGCTTCTTGCGCACGTTGCGGGCCTATGTGAAGGCGGGCAAACAAGGTTGGCAGGGGCCGGTGGCGAAACGCGATATCGAAGCGGTGAAACGGCTGGTTGCCGCACTCGGGATGGATAGTCCCTTACTGAGCAAATATTTTGCACAGACGGCACGGATGGCGTTGGATGTTTTCGGACAGGACAAAGAGTGGCTGGATGAGCTCGATCCAGCAGATCTCCCCCCGTTGGGTGACTAACTTTCGAATGAGGGGGGTGGTATACCCACAAATGGGGTGATAATATTCCCACTTTTGTCTCGATATATAGTAATATGAACTTGACTATATCGTCGCCAACATGAAACTGTTGCTCATATCCGGAAGTGAGGATGTCCTGCGAAGTGTCCAGGACAAGCTCTTGGATTCGTTCATTCAGCCCTGCAAAGACGTTGGAGAAGCAGTCGCGGCTTTGGAAACTGGTGTCTTCGATGCGATTCTGGCCGACTTGGACTATGTGCCGATCGCTGCTTTAGAACGCTTGCCAGCGGCGACACCGGTAATTGCGCTTGCCGATGCGAAGCAGATGGACCAACAGCTTGTGGTTGATGTTGTGGCAAAGGATGACACAGGCTGGGCCAATCTGCCGCGTGCAGTAGACGCGGCGATGCGTTGTAGAGGGGCGGCGGAATCGGCCTGCGCGGCAAATCAGCTGGCGAAGGTGCTGTTCGATTCGTCGCCGATTGCAATCCACATCATCGATATGCAGGGTAAGGTGCTGCGATGGAATAAGGCGGCAGAAGAGATTTTCGGCTGGGCGGAAGAGGACGTGGTTGGTTCGTTCCTGCCGACGATTCCCCCAGGCGAACGAGATGCTTACATCCGCCCGATTCAGCCGATCACCAAGGGTGATCATCGGCCGAGTGGAGAAGAGTCGCGCCAGAGGCGGCGTGATGGAACAATCCTGTATCTCAATGTTTGGAAGGAATTGCTTTTCGACGCGCATGGGGCGGCCAGCGGCGTGGTGTCTCTGCTAGTAGATTCCTCTGAAAAGTTGAAGCTGCAACATCAGTTGCGGCAGTCGCAGCGGCTGGAAGCCGTGGGAAAACTGGCGGGCGGCGTGGCTCATGACTTCAATAATCTGCTGACGATCATCTCCGGTTACAGCGATCTGGCGTTGAGCCAGTTGGCCCCGGACGATGCGCTGCGCCAGAATATCGAAGAGGTGACTAAAGCCGCCAATCGCGCGACGGCGTTGACCAGCCAGTTGCTGGCGTTCAGCCGCAAGCAGGTGCTGAAGCCGAAGGTGATTAACCTGAATGCGATCATCTCCGATTTAGAGAAAATGCTGCGGCGGCTAATTGGCGAGAACATCGACTTGATCACGGTGCTGAACCCGGACATCGGGCGGGTGAAAGCAGATCCGGGTCAGATTGAACAGGTGATTGTGAACCTGGCGGTGAACTCACGCGATGCGATGCCGCAGGGCGGGAAGCTGGTGATTGAAACGGCGAACGTGGAGTTGGATGTTCGTTACTCGCAGCATCACATAGGCGCGGAGCCGGGTACGTATGTCGCCATCTGCGTAAGCGACAGTGGACATGGCATGGATGCGGAGACGCAGAGCCACATTTTCGAGCCGTTTTTCACTACTCGCGAAGTAGGCAAGGGCACTGGCCTCGGGCTATCTACGGTTTACGGAATCGTCAAGCAGAGCGGCGGTGATATCTGGGTGTACAGTGAGCCGGGTCGGGGCACTACCTTTAAGATCTATCTGCCGTTGATGAGCCAGCCGGCGAATGCGCAGGGTACGGTGGCTGTGCATACTGCGCCAGGACGGGGCAGTGAAACGGTGCTTCTGGTTGAAGACGAACAGTGCGTGCGCGAACTGGTGAAGGAAGTGCTCGCCAAGCAGGGCTACAGGGTGCTGACGGCTGGCGATGGTGTGGACGGGCTTGCTCTGTCCGAGAGCGAGACACGCATGATTGATCTGCTGCTGACTGACGTGGTAATGCCGAAAATGAGCGGCAGGCAGTTGGCGGAGAGTCTGTTAAGTGTGAATCCGAAGTTGAAGGTTTTGTACATGTCGGGCTATACGGACAACGCGATTCTGCAAAATGGGATTCTGGAACCGGATACGAAGTTCATTCAGAAGCCGTTTTCGCCGGAGTCGATTGCGCGGAAGGTGCGGGAGGTTTTGGACGCCAAGGGGTAGGCTTCTTATTCCGGCTGTTGCAATGGGGGGGGGGCAATCTCATTGAAACTCGGCAGGAGCCCAGGGATAGTGGAGGAAAGTTTTGCTAAAGCCGATACGAGGCATGGATATAAAATGCCGCGACGACAAAACTCATCTGAAGTTCCCTGAAATATCAGAGGACCCTTGGCGAACATGACCAAACAAAGAGCCTAAATCTCAGATCTTCTGGAAAATGATATTAGCCAATTTCGACATGATCAGTAACCGCTCCCTGACGGTCGGTGCTCGGTAGATTCCCAATGCCACCGAGCCGTGACCGTAAATGCGCTTTCAACTCTTGCGCCAAGGGAGCGGTTGTCCGGGCTCAACAGAATTCCACGCAAAGCGAAAGTCGCCGCATGACATCAGGAGTCTAAAATATTTGAATTTTTTGGCAGAGGTCAACTTTCAGAGGAGAGCCCTTAGAACACGGCATAGCGCAGTTCTCGAAGGCGCTTGTGCCGATCTTCCTGCCCGTCTACAATTTCAACTATCTCCGATGGCGTCCACTTGCCGATGTCGACCGCTTTTCAAGCCCCATCTATACGGACGTACACGCTATCGTGGGGAAGTGGCCTTCTTCATAAACCTGGTTGTATGCCTGACTTCGGAATCGATTACGCGCGGGAATTATATGGATGCTCACGCGTAGCCGGCTGTTGCAATAATCATCCATTCACTGCTGCATCCCCACATGGAAGTGCTAAAATTAAGGTTCAAGATCTTAGTCCAAACGGCTGGAGTTGCGTACTCCAACGGTGCACTCGGTTTGGTGATCAACTTGCTTATAGTCTTGCTTGCCGATTGACTCCGTAACCGCAGTGTGTCAATCTTTAATGTTCATTAACTGGAGTCTGAATGGCTGAACCGCCGAAACCAGCCGCTGCCAAACCAGCGGTGAAAATGGCCGCCACCCCGTGGGAGGCTGAGTTGCCGACCCAATTGCGAGCAGAGTTTGCCGAGCGTATCGTAGAGCTTTCCACGTACCTGGGCCAGAACTTTATTGTGGCAAAATCCGATTCCGCGATCGACATCATTGAGTATCTGAAGTTGGAATTCGATTTCGATTTCCTGAGCGATCTGACGGCCGCACATTACCCCAAAGATGAGCTGCCGTTTGAGATAATCTATATCCTCTATAGCTTTCCGCGTAATGAGCGGCTACGGGTAAAAATCCGCATCGCTGAGGGCGAGCGCCCACCGACAGCAACCGTAGTTTTCCCCGCTGCCAACTGGCTGGAGCGGGAAGTGTTCGACATGTTTGGCATCGAGTTTGCAGACCATCCTGACATGCGCCGCCTGCTGCTACCTGACGAATGGACCGGCTATCCGCTGCGCAAGGATTACGGAATTCTCAATATGGACAATCGCTGGGTTCAGGAGAACCTGGGAATCGAGAGTGGACAGTAATCCATCATGGAAGCCACATTTCTCGACTCCTCTGAACTGGTTCTCAATATGGGTCCGCAGCACCCATCTACACACGGGGTGCTGCGTGTAATTCTGAAGCTGGACGGCGAAAAAGTCCGCGGTACCGATTGCGTGATCGGCTATCTGCACCGCGGCGTGGAAAAGATCGCCGAGAACCGCACCTACACGATGTTCGCGCCTTACGTAGACCGCATGGACTACGTGGCGTCTGTTTCCAACGGCTTGGGCTATGTGCTGGCGGTTGAAAAACTGCTGAACGTGGAGACGACTCCGCGCGCGGCCGCAGTCCGTGTGATCCTTACGGAACTGAACCGCATCGCCAGCCACCTGCTTTGGCTTGGCACCCATGCCCTGGATATCGGCGCGATCACGCCGCTTTTTTATGCGCTGCGCGAACGCGAAGCGTGCCTCATGATCTTCGAAAAGTATTGTGGCGCGCGGCTTACCACGCATGCCTTCCGCATCGGCGGGTTGCAGTACGAACTCTACGACGGCTTCGAAAAGGACGTCACCGATTTCTGCGACATGTTCATCCCGAAGGTGGACGAGTACGAAGAATTGCTCACCGGCAATCGAATTTGGGTGGAAAGACTCACCGGTGTGGGGATTCTCAACGCAGAAGACTGCAAAGCGTATGGGGTAACTGGCCCAGTTTTGCGCGCGGCAGGGGTGAAATGGGATTTACGCAAGGCGCAGCCTTACTCCGGCTACGAAAAATACGAGTTCGATATTCCAGTTGGTAAGAATGCCGACACATTTGACCGGTACACTGTTCGTATGGAAGAGATGCGGCAGTCGGTGCGCATCCTGCGCCAGGCCGTTGCGGCGATTCCAGAAGGTCCCATCATGGCGAAGGTGCCGAAGGTGATCAAACCGCCGGTGGGTGAGGCGTATACTGCCATTGAAGCTCCAAAGGGCGAGTTGGGATATTTTGTGGTGAGCGATGGCTCCACGCAACCGTACCGCGTGCGCGTGCGGCCGCCGTCGCTGATTAATTTGCAGGCGCTCGACAGGATGTGCCGCGGGGCGCTGATTGCCGATGTGGTGGCTATAATTGGAACGCTCGATATTGTGTTGGGCGAGATCGATCGATAGGAGAGTTGATTTTGGATTTCAGCCGATTTTTGCGGACTGTGTTTCTCGTGGACCTGCTGCAGGGCCTGTGGGTGACGTTTCGCAATCAGCATCCGAAGCAGATCGTCACTGAGCAGTACCCGGGCGAGCGGCCGCGCATCAGCGAGAGGTATCGCGGCGCACCGCGACTGAACATCAATCCGGATAACGGTGAGACGTTGTGCATTTCGTGCAATCTGTGCGCGCTGGCGTGCCCGGAAAATCTGATTGTCGTCACCAGCGAGCGCAACGAGGCGACCAAGAAGAAGGAACTGGTTACGTTTATCTACGACACCTCGCGCTGCATGTTTTGCGGCTTGTGCGAGGATGCCTGCCCGGTGGATGCGCTGGAACTGACGCAGGATTTCGAGCTCGCTTCTTACACAAGGGATGGGCAGATTTGGGACCGGCAGATGCTGGAAGAGGGCCCCAAGCCTACTCAATATAAGTTCTAAATGGACGCCACTTTTTTCTACATCTTCGCATTGATGACGCTGATAGGCGCGGTGATGACCATCACCCGGCCGAATGCCATACACAGCGCGCTGTGGCTGGTTGTTTCGCTGCTGGGCGTGGCCGGCTTGTATCTGCTGCAGAAGGCTGAGTTTCTGTTTGCCGTGCAAATTATCCTCTATATAGGCGGCATCATGCTGTTGTTTCTGTTCGTCATCATGCTGGTGAACTTGGACGAGGCGGCGAAACAGCGGCAGTTCAACAAGCAGTGGCCGCTGGCGTTAATTTGCGTGGCCGGAGTAGGTGCGGAGATCGCCTGGTTTCTGCGCAAGGGCGCGTTGATGCTGCCCCCGCCGGTGATCGGTCCTGCGTCGACCGTTGGCAACACGGAGATGATCGCCGACGTGCTGTTTCGCGAATATCTGCTGCCTTTCGAATTGATTTCCGTGCTGCTGCTGGTTGCGGTGGTGGGCAGCGTGGTTATGGCCAAGAAAAGGATTTGAACATGGGCACGATTGGCACAATGCATTACCTCATACTGAGCGCGGCGCTGCTGTTGATTGGCGCCATCGGCGTGCTGACGCGGCGCAACATAGTTATTATCCTGATGTCGATTGAACTCATCCTAAACTCCGTTAATATCAATCTGGTCGCCTTCTCGCACCACTGGAATCAAGTGAATGGCCAGGTGTTCGCCATCTTCATGATCGCCCTGGCCGTTGCGGAAGCAGCGGTTGCACTGGGCATCCTGATCGCACTGTTCCGCAACAAAGAGACGGTGCTGGCAGATGAGGTGGACCTGCTGAAATGGTAAACTTCCTCGATCTGATCTGGCTGATTCCTCTGTTCCCTCTATTTGGCGCGGCGTTCATGCTGGTGTTCGGCAAGATGATCGATCCGCAGCCGCATTCGCATGAGATGCTTGCGCCGGGCGTTGGCGGCGGACATCACCACGACGACCACGGGCACGACCATCATCACCACGCCGCTTCCACGCAGTTTCTGGTGCGCATCATTTCTCCTGGCGTGATTCTGCTCTCATTTATCTTTTCTCTTGGCGCGGTAATTCAACTGGCAGCGAAGGCCGAACATATCCACCAGGTGATTCCTTACACCTGGCTGGCCGGACTGCCGTTCCATATGCAGGACGGGCGCATCGGCATCTTCACCGCGGACTGGGGCTTTCTGCTCGATCCGTTGAGTTCGGTGATGATCCTTGTGGTCACCGGTATCGGATTTTTGATTCACGTTTACGCCACGGCCTACATGGCGCACGATAACGGCTACTACCGCTTCTTCGGGTATCTGAATCTATTCGTGTTCTTCATGCTGATGCTGGTGCTGGCGAACAACTACACGCTGTTGTTTGTCGGTTGGGAAGGCGTTGGTCTGTGCAGCTATCTGCTCATCGGTTTCTATTTCCACAAGAAGTCTGCGGGAGATGCCGGTAAGAAGGCGTTCATCGTCAACCGCATTGGCGACGCGGGCTTCATTCTGGGCATGCTGCTTCTGTTTAGTGTTGTTGGCACATTGCGATTCACTGATGTGAATAAGGCGCTGGCCGAATTCCACATTGAGAGTGGCCACTTTGGTGTGCTGAGCACGGCGGCGCTGCTGCTGTTCATCGGCGCGACAGGTAAATCGGCGCAGGTTCCTTTGTATGTGTGGCTGCCGGACGCAATGGAAGGCCCGACTCCGGTATCGGCCCTGATCCACGCCGCGACCATGGTGACGGCTGGTGTATACATGGTGGCTCGCTCGAATGCCCTATTCAAACTGACGCCCGAGACTTCCGCCATCGTGGCTGTTGTCGGCGCGTTGACGGCGATTCTGGCGGCATCGATTGCACTGGTTCAGAACGACATCAAACGCGTGCTCGCTTATTCGACGGTCAGCCAGTTGGGCTACATGTTTATGGCTCTAGGCGTCGGTGCTTATTGGGTTGCCGTGTTCCACCTTTATACGCACGCCTTCTTCAAAGCCCTGTTATTCCTTGGCTCGGGCTCAGTAATTCACGCCATGTCAGGCGAGCAGGATATGCGCAAGATGGGCGGCCTGCGCAGCAAGATCAAAGTCACTTATCTGACCATGGCTATCGGCTCCATCGCCATCGCGGGCATTCCTGGCTTTGCCGGCTTCTTCTCCAAAGACGAGATCCTCTGGCAGACGTGGAGTTCGCCGCTCGGCTCGAAAGCGATCTACGTTGTCGGTCTGACTACTGCGTTCATGACCGCGTTCTACATGTGGCGTCTGATGTTCCTCACCTTCTACGGCGAGTGCCGCGCGGATGAGCATACGCAAAAACACATTCACGAATCGCCTGTTGCGATGACCGGTGTGTTGTCCGTTCTGGCAGGCGGTTCGGTGCTTGCAGGCTGGCTGGGAGTTCCCAAACTGTGGCACTTCCCGGAAGTCTTCTCGACGTTTGAATCCTGGCTGGAGCCGGTGTTTGCGTCCGAAGGCGCGCATGCCGTTGCTCACGAAGCTTCCCACGATACGAGTATGGAATGGACACTGATGTTCCTTTCGGTTGGCCTCGCGGTGGCCGCCATAGCGATGGCCTATCGCTTCTATGTGCAGAAGCCTTCGATTCCCGATGGCATTCAGCAAGCGAGTGGCCCGGTGTATGGCCTGCTGCTGAACAAATGGTACGTCGATGAGATCTACGATTTTCTTTTCATCAACGGACTGTGCAAGGGCGGCGGTACGCTGCTCGGCAAGTTCGATCGCAATGTTGTTGACGGCGGCCCGAACGGCGCGGGTTGGCTGACGCGCACCATCTCTACGATTTCGATGTGGTTCGACACATGGATTGTCGATGGCCTGGTGCGGCTGACCACGCTGCTTGTGAAGCTCTCATCCTATCCTGTGCGAATTTTGCAAACCGGTTCCTTGCAGTCGTACGCGCTGATGTTTGTGCTGGGCGTGGTGGCCATCTTCGGCTACTACGCAACTCGGTAAACCTATGAACGAGCATTTATTGAGCA
The DNA here is from genome assembly GCA_903881085.1 of uncultured Acidobacteriia bacterium. GTDB lineage: Bacteria > Acidobacteriota > Terriglobia > Bryobacterales > Bryobacteraceae > CAIRSA01. Next base: position 35,160 of record CAIRSA010000149.1, read on the forward strand.
CTATCCTCTTCGCCCCGCTCGCGGGGATGGTAGTGCTTTTGTTGATCCCCAAGACGCAGGTCAACCTGATCCGCTTGTGGGCGAACTTCGTCGCCATCGGCAGTTTCCTGATGTCGCTGCTGCTCATCGGCCGCGTGGACAATGCGAATGGCGGCATGCAGTTGATCGAGCGCATGGATTGGATTCCTTCGATTGGTTCGCAGTATCTGATCGGCATCGATGGTATCAGCCTATTGATGGTGTTGCTCACCACGACCATCGGCTTCGTAGCCGTGCTGTGCAGTTGGACCGCGGTGGAAAAGAACTGCAAGGAATATTACGCCATGCTGCTGCTGCAGCAGACAGGCATGCTGGGCGTATTTCTGGCCATGGACTTCATGCTGTTCTACGTCTTCTGGGAACTGGTGCTGGTGCCGATGTACATCCTGATCGGCGTATGGGGAGGCCCTCGCAAGCTTTATGCGGCAATCAAGTTTGTGATGTACACTCTGGCCGGCAGTGTGTTTATGCTGCTTGGCATTCTGACGCTATACTTCCAGAACTTCGCACAGACCGGTAAGTACACCTTTGAGATCGCCGAACTGATGAAGACCAACATGCCGCTGCATCTGGAACAGTGGGTGTTCTGGGCGTTCTTCCTGGGCTTTGCGATTAAAGTTCCGATGTTCCCGTTCCATACGTGGCTGCCTGATGCGCACGTGGAAGCCCCTACTGCGGGCTCTGTGATTTTGGCCGGCGTGCTGCTGAAGATGGGCACCTACGGCTTCATCCGCTTCTCCGTGCCGCTGCTGCCGAAGGCGGCGATTGATCCGACAATCATTCAGATCATCGCGATCCTTTCGATTGTCGGTATCATCTATGGCGCATTGGTTAGCCTGATGCAATCGGATTGGAAAAAGCTGGTGGCATATTCGTCGGTGAGCCACTTGGGCTTCTGCACTTTGGGCATCTTCGCATTGAATCCGAACGGCATTGCAGGCAGCATCATTCAGCAGGTGAACCACGGTATCTCCACCGGCATGTTGTTCCTTGTGGTTGGCGTGATCTACGAACGGCGGCACACGCGCGAGATCAAAGAATACGGCGGCCTGGCGCACGTGATGCCAATGTACGCCATCGTCTTCGCGTTCGCCATGCTGAGTTCGGCGGGCATGCCGCTGTTGAACGGCTTCGTCGGCGAGTTCACGATTCTGCAGGGTGCGTTTGAGGCCAACCGGGCGTGGGCTGGGTTTGCGGTAAGCGGCGTGATTCTGGGCGCGGCCTATCTGCTGTGGCTGTATCAGCGAACGATGTTGGGCCAGATCACCAACGAAAAGAACATCAAGCTGCCCGATCTTTCGGCGCGCGAATGGGCGGTGTTTCTGCCGCTGATCGCCTGGGCGCTGTGGATCGGCCTTTATCCGAAACCGTATTTCGACATCTTAGAGAAGCCGGTGGCGCGCATCGTTGAACGCGTGAAGCCGGGCTACTATCAGGGCAGCGCGACCGCGGCCGTCACTCACGGAGAAACCCGATGAACGAGTTTTATACCGCTACCGATCACTTCGTGCTTGTGCCCGGGTTGCTGCTGGCGCTGTTTGGCTGCGCGGTGCTGCTGATCGATCTGTTTGTGGATCAGACCAAGACGCGTAAAGGTATCTGCCTGCTGGCGCTGTTGGGGCAGGTTTTCGTGGGCACGGAGTTGATCCGGCAACAGCAGTTCCTCACAGAGTCGGACCTGTTGACGCTCACTGCGTTTCATGGTGCGATGACGTTGGATGGCACATCGCTGTTCTTCAACTGGGTGTTTCTGATCGCCGCGACCATCGTGATTTTGATCAGCTACAAGTACCTGGAGATCGAAGACGAAAATCACGGCGAGTATTATGGCCTGATTTTGCTGGCGCAATGCGGTATGTTCTTCCTGGCCACGGGAACGGAACTGATTACGCTGCTGGTGGGCCTGGAACTGATGGCGCTGAGCTTCTATGTGATGGTGGGCTTCCTGCGCACCGACCGCCGATCGAATGAAGCTGCGATGAAGTACCTGCTGCTGGGTGCGTTCTCTACGGGCTTTCTTGCTTACGGCTTTTCGATTTTGTACGGTATCTCAGGCAGTACGCAACTGGACGTGATCGCCGCGGCGGTAAAGGCACGCGATCCGTTCGATCCGATCCTGCTGCTTGCCATCGGCACCGTCACGGTTGGCTTGATGTTCAAAATCGCGGCGGCACCGTTTCATATGTGGGCCCCGGATGCGTATGAAGGCGCGCCAACGCCGATCACGGCGTATCTTGCCGTGGCTTCGAAGGCGGCCAGCTTCGCGCTGCTGCTGCGCATCTTCTTAGGCCCGCTGGCAAGTGCCCGCGCTGCATGGGAACCACTGCTGGTGGGTGTGGCCGTGCTGAGCCTGACCATTGGAAACCTGGCGGCGATATCGCAAACGAATACGAAGCGGCTGCTGGCATACAGTTCCATCTCGCACGCCGGCTACATTTTGCTAGGTCTGATTGCAGGCACGCCGGCGGGCATCCAGGGCGTCGGCATCTACCTGTTGGTATACACCGTGATGACGTTGGGCGCATTCCTGGTTGTGATCGCGTTGCGGCGCAAGAATGTGATTGGCGAGGATATTGCGGATTTCGCCGGCCTGATGCACAAGAGTCCCGGTTATGCCGTGCTGATGCTGGTGTTCCTGCTGTCGCTCGCAGGCATTCCGCCAACCGCCGGATTCATCGGCAAATACTACATTTTTCTTGGTCTGATTCAGAGCGGTAAGTACGGCCTGGCGGTGATTGCAACGCTGTATGTGGCGGTGAGTATCTTCTATTACTTCCGCATCGTGCGCAGCATGTTCCTCTCGGAGGCGGCGGACGCTACTCCGCTTTCTGAGAGCGCCGGTCTGCGTGTGGCGCTGGCCTTCACCGGGCTTGTGACGCTAGCCATCGGCATCTATCCGCAGCCGCTGCTTGATTACGCGCAAAGGACGCTTTTGAAGTAATGGACGCCATTCTCCAACACCCGTTATTCGTGCCGGTTGTAATGATGTTTATCATCGTGGGCGTGTTCCCGCTGATGGCCGGCTACATCGTGCTGGTTGAGCGCAAGGTGCTCGCCGACATGCAAGTCCGCCTGGGGCCCATGCGCGTGGGTGCGCACGGACTCTTGCAACCGCTTTCCGACGCTTTGAAGCTGATGCTGAAGGAAGACATTATTCCCGAAGCCTCCGATAAGTTTATCTTTTGGTTTGCGCCTATCATCTCTACCTTCACCGCTCTGGCTGCATTCGCGGTGATTCCGTTCAGCGAGAAGCTGCACATCGCTGACGTGAATGTTGGGTTGCTGATCATCAGTGCGTTTGGGGCGGTAGGAATTCTGGGCATCATCCTGGGCGGGTGGTCGTCGAACAGCCACTATTCGCTGCTTGGCGGCTTGCGCAGTTCGGCGCAGTTGGTCAGCTATGAGGTGGCGCTTGGCTTGGCGCTGGTTTGCGGCGTGATGTCGGCCGGCACGCTGAGCATGACGGACATGGTGAAGGCGCAGCAAGCTAAGCACCTGTGGTTCGTCTTCGACAATTTCGGTCTGATGATTGTGCCCTTCGTCGTCTACTTCATTTCCGCCACGGCCGAAACCAACCGCGCTCCGTTCGATCTGCCGGAAGCCGAATCGGAACTGGTGGCCGGCTTCCATACTGAATACAGCGGCTTCCGCTGGGCGCTGTATTTCCTATCTGAGTACGCCCACATCTTTGTGGTGTCCGCCGTGGCCGTCGCGCTGTTCTGGGGCGGATGGCTGAGGCCTTTCCCTAACGTCGAATGGCTGGCCATCCCGCTGAACTACGGGTTGCCGCTGTTGCTGTTCACGGGCAGTGGCGCGGCCAGCTTAACCCTTGTAAAAAAACTGCGCAATCCCGCGCATCGCATCGGGCTCACCGGCTTTAGTGTGATCCTGATTTTGCTCGGACTCGTGTGCGCTGTGCCGGTGGTCAACGCCGCCATCATTGATGTTTTGTGGTTCATGATGAAGGTGTTCGTCTTTGTTTACATCATGATCTGGTTCCGCGGCACGTTCCCTCGCTTCCGTTATGACCAGTTGATGAATATCGGCTGGAAATACATGATCCCCATCGGCATGGGCGCGATCTTTGTAAACGCCATTGTGGGGATGCTGCGATCCTGAGTATCTTGATCGGATTTCTACGAACCTTTTCCGGTTTCGTTCGTATACATAGACAAAGGAACCCTTCCCGCGCGGTAACATACCCCAACAGACAACCCTCCCGCGCGGGGAGATCCCATACTGGACGCTCGCTCGACCCTTCTGCTATGTTGAGTACCTGAAGTGAACTCAACGCCTACCCGCACCATCGTCCTGATGCCCATGTTTAATGACTGGGAGTCGGCCGATGCACTCTTAGACCAACTCGATACCGCTCTGGCCGGGCAGAATCTGGAACCGGAAGTCCTCATCATTGACGATGGATCCTCGGTCCCGATGCCGCCGCAATTTGCCGCTCGCTCGTTCACCACGCTGCGCGCCGTTGGCGTGCTGGAACTGCGCCGCAACTTGGGACATCAGCGCGCGATCGCAGTGGGGTTGGTTTACGTGCACGAAAATCTTCCTTGCTCGGCCGTGATTGTGATGGACGCCGATGGCGAGGACCGGCCTACCGATATTCCAGCGTTGGCGGCTGCGTTTCGTGCCGCGGGCGGACGGTCCATCATCTTCGCCGCGCGGGCCAAACGGCTGGAAAACTTTGTCTTCCGCTTCTTCTATCAGCTGTACCGCATCATCCATTGGGTGCTTACCGGCGATGCGGTGCGCGTGGGGAACTTCAGCATGGTGCCGTTTGAGAGCGTGAAAAAACTGGTAGTGATTCCGGAGATCTGGAACCACTATGCGGCTGCGGCGATCCGGTCGCGCCTCGCCTTTGTCACCATACCCATTCCGCGCGGACGCCGCCTGGCTGGCGAATCGCGGATGAACTTTATCGCCTTGCTGCTGCACGGGCTGAGCGCATTTTTTGTCTACGGCGATATTGTGGGTGCGCGTTTACTGGTTGGCATTGCCATTGCGCTGGTGCTGCAATTGATCGTGCTGGTGGCCGGCTTCTCGCTGTACCTGACGGAACGTCCCGGCGCGCTTGGTCTGGCCGCATTAGGCGCAGGCGTGCTGAGCATCTTCCTGGTTCAGGCGATTCCCGTGGCGCTGATTCTGGTCTTCACCGTGGTAGGCAGCCGTGCCACCATCGGCGTGGTGCCGTTGCGCGATTGCCCGTATTTCGTGGCCGGCGTGCGCGAAGTGTGGAGACCGCTTTGACACGTCTTCGCTCGCTTGGTTACTGGCTGACGCCGGCGCTGGTCACTTTGATTGTGTATTGGCCCGGGCTGCTGGCGTGGTTTCAGAAAGACGATTTCGCCTGGCTGCAATTACACAATATGGTGGAAAACGGCGAGGGCCTGACGACGGCGCTCTTCCATCCTTTTGCGCAGGGCACAATCCGCACGCTCAGCGAACGCGTGTTTTTCCTGGGCTTCTATGAGCTGTTTGGAACGGACGCGCTGCCGTACCGCTGTCTTGGCTTCCTTACTCACTTCGCAAATCTGGCTTTGATCGCGATCGTGTGCCGCAAACTGACCGGTTCGCGTGTCGCCGGATTCTGGGCGGCGATGCTGTATACCTTGAATTCCGTGCTCGCCGTGCCGCTTTCGTGGACGTGCATCTATTACGAGATTCTCTGCACGTTCTGCTTTCTGCTGAATCTGTGGCTCAGCATTCGTTATGCGGAGACGGGCCGTGGGCTTTATTGGTTGTGGATGTGGTGCTTGTTCCTTCTGGGCTTTGGAGTGCTTGAGCTCAATGTTGTGTATCCCGCTATCGCGCTGCTGTGGGCGCTGTGCTGTGCACGGCAATTGATCTGGCGAGTGCTGCCTCTGTTTATCCCATCCGGTGTGTACACCGTGATTCATTTTGCCGTTACGACTCCAGCGCATGACGGACCTTACAAAATGTTTTGGGATCTTTCGATGGCGAAGACCCTATGGACGTATTTCGCCTGGTCGCTCGGGCCCAGCAGGCTTTGGCTGTTGGGCATTCCGCCATCGTTTTTACGCTCGGCCGCCACGGTGTTGCTTATCGCCGGACTGTTGGGCTTTCTGTGTTGGAAGCTGTGGAAGCGCGAGTGGGTGGTGGCCGTTTTCCCTGGATGGTTTTTCATCGTGCTGCTGCCGCTGTTGCCGCTGCGCGACCACCTTAGCGAGTATTATCTGACGATTCCCGTGGTTGGGTTGGCTATGTTGGGCGGCTGGGCAATTGCGACTGGTTTGCAGTCGCAGTGGAAGGTGAAGGCTGCCACCGTTGTCCTTGCCGCGCTCTATATCGCAGTGTCAGTGCCTGTCGGCTACACGACTTCGAAATCCTTTTATGACCGCAGCAAGCGGATGGAGTCGCTGGTGGAAGGAGTCGCTGCGCTGCACGAGGTGCATCCGAAGAAAGAGATTGTGTTGAAGAACGCCGAGGCCGAGATGATCCGCTCGGCGATCTATCACAATCCGTTCCGAATTTATGGTTTTGGACAGGCGTATCTTGTGCCCGAAGACGAAGCCGCGTTTCGTTCGGACGCGATGTACGGGGTGATGAAAGAGCGCTTCATGGATGCTGCGCAACTGCGGCAACTGATCGCCTCGCAGCGCGCCGCAGTGTACGATGTGCGCGACGAGCGGCCGGTGGATGTGACGGCGACGTATCATTGAGAAACCGCTCCCTTACGCGCGCGGCTCGGTGAGCAGTCATC
>CAIRSA010000150.1 GCA_903881085.1 uncultured Acidobacteriia bacterium
CAGCCCATTTTCGGCAACAACGGCCGAAAAAAGGTGTCAGACCCCAAATGCGACGCGTCGTTCTAGTCAATGTAAGCGACATTGGAGTGCCACTCTGCCCCACGGCGCTATTTTCCAATACAGAACGTGGTGAAAATGCGGTTCAGGATATCATCCGCTGTCGTGGCCCCGGTGATCGCATCGATCGGCCGCAGCGCCCCGTACAAATCCAGCAGCAGCATTTCATGGGGGATACCGGCCACGGCTGCTTCCTTGGCCTTTACCAAATAAAGCAAAGACTCCCGCAACAACTGCTCATGCCGCAGGCTGGTAATAAAACCATCCTCGCGCCCTGTAGGCGCGGGTGTGAGCTGGCCGCGCAAGGCTTCAATGCCTTCGCCAGTTATTGCAGACACGGAAGTCGTACCAGTCGGAGCCTCAGCCACACGCGGAAGATCGCACTTGTTGCCTGCTATCACAGCCCCGGGCGCGCGCTCCATCAGCGCATAATCCTGCGCCTCCAAGGGTTGCGACAGATCGATCACCAGCACCGTCACATCGGCATCTGCGATCGCCTGATAGCTGCGCTCGATGCCGAGCGACTCAACCACATCCGACCCCATCCGAATGCCTGCCGTGTCCATCAGTTTCACCGGAATCCCGCCAATCGAAGTCGCCTCGCTCACCAGATCGCGCGTGGTCCCCGGAATGTCCGTCACAATCGCCCGGTCCTGCTGCAGAATGCGATTGAACAAACTGCTTTTGCCAACGTTGGGCTTGCCCACAATGGCCAGGCTCAGCCCGTCGTGCACCAACTTGCCGAAGCTGAAACTCTGGATCAACTTCGTCACGCCATCGATCACCGGTTGCACGCGCCGCAGGATCTCACCGAGCGGTGCGACAGAGATGTCGTCCTCCGCAAAATCGATGCCCGCTTCCAGTAGCGCAATCAACTCCAGCAACTGATGCTTGATGGGCGCAATGCGCCGCGAAACCGAGCCTTCCATCTGCTGCTTCGCCACACGGGCCTGATAGAGAGTCGTCGAATCGATCAGATCTCGAACCGCCTCGGCGCGAGGCAGATCCAGCCGGCCGTTCATGTATGCCCGCAACGTGAACTCGCCGGGCTCGGCCAGTCGTGCGCCGGCGTTGCACGCCAACTCCACGCAATGCCGCAGCACCACGGGAGCGCCATGGCAGGCAATCTCTACGACATCTTCAGCTGTATAGGAACGCGGGGCAGGGAAGTAGCTGACGATCACCTGGTCAACGTCAGGGATCTCCGCCAGCATGCACGCCCAGGGCGTCCATGCAGGTGTGCTCTTGAATTTCAGAATGCGTTCAGCGATCTCGCGTGCCTGCTTGCCTGACATGCGAACAACGCCGATGCCTCCACGGCCGGGAGGCGTCGAAATGGCGACAATTGTCACTGCGGGCTTCACCGCCGCCGGTCGCGGCCTCTATCTCTGCCGCCACGGTCTCCGCCACGATCGCGATCGCCGCCGCGTCCGCCGCCGCCACTTCTCGGTGGACCGCCGCGAGGAGCCGGAGGACGAATCAACGGTGGAGGCTGTGCCGGAGTCGGCATATCGGCCGGATACAATACAACGCTGCGTTCGGGTCCGAAGCCGGCGCTCTCGCTGCGAATATCCGTCACTGCGCGCAATGCCAGGTGGATGATGCGACGCTCGCGGCTCGACATCGGGTTGAACCGGAACGGCGTATGTGTCTTGATCACGCGTTCGGCCGCAGTCAGAGCGCTCAACCGCAGCTCTTCCATGCGCATCATGCGCGTGTCGTTCGCATCGAAGCAGATCATCGCGTGGCGGTCCGAAGGCACTCGCAACGCCTCCAATGTCAGGTGCTCCAACGCAAGCATCAGCTCGCCTTTGTTTTCCAGCAGCAGGTCGACATCGCGCCCGGCGAACTTCACCAGGATGTCCGGATTTTCGAGCTCCGGATGGCCGCTGCCTTCTTCGCTTAACTGGAACGATACTTTGAAGCCGGCCAGATCAAGAAGTCTTTTCAGGAACTCTTCGATCCGTCCTCCGATATTTTCAATGGTGTACTTCTCCGCGTTTTTTTCTGACACCGCTATTTCCTGGAATTCTTATTTTTCGCCACGGTTTTTATTCCAGTGACTTTTACCGGTAAGAACTTGTTGAAGAATGCTTGCTGAATAATCCCAACCACGTTACCGGTCAACCAGTATAACACCAGACCGGCCGAGGAATAATAGAACATGAAGCCGAACATCAATGGCATCAACATCATCATGCGCTGTTGCGACGGATCGACAGACGCGCTGGGGGTCATCTTCTGCATGATGAACTGCGTTCCCACCATGGTCACGGGCAGAACGCGGATGGCCAATGTCTCTGGTTGCGAAAGGTCCGAAACCCATAGCCAGCTTGCGCCGCGCAACTCAATCGCCACGGAAAGCACCGTGTAGAATGCCGCGAAAAATGGGATTTGCAACACCATCGGCATGCATCCGCCAACCGGATTGGCGCCGTTCTTTTTGTACAGATCCATGACCTCCTGGTTCTGTTCGGCCTTGCGCGGATCTTTCAAGCCGATGTTCTTATACTTCTCATTGATGGCGCTGATTTGAGGTTGCAGTGCCTGCATTTTCTGCATCGATTTCATGCTGGTGAATTTCAGCGGCAGCAGCAGGAAGTTGATGGCGACCGTTACCAGAATGATGGTCCAACCGAAGTTGTGCGTGTAGCGGTCGTTCACCCAGTTCAGGGCCATGAACAGAGGCTTGGCCAGGAAGCCAAACCACTTGCCCCAATCGACCATCAGTTCCAGCTTCGGGTTTACCGAGCGCAGAATGTCGACATCCTTCGGACCCACATACATTTCGTACGCCTGCTTGCCCGCGCCGCCAAACATGGCGCCGACATGCCATTCGTTGTCCGTGCTGTTCATCTCCACTGGCAGTGTGTTGCTGGTAGTCTGAATTTCCACGGTGCCCATCGCCTGTGGAAGAATCACTGCGGCGAAGTAGGCATCTTCCAATCCGGCGAAGGTGAACTTGCCTGCGGCGATTACCGGCGCATCCTTGCCTTCCTTCGAATCCGCAACAACCAGCTTGCTAGCAGTCGAATCGTAGTAGGTAGAGTGCTGGGCGGCGTAAGCCTTCTGTACCGTAGAATCACCGAAGCCGCCGCGCCACACGAACAGGTGCGGTATGACTACGCCTGACATCGACACTTCGCTCGAAACCTTCGACAGATACGTTGCCTTTTCAAATTGGAAAGACTTCGTTGCTCTCACCTTGCCATCGAAGTAATAGAAATCGATACCCAGGCCGTCTTCTGTTTTCTTGCCGACGAACAGCTGCTTGTTCAAATCGGCTGGCGGAGTCTGATCCTTAAACTGATACGAGAAGGGCAGTGGAAGTCCCTTTGCGAGCGCTACAGGATTTACCAGGTCGAGCGGCTTGCCCAGGCTGTCCTTATACTTTTTCAGCACCCAACTCTTCACCGTCGCGCCCTGATTTGAGAAGCGCACCGTATAAAGGTTCGTATCGATGGTGAACTCTTCGGCCGTTTTCGCCACCGCCGGTTCCGGAGTGTCTTCCTCTTCTGTCGCCGTGGCCTTCTGAGCGGCAGGCGCGGCAACCGGAGTCGCGGGCTGAGGTGAGTCGCTCTTCGGCTGGGCAGCCTGCTGTTTTTCGGCCGGCTTTGGTGGAACCCTCTTCGGGAGAAGGTACTGGCTCACCATGAGCACGATGCCCATCAAGAGGAACGCCAGCAGAAGACGCTGCTCCATGCTGAGCTCCCCTTTTTGCAGACGCTGCCACAAGGTTAGTTCCTGATTTGGTTTTTCTGAGTTCGGTGAATCGGCCATGATGAGTTAAACGGATTCCTATCGGGGGAAGTTCAGCGGACGGGATCGTAGCCGCCCTCTACAAAGGGATGACAGCGCAGTAAACGCTTGGTCCCCATCCACACGCCGCGCACAACGCCATGCATTTCGACGGCTTGAATCATGTATTCGGAGCAGGTGGGGAGATAACGGCAGGCAGAGGGCAGTTGCGGAGAGATGAACCTCTTGTAGCCATGCAAGGCGAGAATTACGACCCTTTGCATTTCGAGAATAACCTCTCCACTTCACGAGCTAATTCCGCTGGGGCCGCCTCTTCGGCGGCGCGCCGCGGGTTGAAAACAATCTCCCACTGAGGTCCAACAAGATCCAGCCGTTGCCTGATTACTTCGCGAAGTCGACGCCGGATGCGATTCCTAACCACCGCTTTGCCCAGGGCACGCGGCGTAGTAAAACCGATCTTTGGACCATCCAGCCCTTCCGATTTCAAGCAGAAGGCCGCGAAATAACGGCAAGCCGAGCGAACCCCGCCGTCATAAATCTTGCGGAAATCACTCGACTTGAGAACTCGGGAACTCTTGGGAAAAGATTTACTTTGCGTAACGAACGGCTCTTTCGTCGCTAACGGTCAACTTGTGGCGGCCACGGGCGCGGCGGCGCGCGAGAACGGCGCGGCCATCCTTGCTCTTCATGCGGGCGCGGAAGCCATGGACTTTGGCGCGCTTGCGGTTATTCGGCTGAAACGTACGTTTTGGCATCTGATTCCTTTGCGCCAACAGACGAACCCGGGCGCAGCAATAGTGTAATGTCTGGGGGTTTCCCCGAACAACCAGTATAGAATGACGGGGGGCGTGGGCGCAAGTTGAGGTTTGTTCTGGTTCGCAGGATTTCGCATTCGCCCAGTAGCTCTAGGTATCGCTCCCGGGCGATCACAACCGGGCGAACTACTCCGTCCTTCGTAAAAACCATGTGGTATCCTTCAATCCGTGCCCATCGAAAGCCTGCGGATTCGAACACCTTTGCAAGGCTTTTGTAGTGTGCTGGGTTAAGCCCTGGCATGGATCAATGGCATAGCAAGAGAGTCTTGCTGCACACTGATAAATTTCGGGGTCTCGATTTTCGTCTTCCGTTTTGTGTATCCTGATTCGGCGAGAATCTGATCCAACGTGTGCATCTTCTCTGCCTCTTCGAGGAAGAGCCGGACAGCTTCCTTCAGGTTGGAGACTGCTTTCTCTTTGGTTCCGCCGCAGGAGGCGACATCGAACTCCAGAGCGTGCGCAACGAACGTGCGCCCCTCTTTGAAAACCCTGGTTGTGAATTGAATGTCCATAAGGCTGTTCGACCGTTCCCTGACAATAGAAGCATAGACGCATGTTGACGGTAGGTCCAGATCCCCATTCACAGTCGTCGGATCCGCATTTGGTTGGATGTCGGGCTTCAAGTCCTTGCGGACTCTGTGGCCCATTTCGTCGACGATGCTTTTCGCCTTCAAATCCACGAAGGCTTTTTTGACTCGTTCTGCTGCTAAGGCATCCAGCGGTTCGGGGTGGGCATCGGGCTAGTCATAATCTGGCTTTCTCTGTTCCTTCAGCGTCTGGCGAAGGATGGGCAGGGTGGCCTGGTCCTTTTCTCTTGCCGCCTGCTCTTTAGACAAGATGATCGTCTTAAGGTTGAGGACTAATACGCGGAGTCCGCCGCCGATCTCCATTTCCGTTGATTCTGGGAGCAGTCTGGAATAGTCCAATCCATGTCCGATGCTCCCAAGCAGATCCATGAAACCGAATCTAGTTACCAGGTTAAGGTGACCGCCCTTGGCCAGGTGGCTTCTGTTGGGGCGCAGGCGACGTTCCGGCTGAATCCGAAAAATGGCGTCTAGCCGGTCCAAGGCAATTTCAAGCCGCTCGATATTCAATGGGTCCAGCGAATAGACCAAATCGATATCAAAGGTGTTTACAGGTGCGCCATTCAATACGGAGGCCACGCCACCAACGACAATCACCTGCGCGCCGTTTTCGTGAAACACGCTCAGTGTCGCGAATAGCTTACCCTCGGCCATTTAACGCTCGTATCGACCTAATCTCGTCGACGGTCTCCTGTAAATACTGTAACCGCTCGGCGGGACTCAATGAAAGCATCCAGCGGATCAGCGATAGATCTACGCCGTCCTCACTGTAGTCAGGAAGAGGTGCTTCAAATTCCATGCTGCTTGCGGTGCTGCTCACAATTCCAGAATAACCCAGTTCATGGCTTCTCGCCGTAGAACTTCCACGACGGCTTGAAGTCCTTCGGGATCACGGTGCCCATCAACACGGCGCGCATCATTTCGATGGGGATGCGGTTCTCCTGCAAAATTGCATCGTGGAATTGGCGGTTCGTCATCTTGCCCGAGTCGACGAGGTCTTTATGCAGCGAGCGGATCTGCAAGCCACCGAGCAGGTACGCGGCCTGATATAGCGGCGAGTAGTTGCCGGCGAACGAGCGGCGCACTTCGCCCGCGGCGTTGTCGCGCTCGAAGCCGACGCGGTCTATTAAGAAGTCGATGCATTCCTTCGGCGTCATCTTTCCCAGGTGGAAGCTCAACGAAAAAATGATCCGAGCGCAGCGGTGCATGCGCCAGAAAAGCGCGCCCACGCGGTCTTCGGCCGATTTCTGAAAGCCCATGTCCCACAGCAGCATCTCCCAATAGAGCGACCAGCCTTCGGTCAGAAACGGTGACCCGAACAGATCGCGATAAGGCTTGTAGCGGGCCGACATGAACAGCTGCAAATTGTGCCCGGGGATCAGTTCGTGAAAAACCGTGGCGCGGGAAAAGTGAATGTTGTTGCCGCGCATCGATTGCAGCTTCTGTTCGTTGGTCATCGTGCTGGTGGGGTAGCTGACGATGATGCGCTCGCCACCGAGAAAGAACGGATTCACCAACTGCCGGTCGGGCGACATCATGTTCATGCGCCATGTTTCGCGGGCCAGCGGCGGCACGGTCACCAGGTCGTGATCGTCAATAAACTTCTCTGCCTCGCGCGCCAGATCGCGGATCAATTCGGGCTGTTTGCCCGGCTCCACATGCAGGTTCTTCACATGCTCCAGCGCCTTCTTCCAGTCGTCGCCGAAGCCCAGTTCGCGCGAGGCTTTCAGCATCTCGCGGTCGCACCATTCGAACTCTTTGTTGGCGATGGCGATCAGTTCCTCCGGCGTGTAGGGCACCATCTCGTACACCAGTTCGTTGAGTAGTGCCTGGCGGCCGATCGGATTGCCAGTGATTTCATCCGCTGGCGGGCGCAGCACTTTTTCGTAATCTTCCAGTGCTTTGTCCAACGCTTTGTAGGGCTGTGCGACCCACCAGCTGAACATCGGATCATAACCGTCGTAGAAGCCGTACCACTTGGCGAGCATGGCGCGCAGGCTGGCCAGCGTGCGACTGGCGCGCGCGGCGGCGATCTTCTTATTTTTGATGAGTGCGGCGGAATCCTTGCGGGTTCGTTCTACTTCCGCTGCAAGGCGGGTGACCTTGGCCGCAGTCTCGCGCGCATTCATCGTTTCGATTTTGCGCCGCGCGTCTTCCAGGGCGATTAGTCCCTTGGCGAAAGGCAGAATCGGATCCGTTTCCGCGGCCCACAGCGATTGCAGTTCGAGCTGCTTCAACTCGTGCTCCAGGTAGTTATGGAAGACGACGTAATCGATTCGCCCATCGGCCTTCAACTGGTCGAAAGGGACCTTCTCTAACTGCGAGAGCCAGTCGCGCGTGAACTGTTCCATGCGCTGGCGGCGCGCCGGCGATTCGACGTCGTAGTAACGCATCAGACTGCCGTGGTCGGCTGTGTAGAGCGCGATGAGCTTGTCGGGCTCGGCGGCCGTGGCAGGCAGCGCGAGCAGTAAAAGTGGAAGCAGCATTTTCGTCCTTTTCGAAAGACCGCTCCCTTACGGTCGCGGCTCGGTCGGCAGCAGGCATCTTCTCACCGAGCCGCGACCGTTAGGGAGCGGTTGTTAAATCTCGTACGGCCAGTGGGGCCTGGTGAACAGGCCGCCATCCACCCACAGCGTTTGGCCGGTGACAAAATCGCCGCCTTCGGAAGCGAAGAAGACCACCGCGCGCGCCACATCCAGCGGCACGCCCACGCGCGCCAGCGGCGTCACGCCGGCCCACGTTCCTGCGTAGTCGCCGGCTTCCAACTTGGTGCGCTCAATCTCTACGGCACCCGGCGCAACGCAGTTCACCGTGATGCGGAACTTGCCCAGTTCAACCGCGCTCACTTTGGTGAACTGCTCGATGCCGCCTTTGCTGGCAGTGTAGTCGACAAGGTGCGGGAAGGCGATTTTGTTGCATCCGGAGCCAATGTTTACAATGCGGCCGCCGGTATCCTTCATCAGTCGCGCGGCGCGCTGCGTGCACAGAAAGCAGCCCTTCAGATTCGTGCGAATCACGCGGTCCCACTCGTCCTCTTCCAGATCGAGCAGAGCCTTCCAGGTTTGCACGCCAGCGTTGTTCACCAGAATGTCGAGCTTACCGAATGCCGCCATCGTCTCGGCGAACATGCGGTCCACCTGATCGGCGTAGCCCACGTCGCCCTGCACGGCGATTGCATTGCGGCCCATCGCGGCGATCTCCGCAACCGTGGCTTCCGCGCCGGCGCGGTCGGAATGGAAATTCACCGCAACATGGCAGCCTTCGCGCGCCAATTCCAGAGCGATCCCCTTGCCCACGCCCTTGCTTGCGCCGGTTACCAACGCAACTTTATGTTCCAACCTCATTGACTTGTCCCTTCCAATAATAAATACGGAGAATATTGCATGGATTCGCGCAGATGAAACGGCATCGCCTTGCCCGCGCCTGCAACCTTCACTGCCAGGCCATGGACGATCTGCTGCGCTTGCGCCGGTTCGAGTTCGATGCGGATCCAACCCAGTTTTAATTCGGTGGCATCGTACTTGCGCATCTTTCCAGCGACGGGAATCAGCTTAGCATCAAACTCGTTCCACTTCTCTACCGCCAAGCCCACCTCAACGCTTTTGGGCACAGTGCCCGTGGTGTGCAGCAGCAATGACGCGCGCGAAATCGTCCACCCTGGCGCCGCGCTCATACGGAATTGATAGAACGTCGTGCCATCGCCTTTCGCTTCGACATGCTTGCTGGAAATGCACTCCAGCACAGCCGACTCGGCGAAGGCCGCGCAGCTTTGTAACGCAATTGCCATCAAAATTGTTCGGACCACATCAAAATTATACTTGCCCACCGGGCCATTTCGTCGGACACTGGTTTTTGCGAATGAATTGCGCGGAGATATCCGTGCGCCTTGGGAGGCACCTAGGAGTTGATCACAAAGATGAGTGAAGGAACACAGCTACGGGAACCGGCAGACCGCTGGTCAACCACTGAGGCAAGCGAGCTTTACGACGTTGCCGCTTGGGGCAAGGGCTATTTTTCCGTTGGTTCCAATGGAAACCTGTGCGTGCATCCGGGTAAGGATCCGCTGCGTTCCATCGATCTGAAGCAACTGGTCGACACGCTGGTGTTGCGCGGCATCAATATGCCCATCCTGATCCGCTTCGGCGAAATCCTGAAGCATCGCCTGGGCGAAATCCACTCTGCCTTTCAAAGCGCCATCCAGGAGCACGGTTATAAGGGCGAATACGCCTGCGTGTTTCCGATCAAGGTGAACCAGCAGCGGCAGGTTGTGGAAGAGGTTTTGCAGTACGGGCGCGAATACAAGTTCGGCCTGGAAGCGGGTTCGAAGCCAGAGTTGATCGCCGTGGTAGCGATCGCCGATAACGAGACGCCCATCATCTGCAACGGCTTCAAAGATGACGAATACATTGAGATGGTCACCATGGCGCGCAAGATTGGCCGCCAGATCATCCCCGTTGTCGAAAAATATACCGAGCTCGAACTCATCATCAAGCATGCGGAAAAGGCCGGCATCCGGCCCAGCATCGGCATCCGGGTGAAGCTGGCGAGTCGCGGTTCGGGGCGCTGGAAGTCCTCGGGCGGATACCGCTCGAAATTTGGCCTCACCGTGACCGAAGCACTGCGCGCACTGGAGCATCTGAAGTCCATTGGCATGGAAGACTGCCTGCACCTGATGCACTTCCACCTGGGCAGCCAGATCACCAACATCCGCCAGATCAAAGCAGCGGTGATTGAAGCGGCGCGTGTGTATGTGGAGATGAAGCGTTCGGGCGCGGGCCTGAAAATTATGGACGTGGGCGGCGGCCTGGGTATCGACTACGATGGTTCGCAGACCGACTTCGAATCGAGCGTCAACTATACGCTGCAGGAATACGCGAACGACGTTGTGTATCACATTCAAAACGTCTGCGACGAAGCCGAAGTGCCGCATCCGAATATCATCACCGAAAGCGGCCGCGCCGTGACGGCCTATCACAGCGCGCTGATGTTCGACGTGTTGGGCGTGAGCGGATTCGGTGAGCAGGAAGGTTTCCAGGATCTGGCCGACGATGTGGAGCAGCCGCTGATCGATCTGCATCAAACCTTTCGCGGCCTGAGTACGAAGAACATGCTGGAAAGTTTCCACGATGCCCAACAGTCGCTCGATTCCGCGCTGAATCTGTTCAGTCTCGGCTATCTGCCGCTGCAACAGCGCAGCGCGGCTGAGAATTTGTACTGGGCGATCTGCCGCCGCATTCTGCGCATGGCGCGCGAACTCGACTATTTCCCCGAAGATCTGGAAGGTTTGGAGAGCATGCTCTCCGATACCTACTTCTGCAACTTCTCGCTGTTCCAGAGCATGCCCGATAGCTGGGCAGTGAAGCAGTTGTTCCCGGTGATGCCGATCCATCGCCTGGACGAGCAGCCGACGCGTTACGGCGTGCTGGGCGACATTTCTTGCGATTCCGATGGAAAGATCGATCGCTTCATCGATCGTCGCGATGTGAAGAACACGCTGCCGCTGCATACTTTCAACGGGGATTCCTATTACCTGGGTGCGTTCCTGCTGGGCGCTTATCAGGAGATTCTGGGCGATTTGCACAACCTCTTCGGCGACACCAATGCCGTTCATGTCACGTTGAGCGAATCGAACGAGATCATTCTCGATCACGTGATTGCCGGAGATACGGTGCGCGAAGTGCTGGACTATGTACAGTTCAGTTCAAAGATGCTGTTGGAACAGTTCCGCAAGGCTGTTGAGGCGGCCGTGCGCGAAGGCAAGTTGAGCTACGAGGAGTCTGGCCGTATGCTGCGGTTCTACGAGGATGGGCTGGGCGGGTATACCTATTTGGAAGGGGAGTAAGTCTTTCGGACTAATATATTATTGTTGACTGTATAGGTATTTCTACCTTGTTAGCTTTTTTTGCGGCGGGGATAGTGCTCTCGCCGCCTATGTATGAAGGTGCCATTTTATTCGTGTTCTACACTGTAGC
>CAIRSA010000151.1 GCA_903881085.1 uncultured Acidobacteriia bacterium
TCTCGACATTCGTGTCGAGACGTTTTCATTTGGGACGTCCTGGCCAAGCCAAGGCTCTTGTATTTCGAAGGGTTTACAAACGCGTCAGACTCGTCTCGACGCGGCACACACGAGTGTCCGCGCCACCAAGCGACCCCAGACATTCCACAGGTTGCATTCAATGTAAGTGCCCTTGCAGCGAGACTCTGCGCGAGTGGCCAAGATAGCCTCAGACTTAGCTGCTCCGTGCCGAAAAGAAAGACGATGGGCTCAATGCGCACGGCGGCAGAGATCGTGGCGGCCGCACTGGCAAGGCCCAGGAAGAGAACAGCGGATGGCGACTCCAACCATACTAATTGTCGATGACACTCCAATGAACATCGAGATGTTGCGCGCCGTCCTGGTCTCTGAGGGCTTCCGTACGCTGGATGCTGAAAACGGGCCGGAAGCGCGCCGCATCAGCACGCTGTCGCAGCCCGATCTCATTCTGCTCGATGTCATGATGCCAGGCGAAACGGGCTTTGACACCTGCGCCAAACTCAAATCGAATCCAGCGACGGCCGATATCCCGGTAATCTTCCTTTCGGCCCTGGACGACGTAAAGAACAAAGTCGCCGGGCTGAAAAGCGGAGGCGTCGATTACATAACCAAGCCGATGCATGGCGAAGAGGTGCTGGCGCGTGTCCGCGTGCACCTGCGCATAAGCGCCAACAATCGCGCCATGATCGCCGAACACCGGCTGCGGCTGGAACAGTTGCGCAATGCTCAGCAGGCGATACTGGTCCGCCCTGAGGATTGTCCGGAAGCGCACTTCGCGGTGTACTATTTCCCGCTGGAGGAAGCCGGTGGCGACTTCTATGACGTGGTCCCAATTGGCGATGAAGTCTTCGGATATTTTGTAGCCGACGTCAGCGGGCACGGAGTGAGCGCGGCGTTTCTCACTTCCGCGGTGAAAGCCCTGCTGCGCCAGTATTCCAATCCGCTCTATTCGGCTGAGGACGCCATGCGCGGGGTCGATTCCGTAATGCGCCAGTTGTTGGGAGAAGAACAGTACCTCACCGCCTGTTATGCCCGTTTGAACAAGCGCACGCGGCGGCTTTCGGTGGTGAGCGCGGGGCACCCGCCAATGATCGTTTTGTCGGCCGATGGGCGCGTGCAGGCAATTGAGGCCGATAGCGAACCTCTAGGAGTGTTCAGTACCCTGGTGCTGCAGAACAAAGATGTCAAAGTGGACAACGGCGACCGTTTCTTCCTTTATAGCGACGGCTTGACTGAAGCCGCGGCGGGCAGCGGCCGCGCAGAAGGCCAGCGGCGGCTGATGGAAGGCTGCGTGCGCCACAGGCATTTGCCGATTGGCGAAGCGGTGCATCGCATCGTAGCCGACGCACGGCACGGTGCAACGGCGGTGCAGGACGATCTGCTGTTACTCGCATCCGAGGTGATTTTATGAAGCGCACAAGCAGCTTCGGCGCGGTAATACGGCGTACGGGAAACTCGACATTTCTAGCGCCGAAGCGAGCCAGTTGCGGGCGAGTTGCTCAAGCGCCCAAACAGGGCCGGCGCAACCCTACAACCAAGGACCTCGCAACTTTCCCGCCGCGACGAGCTTGTTTGCTTGGGCGAGTGTCCAAAAAGGCGGTGATCCAGTGAATCTCACGATGGCATCCAAGCTGGATCTCCGCATCTGGTTGCCCGCATCGATTGCCGCGACCGAAGAGTTTTACTGTTCCTTTCGCCGTCAACATGGTTGCATGTGCCGCAACGGCGAACACTTCGTGGCTGAACTGATTTTGCGTGAAGCGTTGACCAATGCGGTTTTGCATGGCTCCAAAGCCGACGCATCAAAGCAGATTTACTGCCACATCCGGCGGCGCGGCAGCAACCTTACCATGATCGTGCGCGACCAGGGAGAGGGCTTTGACTGGCGCTCCAGGAGCGGCAGGGAGGCCTGTTCCACCGCTGTCTCAGGACGGGGTGTGGAGATCTTCCGCAGGTACGCTACCCGCTATCGATATAACGCAACGGGCAATTGCCTTGCAATCTGGAAGAAATTCGAAGAGGAGACGAAATATGACTGATGAGCAAATAACGCCAGCAATGGTTATTCGGGAAGCAGGCAGAATCGTGGTCAAGCCGGCAGCCGATATCGTAGCCGCAACCGTCACCGAACTGAGGGCGGTCCTGCGCAGTGCACTGGACGATAGCGGGATAAACCTGCTGGTCATCGACCTGGAGCAGACGCAAATGGTGGATTCAATGGGCATCGGCCTGCTGATCTCGGCATTCAATTCCATCTCGAAATCCGGCGGCAGGCTGGAGATCGTGAACGCGTCCGCGGATATCCTGTCGCTTTTCAAAACCATGCGGATGCATCAGCATTTCCGCATTTCGGGCAAGTAGTGGGGGCCAAGTGAGCGAACTATTCCTCGACGACGATCTAATTCAAGACTATCTGGCCGAATCCAGAGAACATCTGGCGAACATAGAAAACGACCTGCTCACCATTGAGAGCCTCGGCGCGGCCATCGATGAGCAACTGGTGAATCGTGTCTTCCGCGCTGCGCACTCGATCAAAGGGGGCGCCGGATTTTTCAATCTATCGCGCATTCGCGATCTGGCGCACAAGACCGAAAACGTGCTGGACATGATTCGCGGCGGGCAAATGACGCCCACCGCGGAGGTTGTTAGCGTCCTGCTCATGGCCTTCGACAAATTGCGGGATATGCTAGCCGTCTACCAGAGCAGCAATGAAGCCGACATCGGTGAGTTTCTTTCCGCACTCATGGCGCTGGTATCCGACCATCTGCCACAGGATCAAAAAGCCTACGCGAACGAACTGGTCGATCTCGACGTGCCCGATGAAGCGCGGTGCATCCGCATCTCGTCGTTCGATCTGAATTCGGCGCGCAAGGGCGGCCGCTGCATCTATCTGCTCGATTACGACCTGATTCACGACATCCACCACAAGTCGAAAACGCCGCTCCAGGTCTTTCATTCGCTCATGAAGAGCGGTTCGATCATCGAAACGCAGCTTGATCTGAACTCGGCTGGCACGCTGGAGGACTTCCCCAGTTCCAGACTGATTCTGGAAGTACTCTACGCCACGGTGCTGGAAACCGACCTCATTGGGCAGTTGGCCGGCATTCCGCCGGAGCAGATCACACTGATCGAAAAAAACGGCACCGCCAAACCGCTAGCCGCTCCCTCTGCCGAATCCGCGGGACAGACCAGGGGTGCGCGCAAGAGCGCAGCAAAACCGCGCCGGGCCAAGGCCGAAGCGCCCGAGGCAGAAAAGAAGCAGCCCGCGGTTGCACGGCAAAGGACTGCGGCAGAAGAAGAGTCTACTTCAAAGGCAGCAATCGAGCCCAAAGCTGGGGCCGTGGCACAACAGGCTCCTGCCGAGGCCACCATCCGCCTCAATGTCGCCCTGCTTGATTCGCTCATGACGCTAGCGGGCGAACTTGTGCTCAGCCGCAACCAACTGAATGAGTCCCTTTCACGGCAGGACGCGCGCGGCATCGCCAGTGGCGCGCAGCGCGTCAGTATGGTCACCTCTGAGCTGCAGGAAGTGGTGACGCTCACCCGCATGCAGCCCGTCGGCAGCGTGTTTTCGAAATTCCCCCGGCTGGTGCGCGATCTTTCCAAGGAGCTAGGCAAGCAAGTTCAGTTACAGATCGAAGGAGGCGATGTCGAACTCGATAAGACCATCCTCGAAGGCCTGAGCGATCCGCTCACGCACATGGTGCGCAATTCGGTTGACCATGGCATTGAGTCTCCCGAAGTGCGCGCGGCGAAAGGCAAGCCGCAGATGGGCACGGTCACCCTACGCGCCTCTCATCAGGCAGGCCAGGTGGTGATAGAAATTGCCGACGATGGCAAGGGGCTGATCGCCGATAAGATCGCCGCCTCTTCGGTAGCCAAAGGTCTGCTCGGCCGCGAGCAGGCCGCCGCCATGACCGAGCGTGAAAAGATGGCGCTCATCTTCCTGCCAGGCGTCTCCACGGCCGAAAAGGTCAGCGATGTCTCGGGCCGCGGCGTGGGCATGGATGTAGTGAAAACCAATCTTGACAAGCTGGGCGGAAAAGTGGAGATCGATTCCGTCCCCGGAATGGGCGCGACGTTCCGCATCAAATTGCCGCTGACGCTGGCGATTATCCCGTCGTTGCTTATCTCCGATAGTGGGCAGCGCTTTGCCATCCCTCAGGTGAGCGTGGGCGAACTGATCCGCATTCCAGCAAAACAGATCCCCACGCGCACGGGCTCAGCCGGCGATGCGCGCGTTCTGTTTGTTCGCGACCGTATGGTGCCGTTGGTGCGGTTGGCTGACCTGTTGGGTAGTATCGGCCCTACAATGGAAGCCGACCGCGCAATGAATGTCGTGCTGGTGGATACGGGCGTCTTTGAATACGGGCTGGCCGTGGGCGAGTTGCATGACACGGTAGAGATCGTGGTGAAGCCGCTTGGGCGGCATTTGAAATCGATCAAGGATTACGCAGGAGCAACCATTTTGGGAGATGGCAGGGTAGCGGTCATCCTCGACGTTGCGGGCCTGGCCGCCAGAGCAGGTCTAACGGCATCTTCAGCGCAGAAGACCGCGGCGCAGAAGCTGGAAACGGTGGGCAACTCCGAATCCTGTTCCCTGCTGCTGTTCCACAACACGGAGAAGGAGCCCTGCGCCATGCCGCTCGGCGTTGTCACGCGCATCGAACAGGTGACTGAATCTCAAATCGAATTCCTGGGCGGACGCCGCACCATGCAGTACCGCGGCGCAAGCCTTCCATTGGTCACGCTGCACGATTTGGCCAGCGTCGGAGAGCTATCGAACGCGCAGCAATGGGTGGTGCTGGTCTTTGAAAAAGACGGTGCATCGTTCGGGTTGCTGGCCGCCGAGCCGCTCGACATTCTGGACACGGTCCTCAGCGTCGATGAGACCACGCTACGGCAACGCGGCGTTTCTGGTTCAACGGTGCTGTCCGGCCGTACAACATTGATACTCGACATCGCCGAGTTGGCCGCCTTCGTCCGGCCGTCGTGGGAACAGGCAGCCACTCACAAGAAGGCGGAGATTCCCTCCGCCGATCCGGACCGGCGTACCGTGCTGGTGGCCGAAGACTCCGATTTCTTCCGCGGTCAGATCAAGAAACTGATCGAAGCTGTTGGCTTCCGCGTGATGGCGGCGTCCGATGGCCAGGCGGCGTGGGAGATGCTTGACCAGAACGCAGACGACATCGTACTGGTCGCCACCGATATCGAGATGCCTCGCTTGGACGGCCTGGGGTTGACCAGGCAGATCCGCGCCGACTCGCGCTTCACATCTCTGCCGGTCATCGCACTCTCGTCGCTGGCTGGCGAAGAGGAGATCGAGCGCGGACTGGCGGCCGGCGTGACTGAATATCAGATCAAGCTAAACGAGGAAGACCTGGTTGCAAGCATCCACCGCGCAATGCAGGCAATTCCCGCAGCGGGGCGGCCATAAGGCCGCCCCACCAAACCCCATATATGGAGCCTTATAATGACATCCGTTCTGGAAGAACCACTCACGAAATGCAACTTGCTCGCAACCTTCGAAATCAAAGGTTTCCAGTTTGCCATGGACGCCGAAGGAGTCTTGGAAGTGGTGCGCCTCGGCCCCATCACCCAGGTCAGCCATTCGCCGGAGGAGGTTTCGGGCATTCTGAATCTGCGCGGACGCATCGTCACCATCCTCGACACAGGGTTGCTTTTGGGGCTCGGAAAGCTGGACGGCAGCCCTGGCAGCCGAATTTTCATCATTGAAAACCAAGGTGAATTCGTGGGCCTGTTGGTTGACAAAGCAGGCGACGTGGTGGAGGTGAATGGCACAGGACTTGAGCCCGCCCCGGCAAATGTCTCGCGCAGCCAGGCAAAGTATATCCGGGGGGTATTTCGCACCAACGAGCAAGTATTCACGGTTCTCGACTCGAAGATGCTTGTGGCGGACAATGCCGAGTAACCCGAAGCCATAGGCGTACAATCCGTTAAGCCAGGCGGAAAGATTGGACAAGGAAAACGAAATACGGGTTAGCGCAAACAATGACGGATATCTCAGGAACGGCCCACCCAAAGCGAACAAGCCGCTTCGGCACGGCGATGCTGCGGAATAGAAACTCGACATTCCGGACGCCGAAGCGAATATATTGTGCGCGAGTTTCTCAATGGCCCGGGCAGGGCCGACGCGGTCCAATAGACTGCCGGCAACTCGCTAAAGTCCTGCCGCGCCGAGCTCCGTTGCCCGGGCGAATTTCTCAATGGCCCGGGCAGGGCCGGCGCGGTCCTATAAACTACCGGCAACTCGCTACAGTCCTGCCGCGCCGAGTTCCGTTGCCCGGGCGAATTTCTCAATGGCCCGGGCAGGGCCGGCGCGGTCCTATAGACTGCCGGCAACTCGCTACAGTCCTGCCGCGCCGAGCTCCGTTGCCCGGGCGAATTCCTAAA
>CAIRSA010000152.1 GCA_903881085.1 uncultured Acidobacteriia bacterium
CCAATTGCCCTCCACCGCAATGCTCCAATAAATCACTCACCCAATGGGTTACGCCGCCTTCATCCGCAATCGAATGCAAATGCGGAAGATCGCTGTATCAAACCCAGTCCAACAGCTTTTTCTAAGTTATTACCCGGTTCCAATCTCTGTCGCGCTCTTAACCTGTTCAGTCCATTCAAGATCCGCGTCAGAGCGGCAGATGATTGGCCGGTTAATAGGATAACCAAAGCCATGGCCGATTCGTCTTATCTTGCGGTTAAAAGGAAGCATATGCGACTGGCCCCATTCCTCATCCTATGGTCATTGTCCTTCGACGTTGCTAGCGGCTCAGTGCCCAACCCATCTTTCACATACTCTTTCGAGCAGATCTCCTACGAAAAAGTGAAGTCGATCCTCGACGACGTTTGCCCAGGCGGCTCCCGTGGCGGAATCTTCAAGAAAGTGGACGCGCTTGGCTGCGGCGTCGCGCTCCCAAGCAAGGCCGAGACCGCAGGCGAGCGAGTGAGGTGGGGCGCGGAGAGGGTGACTTTCGGACACTTCCTCTCACCCACCAGCGATGACGCCGCGATCAGCGGTTTGAATCCATCCAACGACCCGGACGATCTGGAAGGAGGCACCCTACTGGCAACCAGAAAGGCCGGCAAATGGAAGACCGTCTGGTACAAAAACGGCGTCATTACCAGCCATTGCAGCAGGGTCACATTGGAAGACCGGAGGCAAATTCTGGTCTGCGAAGAGACGAAAAAAGAGCGGACCCATGAATATCACTTCCTGTACACTGTCGATTTCCTGAAGCCCGCAAGTGCCTGGCGAAGCGCCTTTTTCGTGGCCGACAGCTTCCACAACCAGTATGCGGGGACGCAAGTGCAGCGCATCCACGGAGTCACTATCCAACAGCCCGCACCTGGCAATCTGCTCATTCAAGTGTCGGCCATTCACGGCTCCAGCGACGAAGAATTTCAGCGCGGGGCCGGCGAGATCAGGCGAGTTGCTCGCTACCCTGAAACCAGACCCGTGCAACTCGCCTTCTACTTACTGGGAACAAAGTTCAAACCGACACCCGATACGAAGGAATGGGCCAAGCTGTTCGGCAGAAAATAATCTCGCCCGCATCAACGTCTACTGCGCCAGCCGCACAAACACATCGTCCGCCCCGCCCGAGCCCTCAAACCCCAAATACTTCGTCCCACCTGCTGGAATCGGCAGCGTCCCCAACACAATTCCATTCACCGTAGCCGTCGCCGTCAACCCCACCGGATCCACCACAATCTTCACCGGATTAAATCCGTTGAAATCCACCGGCACCTGCTGCGATACCACCGGCCCGGCCAGGCCCCTCACACGAAACTCTGCCAGGCCGCTACCTTGCACGCCGGTAACCTGGGCCAGTATCCGTACCCACACCGTGGCGCTGCCTTCAAAGTTGTCTTCCAACACATTGGAATTGGTCAGCCCCATCGCCGTAGAATGGCCCACTATCGGCCTTGGCATCAGTTCCGCCGTCACCTCAAACTTCGTCTTCGGCGAACTCACCGGAGCCAGCAGATTCATCGCCCGGAACGCACCCAGATCGTTAAAGCAGTATGCCAACCCATTCGGTACATCCACACCGCCGCCTACGAGCGGCGCCTGCATCGGCGTCGGAGGTTCATAAGGATTCGGAGAGCTCGCCGCGAAGTTCCAGCCAGGCACGCCCGCCGCATCCACTGACATCCAGGTCACGCTTTTATCGGCTGGAAACTCTGCCCAAAAGCCGCTCACGCCAGTGGCGACAAACACGGGCGTCAGCTTTCCTTTACCGCTCTTAGGCCGCTGCTGCGCCGGCCCAAAGCCAAACGATTCGCGGAATAATACGGTGCCCGATTGCGCCAGGCAAGTGAACGAAAACAGTGTGATGATGAAGAGGTTCCTTAGTTTCATACTTCTTGAGACAGTAGAATTCGAACTAAAGAACAGAATTCGTGCGTAGTAAATTTCAACAAGGCTGGGTATTCAACCCCGCCCCAGTTCCCGCCGCAGCCAAGCCTCCCCCAGAGTAATATCGCGCTTCACCGTTCCCAGCGAAACCCCCAGCACCTCGGCGATCTCCTCCCGCTCCAACCCGCCGAAATACCGCATCTCAATCACCTTGGCCTTCCGCTCGTCTTGCGCCGCCAGCCGATCCAGCGCATCATTCACAGCAAGAATCTCTTCCGGATCGCCGCCCGCCACCGCCTGGTTATCTTCCAACTCTACATTTAGCCCGCCGCCGCGCTTCTGCGCCCGCCAACCGCGTGCATGCTGAATCAGCAACTGCCGCATCGTATGCGCCGCCACGCCGAAAAAGTGCGCGCGGTCCTGAAAGTCAGGCATTTGCTGGCCAATCAGGCGGATGTAGGCTTCGTGAATCAGTACAGTCGGCTGCCAGGTGTGACCCGCACGCTCAGCGCGCATCGACGATTTCGCCAATCGCCTCAACTCTTCATACAGTATCGGAGTCAGTGCGTCGAGCGCGGCCTTGTTGCCGTTGCGCCAGTCGTGCAGCAGGTGCGTGATGTCTGATCGCGAATCGTCCACTTCGAGTCATTGTACTCTCTCCATGGCCGCAGGAGCGGCGCGCAGCTGATATTCGAAGAACCGGCCCGCCGGCCTCCCGGACTTCCGCCACTGTTCCCACACGTTCCGTTGCAGCGCATACCACTGCCCGGCAGAGTCGATTTGTCCCAACATCTGGTATGACTCAGCCAGACGCAGCGCCAGGAGTGCATTGTCCTGATTTGCCGCCACAGCCGGCTCAATCACACGCAGCGCCTCTTTGGCAGCCGACGCGGTTGCAGCCTTGTTTCCCAGCACCTTTTCCAGCGCCGCAAGTTCCAACAACGCCGCCGTCAAGACGGATTTTACTGAGTTGTTGGCCGCCTGTTTCACGGCCAGATCGCGCAACGCCGCCAGTGCCCGCTCCAGATGCTGGCGCGCCTCCGCATAGCGCCCCAGCTTGCGCATCGGATATGCAATGGATGCGTGATATTCCGCCTGATCCGACCGGTACCTGATGTTACCCATCACACTCGCCGGCGCCGCATCCATTCCCTCAATCGCCAGCCGCAGATATTCCGCCGCCGCTTTCGGGTCGCGGTCGCGCAATGTGACGCCCAACCCGCCGTGAATCTCCGCCAGATCATGCGGCCACCGCTCGTTCCCCACATCCTGCCGATAAAGCTCCTTCGCCAATGCCAGGGCCTGACGGTAATGTTCTTCTGCCGCCACGGTGTCGCCGATGTTGGCATACCGCGCATCCCCCAGCGCCTCTGCCATCCAGATTTGTGCACCCAGGAAATCACGGAAATACGTCGCGTTTCTCGGGTCCTTCCTGTGCAACTCCCTGAATGACGCAATCGCTTCCCGATGCCCGGTAATGGCGTCATCCATCGCACCGGAATCCCCCAGCGCCTTCGCCACACCCTGCGCGGCAATCGCCCGGTCATAACGGTGCTGATCCGTTGGCTCTGCCTGGTAGATTTGCTCTGAAAGCGCCAGCATACTGCGAGTGGTCTCGATCCCCTTTGCCACCTGACCGCCAGTTTCCGCCATCGTCCAGATTCCAAAGTACGCCGAACGCAATAACGCCAGACGAGGAACTCCTTCATCTGCCGGCATTGCTTCAGCGATTCGGATTGCCTCCCGCAGATTCCATTCTGCCTGGGGTGCACCTAAAGAGCTCAGCACCTGCCCTTTCGAAAGATGCACCTTGGCCAGCAATCGGTCGAGCGCCAAACTCTTGATTCTCGCCCTTTCAAGATGATTCGCAAGCTGCAACGCTTTCTCATACCGTCGCAAAGCCTCTTCCGGTTTACCAAGATTCGCTACCACCACGTTACCCTGCACATCGCCGATTTTCACGTAGCCGGCTGCAATCTCCAGCTGCAGCGTTTCATCGCCGCCCGCCTCCGCCGCCAGCGAATCCAGGTATTCCAAGCCACGCCGCACCACCAGTTCGCGTACCTCGGTCGACCCTGCCAGATCGGCAATCTTATCGTGCACCTCAAATACAAAAGAATTCGCCAGCGACCGCACCTGCTGGAATCTTCTCTCCGCCCGCCGCGCTTGCCAAAGCGTGGCCGCGGCCCCAACGCTAATCGCCACCAGCAGCAGTGTGGCCGCCATCACGCCCAACCGGTTGCGCCGCAGAAACTTGCCGCTACGGTACGTGAACGTGTCGGCTCGTGCCTGTACCGGCCGGCCTTCTAGATACCTCTTGATGTCCGCCGCAAACTCCGCTGCGGACCGGTATCGCCTTTCCGGCTCTTTCCGCATCGCATGAAGAATAATGTTGTCCAGGTCGCCCTGCAATTCGCGCCGGATCCTCGGGTTGGCAACCGACTCGCTGGGTCGCGCGACCATTGTGTCGCAAACCGCCTCCGCGATCGACGCCGGCGTGTAATCTTTCAGCCGGTGCGCCTTCGCTCCCGTCAGCAAGGTGTACAGCACTGCGCCCAGGGAATAGACATCGGTTGCAGTGGATATCGCATCGCCGCGCACTTGTTCCGGGCTTGCATAATCCGGCGTCATCGCAATCATTCCGCTTCGCGTCGCCTGCTCCGTATCCGCGGCCGGATCCATCAGTTTGGCGATACCGAAATCCAGCAGTTTCGGTTCTCCTGATTGATTGATAAAGATGTTTTGCGGTTTGAGGTCGCGATGGACCACCAGGTTGCGATGGGCGAAATCTACGGCGTCGCATACTTTGAGGAAGAGCGCTAACCGGTCGCGCAGTTTCAGTCGGGCGTCTTCGCAATAGCCGGTAATCGGCTTCCCGTCCACGTATTCCATCACAAGGTATGGAATGTCTTCATCGGTGGTGCCGCCGTCGAGTAAGCGCGCAATGTTGGGATGTTCCAGCCGTGCCAGAATCTGCCGCTCCTGGCGGAAGCGCAACAGCGCTGCGTGGCCCACCGAGGCTACATGCACCAGCTTGATTGCTACTTGTTGCAGATACTGCTCGTCATCGCGCACAGCCAGATAGACCGCACCCATTCCGCCGCTGCCGATGATGCTATCAATTCGGTAAGCACCCAGACGCCTGCCCAACAGCCGTGCATCCGGATTCTTCTCGGTGGCCAGGCGCTCAGCCGCTCCTGATACCACCGCTGCAATTTGCCGGCCCTCGTCGCCCGCGAAGGCCAGCAGCGTAATCACTTGTTCACGAAGGAATGGGTCGGAGCAATGTGCTTCCAGCCACTTCGCCCGCTCCCCCTCCGCCATATCGCAGGCCGCATCGAAAAGCTCTTCGACGCGTGTCCACAGTTCTGGCGAAAGGGTCTCCATCGCGTGTAGGCTAACACAAAGGTTAGCGGGTCTGGTTGTGATTCTGGTTGATTCCGCCAGCCTTCACCGCCGATTTCACCTTCAGGCCTGATTGATTGTGGTTCTGGTTGATCCCACCGGATTTCATGGCGGACTTCACCTTCATACCGCCCTGGTTGTGATTCTGGTTGATTCCGCCAGCCTTCACCGCCGATTTCACCTTCAGGCCCGATTGATTGTGGTTCTGGTTGATCCCACCGGATTTCATGGCGGACTTCACCTTCATACCGCCCTGGTTGTGATTCTGGTTGATTCCGCCAGCCTTCACTGCCGATTTCACCTTCAGGCCCGATTGATTGTGGTTCTGGTTGATCCCACCGGATTTCATGGCGGAC
>CAIRSA010000153.1 GCA_903881085.1 uncultured Acidobacteriia bacterium
CCCCGGCGGGAAAGATAGGCAACTGCATCTGCGGCATGCTTCATTTCTAACCCACCCCCGAGGCCCGTTGCAAGTTCACTCCGGGATCATTTTGTTTTCATCGCACATGGCAGTTTAGCGGGCGAGGTCAGGAGTTCTGAGGCTGGATTCCTTATTATGGGTCACCATCGGATGAGGTCAGCTCGTTGTGGCAACAAGAGAGTTCGCTCCATCAGGTACTGGATTCAGGGAACCGACAGCCACCCGATGCCTACACTGGCCCGGAGCACGTCGTTCGCGATCTGGACTTGAACGATTTTCGCGCCGCCTTGAGTTTGGATGTGCCCACCGTTTACCTGAATGAGAAGGGGCAGCCTGTTTCCGTTTAATTTATGGCCATGGCGCGAATGGGATATACGCCGATTCGGGTTCGCGCTGCAAACATTGCGAAATATTTTGAAGGAACGGGGTCGGCATGCGGGCATATTTTGAACGACGGAATTCATCTGCGCCTGTTTGTGAGATTTAAGCTGTGTCTGTTTGGGCAGATTGCGGCCAGGGTGGCTACCGGCCATTGGCCGCCAAACGCCACGGCCACCATTGACTATCGGATTGATCCATGGAGCGGCCGGGCCGAGATTTCGTTCTCTGGCACCGTTG
Source organism: uncultured Acidobacteriia bacterium (assembly GCA_903881085.1). Lineage (GTDB taxonomy): Bacteria > Acidobacteriota > Terriglobia > Bryobacterales > Bryobacteraceae > CAIRSA01. The sequence goes on from CAIRSA010000153.1 coordinate 640, forward strand.
TACCCCAATTGACGAGCTATGTTGGATGGAAAGCAGTGCACGAGTACCGCATGGAGGAACTGGATTCCGTGACTTTCCGCAGCTTTGTGGAATCGCAGGGATGCCAGGACGCGATGACCAGGCAACCGCACAAGGAAGTTGTATTTATTGGCCGGCCCACGCCGGTCTAAAGAAATTGCTAGAAGATGCCGATAATGTGGACGATGAGATACTAGAGGTAGTTTGATGGAATTTGAACTGCAAGTACGGAACGCACTCCATGGGCTGCAAGAAAGCTGCGGCTTGAGCCTTGTGGTCGACAGCACGCGCAAGTTCCATGACGAAGACGACACGGTCGTCATGGTCAGTTATCACCTCGAAGGTCCCTCGGCTGTTAACGCCCAGTTCTCATATCCGTTCGTGCAGTCCGTTCCCCTCGAAGAGAGCATAGCCGCACTGCTCGATTTCGGCGAGCGGAGTTGGAGCTCGGCGCAGTTCGCGCCGCTTCCCTACGAGAACAAATTTAGCGCTCGCGCTTAACTTAGCGCTCGCCTAACAGCGGCGCACGCTTTTTTGCAGGCGTTGCCGACACAGGCTCGGCCACGACAGCAGCCGGATTGTAGTTGCGGAACGGCACGCTCAACACAATCTCTCGAATCAGCGTTCGCGCCTTGTAGTTATCCTTCTGAACGGCATCCACCAACCGCTGCACTGTGCAATTATCGCCATCCTGCATGCTGCGGCCAAGCGCGTAGCCAAGAATCTTGCTGGTCAGGTGGCGCATAAACTCGTCCTTGTGATTGAGCAGCACCTGGCGCAGTTCGGCCGGGCCGTTGAACTTCTCGCCCGCCGGCGTTTCGCCACTCGCATCGACGTCTTTACCGTTCAATTCCTTGTTGCGCCAGCGGCCCATCCAGTCGAAGTTTTCCAGGCCGAAACCAATCGGATCCATCACGTTGTGGCAGGCCGAGCACGACGACTGGGCACGATGCTTGGCGAGCTTCTCACGCATCGTAAGTTTCAAGGCATTTCTTGTGCCGGTTTCGAGCGGCGGAACATCCGGCGGTGGCGGCGGCACAGGCGTGCCAAGCAGCGTTTCTAGAATCCAGGCCCCACGCAATACCGGGCTACCCTCCTTGTAATGCGAAGTCATGGCGAGCACGCCTCCGAACCCGAGCACTCCGGCACGCCGGTCGTCGGGCCATTCGTACTTTTGAAACGTATTGCCCGGCAGGATGTTGACCTGTCCTTCGAGCTCGTAATATTTCACCAGGCGTTCGGTCAAAAACGTGTATTTGCCGTTCAGCAATTCCAACAGGCTGCGATTTCCGTCGAGGATGTATTGAAACATCAGAACGGGCTCTTCACGCAGGTCGGCCGCCGTGTCCGGCGTGTAGAAGTGTTGCAATTCGGTCAGGTTTGGAACCACACGGCCGCCTATGTCTTGCGTGCCGAGCCACTGGCCGATGAAGGTGGTCATAAAGGTGCGTGAACGCGGATCATCGAGCATGCGCTCCACCTGCACGGCCAGCACTTTCGGATCCTGCAAGCGGCCCAGCTCGGCCAGCCGCTGCAGCTCTTCATCGGGCATGGTCGACCACAGAAAGTACGACAGGCGCGACGCCAGATCGAACTGCGCCAGCGGATGAATGCCCGGCGTCGTCTTGCGCTCTTCAATACGGAACAGGAAGTACGGCGAAACCAGCACAGCTTTCAGCGCCAGCTTAACGCGCTCTTCATAGGGATCGCCACGTTCTGCTGAACGGTCATACATTTTCAAAAACGGCTCCACCTCGGCGGTCGCGATAGGCCGCCGATAGGCCTTGCGAAGGAAACTTGCAAGCAGACGGCGCGTGGCTTCGCGCGGCTGCCCCGGCGACTGGCCGGGCTCCATGCCGAACAACCGGTAGTGCAAGGCACGCTTTTCGGCCGACGCCTCGCGCACACTCTGTTCCACGGAAAAGCTGTTGAAGTCGATAGGCCAATCCAAGGGCACTACGGCGAAAGTGTGCGGGCCGCGAGTCAGCTTGAAGGTGACGGCGCGGCTGGTTGGCCCACCATTTGAATCCTTGCCAAAGTTCAGCGTGCCTGCCGAAGCGCCATCCACTTTGACCATTACCTTCACCGGCCGGTCGTGCGGACGTTCCATGTTGATCCGCAGGCTGTACTCGCCGTCAAGAGCGACAGTCATAGTGGTGGAAACAGCTTCATCGATCGCCAGCGGACGCCCCACGCGGGTTGACGGCTTGGCTGGCTCCATCTTGGCCGAGCCTACTATGCGAATAATGGGCGGCGTGATGATCACGCGGTCGAGAATCACCTGCGACGCCTCCATGTAGCGCTCCATCATCAGCGGCGGCGTGTAGAGGGTTTCGCCGTTGGTATCGAAGCCTTCGCCGCCAGTGCCATCGGCTGGGAAGATGTCGGCCACTGCCAGATCCACACCCAACAGGTCGCGGATCGTATTGTGATACTCGCGCCGGTTCAGCCGCCTTGACGAAACTGCCCCTGCAAATTCACCGGAGTTGCAGGCGGTCTGACGCAGGCGGTCATCCACCCATTTTGCGATACGAAAACGGTCCTGCTCACTGATCTTTGACGCAGTGGGCGGCATGGTACGATTCCGCAACTGCGACGCCAGACTTCGCCACATGCCGCGCTGCGCTTCGATTCCGGCCACGGTTTCGGCCTTCAGGAAATCAATGCGGTTCTTTGGATTCTTAGGGTTATGGCAGGAACCGCAGTTTTCAAGCAGCACCGGACGGATGGTTTGCGCGAACTCCCTGGCCGGATCGGTAGCGGCAGAGGCGGTCGGGCAGAGCGCAAACGCAACACAGGCGAGGGGGGTGATCTTCACTCTGCAACTTTATAATGAGGCCCCTGTGGTAGTCAATGAGGGCAGAATTTTACAAAAAAATGGTACCAATTGCCTAAGAATTTCGGTCCACCCTGCCGATATGCTACTTTGATGATGGCCACGGCCATCCGGGAATCGTTTTTGAGATTCTGCACATGACTCATATCAACCAACTCGACCACGAAGCTATGCTCGCTCAGTTTAACCGGCTGATCCAGGAGCTGCTACGCGGCACGATGAACCGTAACACATTCAGGCCATGGGAGATAAACATCCTATTGGATATCGAGTCGTGCGCCCTCAAAGATGGCAACAAGCGCGAGCTGCTGCGCCGTTATCAGAAGGCGGTCATCAGGCAAATGGACAAGGGTGCCGAAACCCCGATGAAGCTCTCTGAATTCCTGGATCTGCAAAAAGCCAAGCGCGGCGAACTGGATTCGGAAGCCGTTTCCAGGATCTAGCCGCTATAATCAATATTTGGACAAACGAATCATTGTAGCCATTGACGGCCCGGCCGGCGCGGGAAAAAGTACGATTGCGCGGCGGGTTGCGGCAAAACTGGGCTTCGTCTATATCGATACCGGCGCTATGTATCGCGCAGTGGCCCTATGGGCGTTGCGGCAAGGTGTCGCCTTCCACGACATGCACCGGCTGGAACAACTGGCCCTCGCTGCGGACATTCAATTCACCGCCGGCAGCTCTCAGGTCTTTCTAAACAATGAAGATGTGACCGAGGCGATCCGTCTGCCTGAGATTTCGGCAGCCGCTTCGCAGGTCTCAGCCATTGGCAGCGTTCGCCGCGCGTTGGTGGAAAAGCAGCGTGAGATGGCCGCCGCCGCAAGCGTGGTGATGGAAGGCCGCGACATTGGCACCGTGGTATTCCCCAATGCCCAGGTGAAAGTGTTCCTCGATGCCGATCAGTCAGAGAGGGCGCGACGCCGCGTGGACCAATCGGGCGGCGACCTGGAAGAGACGGAGCGGGAAATCCGCGAACGCGATCAGCGCGATCGCACACGGGCGGAATCGCCGCTGATGCAGGCGCCCGACGCGACGTATATCGATACAACCGGCCTGACCCTCGAAGACGTGGAGCAGGCCATTCTCAAAGCCGTGCGCGCCCGCACGTCAAATGGAAAGGAAGTCACGAGTTGAAGAACGTTTTGGTAATGAAGTTTGGCGGAACCAGTATGGGATCGGCCGAACGCATGAAGATTGCGGCTGACATTTGCCGCCAACAGAAGGCAACACGCCCGGTAGTGATTGTGGTTTCGGCGATGTCGAAGGTGACTGATCTGTTGATCAACACTTTGCGCCACGCCGAAGGTGGCGACAAGGCGGGCGTGGAAACAAACATCGAAGCACTACGCAAGCGGCATGAAGATACCTGCCGCGAATTGCTCCCGCCTGCGGCACAGACCGAGGCGATGGTGGGCATCAACGCGCTGATTGCCGAATTCCAGCGCATCACGGGCGGAGTCTTGATGTTGGGTGAACGCCCGCCGCGCTCGGTGGACGAAGCGATCGCAATGGGCGAGCGGCTTTCAGCGCTGCTCATCGCCGCGTTTCTTGATTCGACTGGGATCAAAGCGAAGGCCATCAACGCAGCTACGGTGATCGTCACGGATGCCGTTTTCGGCAACGCCACGCCGCTAATGGACCCGACACGTGAAAAGGCGCAGTCGATACTGATGCCGCTGCTGGCCGATGATGTTTTGCCCGTGGTGACGGGCTTTAACGGCGCCACCGCTGACGGGCGGCCGACCACGCTGGGCCGCGGCGGATCGGACTTTTCGGCGTCGATTCTTGCTGCCGCGCTCGATGCGAGCGAACTGTGGATCTGGACCGACGTGGATGGCATTATGACCGCCGATCCGCGACTGGTGAAAGATGCCGTGGTGTTGAGCGAAGTCACCTACAGCGAAGCGGCCGAGCTGGCCTACAACGGCGCGAAGGTGCTGCATCCGCGCACGCTGGCTCCGCTGGTGCAAAAAGAGATTCCGGTGTGGAGCAAGAACAGCTTCAACCTGGCTGCGCCGGGCACGAAGATCGTCACCACGATTTCGGCTCCGGGCGGTGCGCGCGCGGTTACGTCGATGGCCAATGTCGCGTTGGTCTCGGTTGAGCCGGCCAGCGCGGAGATCAGCGGCACGCGCGTAATGGCGCGGGCGCTGGATGCACTGTCGATGGTGAACGCCGAGGTGCTTACGTTTTCCAGTTCCAGCTATCGCCAGAGCTTCTGCTTCCTGGTCCGCAAGGAAGAGTTGTCGGCTGTTACGAAGTGCCTGGAAGACGGGCTTTCGCTGGAGTTGGCGCATGGGTACCTGAAGCCCATTGAGGTGGATGAGAACGTCGGACTGTTGGCCATCGTGGGCGAAGGCATGCGCGGCGCGGCGGGTCTTGCCGGCCGGATCTTCACGGCGGTTTCGCGCGAGAAGGTGAACATCATCGCCATCGCGCAGGGCTCAAGCGAATTGACCATCAACATTGTGGTGCGGCGGGATGACGTGGAGAAGGCCGTGAAGGCGATCCACGCGGAGTGCCGCATGAGCGAACTGGCCTCGTTTTAGAGCGGCAAACCGCCACAGCGTGGCGAGATTTCCCCCTATCTTATTGATTCTACATTCGGCAACCGCCACGCTGTGGCGGTTTTTGTTTTTTTTGGAGCGGTTTCCGGCCCGAGGAATGCGGGTAGAGCAGGAATGTGCCCGGAGAACCGCGACCGTGAGAAGCTGTGAACCTAGAAAAAGCTGTTGGACTTGGTTTGATACAGCGATCTTCCGCATTTGCATTCGATTGCGGATGAAGGCGGCGTAACCCATTGAGTGAGTGATTTATTGGAGCATTGCGGGGGAGGGCAATTGGGGTCAGACATCCCATTTTCGGCCGAAAACGGCCGAAAAAAG
>CAIRSA010000154.1 GCA_903881085.1 uncultured Acidobacteriia bacterium
CTGTGAAATACCCGGCGCAAGCCGCACCTGTAAGATCATCGTTAAGCCGTGTGCGGGAAAACCGCACGCACGGTTTGAAAGGGGGACTTTAGAAACGGGCTGGTCTAACGAACCTGTACCGCGCTAAAATTCTACCAATGATCAAGGCTCCTGGAAAGGCAGCGATTGAGGTCAAAAACGGCTCCCACCCTAAGCCTATTTCTGACTTGGGCAAAACGCTGCGTAAAATCTCGGACGCCTACGTCTCCGCCGGCGGAAAGCTTTTGAACAGGCGCGAATTGTCACGCGAGGTTGCGGAGCGCCGGGGATCGCGTTAGTGTCCCTCCCAATCCGGACGTTCCTTGATAGCGGCGTTCTGATCGCAGCCTTCAAAGGCGTACCCCAACTGCGGGAACTCGCACTGCAAGTTCTGGAAGATCCAGGTCGGGTGTTTCTAACCAGTCCGTTCGTAAGGCTGGAAGTGTTGCCGAAGGCGATCTTCTAATAAGCAGACGCGTGAGATTCGCTGCTACGAACAGTTCTTTGCACTTGCCGACTCTGCGCCCGATTTGGCAGCAATATTCGCTCTAGGCGAAAAAGAAGCGTCGAAGTCGGGTGTAGGCTCGATGGATTCCCTTCATCTTGCCGCGGCGCATCTGCTCAATGCTGACGAGTTTTTGACGACCGAAAGTCAAAAAAAGTCCATTCATCGCTCGTCGCTTGTAAAGGTTGTCCACCTGTTCGGTTGATCTGACAGCGTGTCGATTTGCTATTAAGCCCGGCTGGCCCTAGCCCATTGCTGAGGCGAGAGTGACCCACGGCGCTTGTTGTTAGGGCGAGTGTTTTCAAGGGCGTTCATTGCCCCACTTGGTCATTCTATTCCGCTGTCTCTAATTCCACATGAATTATATCGTTGTCTCTATTTGCATGGTATCGATTACTCTGCTTCTTCTTTCGACCCAGCGCAGCATTTCGTTCATCGGTTGATGCCCATCTCAGCTTGAGAAGCCCGGAATTGCATTCAGCACATAGCAGTTGTTCGAGCATCGTCAGACTCTTGTCATTGGGCACCACACCTATGCGAATCGAACGCTGATTGCGTTCTCGCAGTGTCTTTCCGAATTGCCTTTGAAGCCACTCTAGACCAAGGCGCGGTAACCTATTCCCGTACCGTGTTTCGCGATCGCACAGAATGCAAGGCCCATGGAAATGCCGGACCATCTTGACAATAGTAACGGTCTCTTCTTCAATTCTAAATTCCATTTCAGTGCAATCCCTGTTTGTTAGACGCGGAACGCATGCTTTGAAACCATTTTCCCCTAAACGTCGCTCAAATGCTGTAGCACCCCGCTGCTATCCCCCAGTTTCTCCGTCTCCACGCCCATTTGATTCAGCATCGACAAGAACAGATTCGCCAGCGGGGTATCCGTCGCGTATCTCACGTGCCGCCCCATCTTGAAGTTCTTCGCCCCGCGTCCGGCCAGCAGAATCGGCAGATCGTTATGCGTATGCCGGTTGCCGTCCGAAATGCCGCTGCCATACAGCACCATCGTGTGATCCAGCAGCGTCCCGTCGCCCTCTTTGATCGACTTCAGCTTGCCCACGAAGTACGCGAACTGCCCCATGTGATGGATGTTGATCTGTGCCAGCTTCTCAATCAAATCCGGATCGTTGCGATGGTGCGACATGCCATGATGTGCATCCGCCACGCCGATCTCGCGATATGTCCGGTTCGAACCCTCGCGCCCCATCATGAACGTTACAACCCGGGTCAACCCAGCCTGCAAAGCCACCACCTGCAAATCGTACATCAGCCGAGCATGGTCGGCAAACTCCAGCGGCACGCCCACCGGCTTCTCAATCGCCACCTGGAAATTGTTCGTGTTCTTCGCCGCCGTCTCAATGCGCTTTTCCAGATCGCGTACCGCATACAGATACTCATCCAACTTGCGCTTATCCGTCGCGCCCAGTGTCGGTCGCAACGACTCCGTATCTTCGCGCACGAAATCCAAAATGCTCTTCTTATATAGCGCGCGCTTCGCCCGCGATTCGGCCGTCTCCGTCGGATCCATGCCCGCAAACAGCCGCTCAAACACCAGCTTCGGATTGATCTCCGGCGGATTAGGAGTTGTCTCGGTGCGCCAAGAAATGCTGTTCGAATACGCGCAGCTGTAGCCGGAATCGCAGTTGCCCACCATGCGGCCGTCTTCCAGGCCCAACTCCACTGAAGCAAACCGAGTCCCCGAGCCAACCTTGTTCGCCGCCACTTGATCAACCGAAACGCCGTTGAAGATGTCGGCGCCAGATGTCTTCTTCGGATGCGCGCCCGTCAAATAGCTCGCCGCCGCCCGCGCGTGATCGCCCGGTCCATCTCCCAGCGCCCGCCCGCCGTTCTGCGTCAAGCCCGACATTACGAGCATCTCATCGCGAAACGGCTGCATCGAAGCCAGCACACGCGGAAACTCTGTCAGCGCGCCTTCCGAGCCCGGCGTAAAATCCTTCATGATGATGCCGTTCGGTACATAAGTGAAGGCCAAGCGCGTGGGCGTGGCCCCGGCCACACGGCTGTCCGCCGCCAACGCCGGCCGCATCGCATCAAGGAAAGGAAGCGCAATCGATGCGCCCATGCCCCGCAAAAGGGTTCGTCTGGAAAGATGTTTGCCGATAATCATTTCGTTATACCCGCGACCTTTACTCCGTCACCGCGCCGCATCTGGAAGGGCGCGCTATTCACAATCTCTGAAATCAACCGGCCAAACCGGTAATCATCCGCAGCCAGTTTCTGATCGATCGACTTGATAGCCGGCCGATCATATCGTTCCAATCCCCGCCCTAAAGCATAGGTTAGCAATTTCTCCGTCACGCCATGCGTAAAGGCATCTTTGCTCGTCTTCAAAATCGCCTTCAACTCATCCGGAGTCTTGAACGACTTCCCGCTCGGCAGCGTACCCGTTGCGTCCACCGGGAACTTGCCGTCATCCGTCCGCCACCGCCCGATCGGATCGTAATTCTCAAATCCAAATCCCAGCGGATCGATCTTGCTATGGCACGACGCACACATCGCATTCGCGCGGTGCTTTTCCATCTGCGCCCGCAACGACGCGGCCTTCCCTACGGTCGCCTCATCCAGCAACTGCACATTCGGCGGAGGCGGCGGAGGCGGAGCATTCAACACATTCTCCATCATCCATTTGCCGCGCAAAACTACTGAAGTCCGCGTCGGATACGAAGTAATTGTCAGAATACTTCCCTGCGTCAGCACGCCACTGCGCTGGTCCGTCTTCAAATCCACACGACGGAACTCATTACCTTGAACCCCATCAATGCCATAATGTCGCGCCAGTTTCTCATTCAGGAACGTGTACTTGCCATCGATGAAGTCCAATAGGCTGCGATTCTCACGCAGCACGCTATCGAAAAACATCTCCGTCTCCGTGCGCATCGATTCGCGCAACTCCTCGTCGAACGCCGGGAATTTATCCGGATCCGGCTTCACCGAATCCATGTTGCGTAACTGCAGCCACTGCCCGGCGAAGTTGTCCGAAAGCGCCTTCGATTTCGCATCGGCCAGCATCCGCTTCACCTGCGCATCCATCACTCCTGGTTTGCGCAACCGCTTCTCGCCCGCAACTTTCAGCAACTCGTCATCGGGCATGCTGCTCCACAGGAAGTAGCTCAGCCGCGACGCCATTTCATACTCGCTTACCGCGTGTACCGCCGCCACATCGTCCGGCTTCGGATCGCGCTCAATGCGGAACAAAAACTGCGGGGACACCAGCATCGCCTGGATCGCCACCGCCATGCCCTGCTCAAACGAATCGCCCTGCTTCTGCGCCAGGTCCACGAACCCGGCCAGTTTCGTCACTTCACTGTCAGTCGCCGGACGCCGGTACGCATGCGTGGCCAGCGGGGCAAGCACCTTCCGCGAGCACTCCGCCTGATGCGCGCCCGGCGCATGTCCGCAGACAAAGATTTTCTTGTAGCTTTCCAGCTCCGCTCCGGTCTTCTGCTTATAAGGACCGCGAATCTCCACGTAATCCACAAACCCGGTCCGCGTCTGGCCGTTGACTCCCGGAATCTGCGCAGCCTCAGCCGTTGGGGGCAGCAGTCTCGCCCGCAGCGTGTGCTCGCCCTGCGGTACGGGGATGCGCACTTCGGCAAACCGCCCGCGCTGCTGAGTCGGCAATAACTCCTCGGTTTTCAGTTCCTTGCCATCCAGGAACACCGTCACCTGGACCTTTTCCTTGCCATCGATGCGCTGTCCGCCGAGGCCGGTGCGGATGTCGTACTCCGCTTCCACCGGGAACTTGTACTTCACGCCAAGCGTGGGACTCGGCACCCGTTTCGGGCCGCTCTGGTTCTTGAACCGCTCCGCCGAAGCCCGGATGTTCGGAGCGACGCCAACTGCCATCTTCGATATCTTCTCGGCCGAAGCCAGATATTTATCGAGCAAAACTGGCGACAGCGTCAGCACATCGCCAATGTTGTCAAATCCGTAGCCCGAATCGTCAGCCGGAAAATCGTCGGCCGGCTTGAACCGCACGGCCAGCAAATCGCGAATCGTGTTGTTGTACTCGGTCTTGTTCAGCCGCCGCGCCGTCACGCGGCCCGGATCGGGCTTTGTATTCTTATCGATACGCGCGAATTCGGCCTCGATGAAGCCGGTCACCGCCTTCACCTCGGTTTCTTTCGGCCGCGGCAACCCCTTCGGAGGCATCTCGCCCGACTTTACGCGATTGATGACGCTCTCAAATTTGTCGCGATCCGCAATCATCGACTCTAAACTGTTGAATTTCTGTAGGTTCAGCTCGCCCGAATGGTTCTTTTCGTTATGGCAGCCGACGCAGTTCTTGGCCAGGAATGGCTGGACTACTTTAGGGAAATTGTCAGCCCCCAGCGCCGCCGCAGCGGGTAGGAGGAGAAAAAGATGAGGAAATATTAAACTGCGCATAGTCACCCAGGATATGGATATCCTACAAGACGAGGCAACACAGCAAAAAGTAACCTAATTGGGACAAATTTGTCCGCAATCGTTCGTTAATTGGGGTCAGAGACCTCTGACACCTCTGCCACCGATTTAGACGCAGGCGACCTTCATTACTATTGCCCCCAAATCCTCTGTGATAAAATCAACAAAACTACCCATGGGATCCTCGGATGTCACACTTCTGCTTCGTGCCTGGGGCGACGGTGATCCGTCTGCCGCCGAAGAGCTGTTTCCTGTTATTTATGAACAGCTTAAGAACCTAGCCAGACTCCGCGCCGTCTCCACTGAGACTCCATCCCTGCACCCCACCGCTCTTGTCCATGAAGCCTTTATCGCCATGAGCAACGACGCTCGTGCCGACTGGCGCGACCGCGCCCAGTTTTTCGCCTTCGCCGCGGTTGTGATGCGCCGCATCATGCTCCAGTCCGCCCGCGCCCGAAAAGCGGACAAGCGAGGTGGCGAGTATGCCTGGGTGCAATTCGATGAACTGTATCACTCTCCAATATCAGTCACAGTTGACTTCGAACTTCTCGACGCAGCTCTCACCCGGCTTGAGCAACTGGATCCAACCCAGGCCCGCATTGTGGAATTGCGTTTTTTCGGTGGTCTCGCCGTCGAAGAAACCGCTGAAATCCTCAACATCTCCCCCCGCACCGTCAACCGCCAGTGGGCATTCGCTAAGGCATGGCTGGCCCAACAGGTCGCTTCAGCCGAAAAACGCTGAACGCAACAGTGGCTGCCTCAAATTCTCATTTTCCGGGCCAGCATCGGAATAGCCATGCCACTGGCGCAAACAACGGCGATCGCCGCGTTTAGCGAAAGCCACTCCGCCATCCACCCAACCACTGGCCCGCAGAGTGCAAACGCCAGGTAGATCGCACCCATCACTGCCCCGGTAACCTCCGCCGCTCGTCCCGGCATGCGCTCCGCCGCACTGCTCAGCACGGTTGGAATAATGCCCGCAACCCCCAGTCCTGTCAACGCAAAACCAGCAACCGCCAGGCCCAGGTTCCCTTGCGTCATCAACAGCGCTCCTCCCATAGTCACAACCGCGCCGGAAACACGCAACGAAACACGGGCACCTTGACGCGCTACCACGACAGTGTTCATCAGCCTGCCCAACAGCATCCCGGCATTGAATAGTGCATAGGAGGCGCCACCCGCCAGCGCCGTCGCCCCCAGGCTTCTCAGATGAATCACAGACCAGCAGTTCGCCACACTCTCGCCAACCACGCCGAGCATTCCTATCGTCGCCAACACCTGTAAATCAGCCCGAGCCAATAGCCGGATGCCCCCGCCACCCTCACTCACGGCGCCACACGGTGGAAACGAAATCATCAGCGTGATCAGCAGCAGCAGTCCGCACACGCAGCCAAACCCCCAGAGGATGCCTGCGTACGCAACGCCTCTTTCCAGCAGCAACCCTGAAATCCCCGCACCGGCGATAGCACCACCGCTGAACACCGCATGCAGCAGATTCATGGCTTGCCTGCCAGACGCCTGCTCCCAGTCCATGGCCGCACTGTTCATGGCCATCTCCACGGCGCCATAGCCGCCCCCCAGCACAACGAGCGAAAACGCAAAACTCCAAAACCCGCTCGCCGCTGCAAGCAACAAGGCGGCCAAGGCGAACAACACCAGCCCCGCCATCGCCACCGCTCTTTTTCCGATGGCAACCGTCAAACCGGCGCCTCCAACCAGCAGGGCGAACCCCACTAGCGGAGGCGCCAGTTCCGCGCTGCCATATCCTCCGATGCTCAATCCAAGCGCCCGCATGATCTCCGCCAGCAAAACACCCTGGCCGCCATAAGCCAGGCCGCAGAATCCGAAATAGCATGCCAGCAGGACGAAGGTTGGCGTCATCAACTAGTTCCGGTTCGTCTGGAACCGCTGTGCCGTCAACTCCTCCCAATCTTCAATGGTCATCGTGGTCATGTCGCGCTCCTTCACGAATGCCCCTTGCGCCATGCGGAAGTACGGGGCCATCGCCACCGCGCAGCCAGTCTGCCCCGGTCCAATCTGCACGCTGGCGATCCCAACGAATACCTTGCTGTAGCGCACTCTCTGATTCTCGCCGATCGCCAACACGGACTGTGCCTGTGCCTCCAGCACCTCCTGGCCCTTCAAAAAGAAATCCGTTTCGCCGGCGCAGAAACCAGTGTTTTCCATCATCAGGCAGGCATTTGTCCGGCGGTCCTCTGGAACTCCCAACGCAAGTGCCGCATACAAGGTGCCCGTATCCCGGCAGGTTTTTGATTTCATGGCAGCCGGAACGTGTGACCCGGGCATGAATGGGAACCGCTTCTCGTCCACTGTCCCTATCAGGCTCTGAAACGGCCCCATCAGGCCGTCCAGATCATAAACCTCGGCCCGATGGCTAGCCCGAGTGCTTTGCCCAATGGAAAGCTGCCCGTCCTCCGGCTGGCACAAATCCAACCCCCACACCAGTCCCTCAGGTCCGCAAAATGACGACACGGTGATCACGTTGAGCTGCCCCAGATTCGTCCCCGAAACCTCTGCCGCATCGAACGCGTTAATCTCATCCAGCAATGTCGATCCCGGGCACGCCAATTCGTTGTTTACGACTGCGGCTTTCACCGTGATGCCCAGCATATAGCAGGGCGACTCAGTCGCAAAATACCCTTCGCAATACTCCTCATACCGGCTCGACGGCGGAACGTTATTAAGCGGCGTACAGGGCCGTTCAAGCAAACTTTGCCAGTTTCTGTTGATCATGTCTTTAATTCCTTCGAATTTGAATTGTTCAGGCTTACTGCTTGGGGAAATAATCTTCGCAATGGCCTTCGCGGTAAACGTCTGCGGTTGCGCAGTGAATGCTGCCGCCAAACGGATATGCGTTGCGGAATGGAATTGGAATTACTTCGAATCCCAGCTTGTCCAGCTGTTCATTCTGGTAAACCTCGGTTTCTTCCACTACCACCGTCTTCGGGTCCAGCGTCAGGAAGTTCATGGAAAGCCAGATGCTGTAATAGCACAGTGGCTGCGGCTTCTCATGCGCCGGCTTGGCCGCCATCACCATCTCCCACCCGTTTTTCGAAAAGAGGTCTTCTTTGCCTGGCTCCATCACGATCGGGCGGTTCGGATTGCCCAGCACCAGGCCCGGCCGCAGCGGTACCAGTGAGCAATCGATATGCACAGGATCCGGATCATTCCGGAAGTTCACCTTGTGTATGCGGTGCCCGCGAAAGTGACGCCGCAGCCAGTCGATCCCTCTCTCGTTGGTTGTAAAGCCGTGTTGGATGAAGATGTCTTTGCCGCAGCGCGTGGCATCCGCGGCATCGAACAAGGGCTCGAATTCGGACGTCACATAGTCCATATTGTCTGCCCGGCTGATGATCTTGTCGAATTCAGCAATGTTCGTGTGCTCGAAGTAGCCCCGCTTATACGAATCCAACCCCAGGCGCGGCTTCGGCGCTGCTGAAAATATCATGTTCGGATCGGACTCAAAGTATTCCTGAAGCAGTGGACGGTAGGCCAGATACTCAAACCACCGCGCCCGGTATGACATGGTGGCCTCCAGAATTTCGCTGCCCACCGTCAGCAGAACATCGCGTGCCGGCATGCATCCAATCATCGAGGGATGCGTGAAGTCTGGTGTTGTCACCGCTTCGGAAAATGCGATCGGAGTTGGCCGGTCCACCCGGATTCCGCGCATCCGCATCACATTTGCCAGATTATCCAACTCCTCGTTGGCCCGGGCGATCAATTCCTGCGGCCACTCCCCGCTCTTTCCGGAAATTCCACCCTCTTCCGGGAAATGATATTCAATCGCCGGTTCCGAGACCGGGATACAGCCCTTGGTCGCGACCCCCACAATGACGTGCTTAAGCGGATCCCATTCATTCCATGAGTTAACAATTGTCGGTTTTACTGAGTCTGAATGCATTTATATCTCTCGCGATTTTGAGGGGCATATGCCCCCGCCATCAATATCTTGCAATTCAGTCAAAAAACGCGCCAAAAATTCTTAAATAAATTACAACGGCGGATCCATCTCCGCCACCCACACATCCGCCGCCGCCCGCGACCGGCTGAAGTAAAGCCACTTCTGATCCGCCGAAAAGCTGATCCCGCTCAACTCATCCGCCCCTGGCTGGAAAACCTCGTGGTCCTCGCCGCTCTTGCGGTCGAAGACCATGATGCGATTGGCCTTGGTGTAACGCACATAACGTTCATCCTGCAAGAAGGCTGCGTTAGCCCCTTTCACCCCCAACGGAGTCAACGCGCCACTGGCCATGTCATAAATTTGCAAAGGGTTCTCTTCCCTTCGGCTGGCAGGCATCAGCGCCACCACGGCGATCTTGCGGTCAGCCGATATGCCATGAAGCCGAAAGATCTCGTTTGGCCCGTTCGGAGTGCGAAATGGAGTCTGAACCTTGTTCTCGAAGGTAAAGAAGTTCTTGCCACCCATGCTGAAAAGCATTTTGTCGCGCGAAAGCTGCCAGAACTGCCCGATCAAACTCTTCTGTTCCAACATCACCCGCTCGCCGCTCCCGTCCTTGGATATTTCAACCACCTGATCCACTCCGTCGCGCGTGGTGGTGTATCCGATATGTTCGTTATCCAGCCAGCGTGGAAAGCGTGACTTGCCCACGTGCGTCACCTGTTTGGCAACGCCCCCGCTGCTGCGGCAGACATAGACGTTTGCCGCCGGGCGATCCGGTGTCTGGAAAACTACCCATTCCCCATCCGGAGCGACCACCGGCCTTATAAAGTGGTTGGCGCCTTCTGTCACTGGAACCGCCGTCCCTAACCGGAAGGTGGTCACGTCAAATGGCGCTCTTTCAATGTTCCACGCCTCATGGTCTTGCGTATACGCCAGCCGCTTGCCATTTTTCGACGGGCTGAAAAAACCCGCCAGCGCGATCGGAATCGTCACTCTTACCGGCTCGCCGGACGCGCTGCCCGTGTCCTGATCCACGGCAATGCGCCACAAATTCGCCGTGCCGCTGGAGGAGCTGTCGAAATAAACGTATCGCCCGCTGGGCGACCAGAATGGGTTCCACACCGTGACGCCCTTCTGGTGATAGATGACCTTGGGCTTCTCAATGGTCCCGTCCGTAGCCGTCGTGTAAACGTACATCTCGCCGTCCGAATCTATTCCCCAAAACACAATCGTCCGCCCATTCGGCGACCACGCCGCCTGCACTGCATCCTGGATGTCGGTATCCCGGGTCAGCGGCCATTTCGCACCGGACGCGACGTCCACCAAAAGCAAATGACTACGCCGGTTTACTCCGGTCAGCGCGATGCGTCCAAAGGGAAACGTCGCTGTGCTCAATGCGATCCTTTTCCCGTCCGGCGACCATGCTGGCTGGTAGCCTTGGTCCGAAAGCTTTCGAACACCGCCGCCCGACGCGTCCATCAGAAAGATGCCGCCGCCCTCGCGCTCGCTGCGGAATGCGATCTGCTTGCCGTCCGGCGAAAACGCTGGCTCCGAGTTCTCCACGCCGCTGGCCGACGTGAGATTCACCGGCTCTGCCCCTTCCCGCTTCACATAGATGTCCCAATGGCCGGCCGCAATGCTGGCGAATGCAACCTGTTTCCCATCTCCGGACATCGATGGAAACGTCTCGCGTCCCCTCAAGGATGTAATCTGCTGTACCGACTTTGCGCTCGAAACACGCGCTTCACTTCGCCAATCCGCGGTAAACTGCCCCATCGCGAACAAAAACACGACCCCGGCCGAAATTTCCAGCAAATTCCGTTGCAGGAACCTGCCCGTCACATAGGCCGCGGTCTGCTGACGTGCCTTTACAGGAAACCTGCTCCGGAACCGCAGCAGATCCTCCGCCAATTCTGCCACGGTCTGGTAGCGATGGGCAGGCAACTCTTGCTTGGCCTTGTTCAAAATGCTCTGTAGATCCTGATCGATCTGCCCTGGCAGCAATCGCTCCAGAACCATGCCCAGGGAATAGACGTCGCTGTAAGGGCCCACTGCTTTGCCATGCTTCAGTTCCGGGCTGGCGAATGTCGGGGTAAAAGCCAGCAACCCTTCCGGCGCAGCGTCACCGGATTTGGCCAGTCCGAAGTCCAGCAGTTTGGGAATGCCTTCGCGGTTGACGAACACGTTTGAAGGCTTCAAGTCGCAATGCAAAATGCCTTGGGCATGAGCATATGCGATGGCTTCGCAGATCTTATCGAACAGCTCGAGCCGAGCCCGGGTATCAAGTTTATGCTCATCGCAATAGGCGTCTACCGGCAGCCCGTCCACGTACTCCATCACCACATACAGAGCGCCTTCTGGAGTTGTCCCCGCGTCCAGCAGTCGCGCAATTCCGGCATGCTCCATCTGTGCCAGAATGCTGCGTTCGGTCCGGAACCGCCCTTCCAAGGTAGCGCTCGGAAACGTGCTTACCTTGATTGCCACCAGCTTGGTGAAAGCATCGTCGGCGCGCGAAGCCAGATAGACGCGTCCCATGCCGCCCTCGCCGATCTTCTTCTCAATGCGATACGCACCAATGATGTCGCCATGCTGAAATTCCTTGACCAGGAAGCCAGCCATTACGGGTTTTTTCAGCCCAAGCAGATCTTCTGATTCCGAGTAATTCTCGACAATGCCCTGGACGGATACGCGCAGCTCCGAATCGGATGCGCATTCCCTTTCGAGAATCTCTTCACGGTCTGCTTTGTCGGCATCAAGCACCATCGAGGCAATGGCGCAGATCCGTTCCCATCTACGGGGGGGGAGTTCCTGTGAGCTCATTTCGGTGTCTGGTTAAATTGTTCTCTGCAATTCTACCAAACTCCTAATTGGGGTCAGAGACCTCTGACACCTCTGCCACCAATTAATCCGGGCTCTCTGAAGAGCAGCTCGGCCAGCACCCAGCCAGCCGGGCCCCACGCAACCACAAACTAACCCGGAAGAATCTCTTCCCGGTCCGGATCGAACTTCAACATCCGCTTCTGCACGTAAGCAATATTGCCCAAATGCGAAGCCTGCGCCGACCGGTGCCCAATATAAACATCCCCATTGGGCAACTTCCGCGACCGGCAGCAATCCAGGAAGTTAGCCACGTGATCAATCGTCTGATCATGCGGCGACTTCACTACCACCGGCGTCACATTCCGCCCCTTCGGATAGTATTCAAACTTAGAACGATCAATCCACAACCGGCCCTCGGTGCCAACCATCTCCACCGCCGCGCCCGTCAACCCCGGAGCCAGCGTCGCTTCGAACGTCGCCGTCCACTCCTTCGGATACTGCAGCAGAACATTGATCGTATCCGGAGCCGTGCGCCCGTCCTTGTAGTTGTACACCCCGCCCGCGGCCGAAGCCATGATCGGATTATCCTGCCCCATGAACATATGCACCACGTCGATCCAGTGCGTGAACAGATCCGTCACCTGCCCGCCGCCGAAATCCAGATACGCGCGGAAATTCCAATACTGCTGCGGATCGTAATCGCGCCACTTCACTGGACCCAAAAAGTGCGCCCAATCCAGATTCGACGGCAGCTTCTGCAGATAGTCCGGCGCCTTGCGCAAATGGTATCCATTGCCATGCCACCACGTCCGCGCCATGGTGATCTTGCCCAGCTTGTTCGTATCGAAATACTCTGCCTTCGCCTGCAAATAATGCAGCCCCGACCGCTGCTGCATACCCACCTGGCAGATGCGGTTGTTAACCCGCGCCGCCTTCACAATTGGCGGGCCCTCTTCCGGCTTCAGCGTCAGCGGCTTTTCCACGTACACGTCTTTGCCTGCGTTCAGCGCGTCAATCGCAATGTTGGCGTGCCAGTGATCGGGCGTGGCGATGTGCACCGCATCCACATCTTTCAGTTCCAGCACCTTGCGGTGATCGCTATAGCCCTTGGCGCTCTTGGCCACCTGCTGCGCCTGGTCGATGTGCCGTGCGAACACGTCGCACACGGCAGTGTAGTTGGTCTGGTTGGAGGCGAGGAATGTCCCCATCACCCCACGTCCACGCTCGCCACAGCCGACAAGGGCCATATTGATCTTATCGTTCGCGCCTAAAATTCGCGAATAAGAGAGAGCCGTGAAGGCCGCGGCCCCACGAAACAGGTCTCTGCGGAGAAGTTTGTTTTCCGGCATACCGGGATTATATCAATAGCCGTACGCCCCCGTGACGCGTTTATGTCAAACGCAAATCCATCACCCCGCCACCGCCGGATAAACCTTCCGCACCGCCGCCACCACATCCGCGCAATCCTTCGCCGTAAACATCGGATCCATCAACACTCCGCCAAACCGGTTCAACACCGCAATCGTCCGCGGGCAGCACTGCTCGCCATACTTGATCGCCCGCCCACGCTCCGAAGTAAACGAGGGCCAAGCCGGATGCACCGTCACCTTGTTCTCAATATGCTTTTGCACCGGCAAAATCACTGACCCGCCCGGCCCTGCCGCCGGCACGCCTTCTGACCGCATCGCCGCTACAAACCGGTCCCGCCGCTCCTTGTTCTTGAAACCGATAAACACGCCCGTACCCAGTTCGCCCGCCGCATCGGGCAGCTTCCGCAACTCGATCCCCGGCAGATCGCGCACGCCATCGTAAACCCGCTTCGCATTCGCCCGCACCTTGCCGATAATCGTGTCCAGCTTGCGCACCTGCGCCAACAACACGCCGCCAGTGAACTCGTTCATCCGGTACCCGCTGCCGATAAACGTCTCCAGTTGCGGAGTCCCCAGCCACTGCTGATGCGGCGCACGCAGCCCGCCCAGATCGTGAAACCGCGCCGCGCGCTCAAACAGCACCGGATCGCTCGTCACCACCGCTCCGCCTTCTCCCGACGTAATCGTCTTGTTCAACTGCAGGCTGTAAATCCCGATGTCGCCCATCGACCCCACCGGGCGCCCCTTGTAACTCGCGCCGCAGCTCTGCGCGCAGTCCTCGATCACTTTCAAGCCATGCCTGCGCGCAATCGGCAGAATGCGGTCCACGTCCGCCGGATTCCCCTGCAGATGCACCGCCATGATCGCCTTCGTCTGCTTCGTGATCTTGCTCTCAATGTCCGCCGGATCGATGTTGAACGTCTCGTCAATCTCCGCGAACACCGGCAGCGCCCCCGCCAGCACAATCGCATTGAAGCAGGAATGCCACGTCCACGCCGGCAGAATCACCTCATCGCCCGGCCCGATGCCCAGCGCATTCACCGCCACCACCAGCGCCGCAGTGCCCGACGGAACAGCCAGCGCATACTTCGTCTGCATCCGCGCCGCAAACTCTTTTTCGAAGGTCAACACCTTCATCGGCGGCTCTTTGCCAGGGCCGTACCAGCGGAACGGCCGCTTCGATTCCAGCACGTCCATCAGCTCGCGCTTCTCTTTATCGTCGTAAAACTGCGTGCCCCAGTAATCGGCCTTCAATGCCGACTGCCGCACAGGCTCGCCACCATCGATCGCCAGCTTCGGCGCAGCCTGCATCGAAACACTCGCAGCCGCGCCGGCAGCCGCCAGAAACTTTCTGCGGTTCGTCATCCCAGACTCCTTTGCCCACATACTACTCCAATGCAGCGAGGAAAAAAAGACCCGATACTAGTGTCGGCGCGGAATCGCAATCAGCAGGCCGGCGCTTACCCCGAGCGATCGCTCATGTCCCCGCCCAAAACTGTATTCGTAACTGGGTTCCACATACCATCCGAATCTGCGCTTCGCCGACGTCCAGAACATAAAGTCCAGCACGGCCGCACCACCGATCGCATTCGACTTCTGATTGTGCAGCCACTCCGGCCCAGCCCCAATCATGAATTCGACTTTGTCCGAAAGCGACCACGGCTTCTTGAACAGCAGGTCCGCGCTCCATTCCGTAGTGCGATGCCGGCGCGGCGTAGCCGTGACGCCCACTTCAATCTCCAGCCACTTCTCAATCGGCGTGAATTCAACCGCCATCGTGGGCCCAACACTCCATCCCTCGCCCGTTAGGCTCCTACTTGGCGCCGCGCCAAGCTCCAAAATAGCGAGAGGCTCCGCGTCGTCAGGCGCTTCGTACGCGTACCCGCACGAAACAAAAAACAGGAAGAGTAAAATAACGTGGATAGTTTTCACAGTGTGCTTTCGTCTTATAGGATCGCATGACAGCAGAACCTGGCCAGACTCTGCAAACTGGGGACTGACATGAATTTCAGGGGGCTTTGGCCGGAAATTCGCTGTCTGACCCCTGTTTGCCCTTACCGCAAAGTCCTGAATTCTAACTCACCCAATCAGTGAGCCTTGGTGTTCCCGCAACACATTTCAGTGGTGAAGGATAGCGCACTCTGCCTCCGCTCAACTGCTTTTCTGGGTCTACCCGGCCGCATGGGCCGCCGCGATGCCATCCGCAATCTGCACGGCCAGATGGAGCAACTTGTGTGGCGAATCGACTAGTGCAATTGGTTAGCCCTCGACGAATTCCATCACCAGCGTTCGGACGGTTCAGCGCCGCGTCCGCGCTATCCCCGCCCAGTCTCGAACTCAACCCTTTCGTAAATATCCGCAACCTTCAGCCGGCAGCCGATGCTATCGAGCACAACTTCCTCTTCCGGTTCCGTAGCTGAACTCATGAGCCATTGTCCGTTGGCCTGGCGCGTAAACAGCTCCACGCTGGTGCGGTCGCTCGCCACCAGCACATACTGGCGAAGGCTCTCGATCTTGCGGTATTGCTCAAACTTGCGGCCCCGGTCGTAGGCCTCCGTGGATGGCGAAAGCACCTCGACTACCAGGACCGGGTTGGTCAGATTATCCATCTCGCCATCGCCAAACTGAGGCTTGCCGCAGACAACCGATACATCCGGATAGGTGTAGAGACCAGAAGGGCTGACCCGTATTCTCATGTCGCTCGGATATACCTCGCACGGCCGGCCTCTAAGCTGGTTGTACAGGCCAGCGCCCACGCTCATAGCAATCAGATTGTGCGCGTAGCGCGCGCCCGACATGGCGAACATCTCGCCGCCATAGTACTCACTTTTGTACTCGGCCTTGCGCTCGATTTCCAGGTATTCTTCCGGTGTCAGAAACGGTTTCGGCAATGTAGGCATAAAACAGCCCTACCCGGCAACATACCACACTCGCTCATCCACCAGCTTTGCCGCTGGCAGGCTCATGAGCTTTGATCAGAGGAACCCGTTGTGAGTTTCCAGTCCCGCTATTTTCCCGGCTGAAATTTCCAAAGCGTCGAGCGCAGGCCAGCGTGCAGCGCCTGAATCCGGCCGTTCGGCAGCCAGGCCATGGAGGTATAGCCGCTCACGTTGCCGGAGGCAAGGCGGGTGATCCGGCCGGTGGCTGCGTCGATCACGCCGCGCGGATTGAACCAGGAATCCCGCAACGAGAGCGGGCGCAGGATGCGTCCGTCTACGCTCCATTCCGTCGCGCAGTGCCGATGCGGCGTTTCCGCGCCCCCCAACTCGATCTAAGATTGCGAGCTGCTCCGCGTCACATACCCGCATGAGCCCATAAGCAGGGAGAGTATTAGACCGTGGCTTGGTTTCACAGTTCGCTTTCGTCTTCTAGGATCGCATGATAGAAAAGTAGGACTTGTATTATGAGCGATCCACATGACCGCTGGATAAAACGGCTGAGATAAACCTGGCCGGAAGGTGTGCCCGTAGTACAACCTGAGCCCGGAGAAAAACGTCCACCCGGCCGCGTAGAACCATGACCCGACACCTGGCGCGATCCCGAAATGGGAGCGATGCAGTGTCTCCACTGCCGCCACTACGTAGAGTTGACCGGCCCCCTGGGCGCAGACTGGGGAGCTTGCACGAAAGCAAAGTCACAGTACGATGGCCATCTCGTGTTCGAGCACTGGACGTGCCGCTATTATGAGATCGAAGAGGACCAATGACCATCGAAATCAGCAGTCCTGACCTCCTAGCGTTAATCCAACAGCGCATGCAAGCCGTGACCGTTAGGTCATGGTTTCCCTACGGACCGGGAATGGCCAGCCAAGAGTCGTTTTTCTTGCACTTATCGAAAAGTAGGCGACATGGGAGTCTCACTTTGCCCAAGCCACGCGCTTCCGCAGGCGAAATTTCAGTCAGGAAATCTTCAACGCGATAGCGTGATCGCAAGGCTTCGCCTCTGGCATTTGCACCACCAGACCGCGGTCATTCAAAATCCACTTCAACTTGCCAGCATGGCCTAGCAATTCCACCCGCCGCACCTTGCGCTTCCACAAGCCTCGCCGGGGCGACAATGCCGCGAAACAAACCTCCTTCGCCGGCCAGCCCATGGCAAACCCGTACAGCAGGTCGCCCTTCGTCGTAAACCGCACATCTTCCGCCGTCAAATCTTTGCGAGACTTCTCATTGAAGTGCTCGGCCGTTCCTTCAAACCCGCCGCCAGGTTTTGTCTTCTGTATCCCCGGCCCTTCGCCGAAGATCTTCCATGGCCGCGTCGCGTAGATCGCCTCGGAATTCACGGCCATCCAATCGGTAATTGCCGAAACAATCTTCAATTCTTCAGCGTCCAGCGTCCCATCCGACCGCAGCGGAAAATTCAGCATCAGATTCCCATTGCGGCTCACGATATCAACCAGCAGATCCACCACCGTCTTCGGGGTTTTATATTTGACGCCCTTGTCGTAGTGCCAGCTGCCAACGCAAGTATCGGTCTGCCACGGATTCGGCCAGATTTCATCCACTACGCCGCGCTCGATATCGAGCAGGCAGGTGCCCGCGGCGCAGTCCGTCAGGCGTTTGCTGGTGTAAACCACTTCCTTCTTCGAGCGATTGTAGTAGTGGGCAACCAGACTGTTGCCCCACTCGCCAAACGGAATGCCGCCGTCCTCGTAGATGAGGTCGGGCTCATAGTTGTCGATCAGATCTTTCATGCGCAGGAACCACTCGCGCTTCCACTTCACCGGCTCGTTGCCCTGCTCGGCCCATGCCTTCGGTGGAATCGGATGCGGCTCGTGATACAGGTCCCAATTTGCCGGGTTGTTGCCATCGTAAGGCACGCCGGCCAGCGGACCGTCCTTGTCCGCGCCCTTATTCACCGCGAACCAATTGTAACTGCCCCACACATGCTCGCTGACGGCAAACTTCAATCCTTCATCGAGCGCCGCTTTGCGGAACATTCCCACAATGTCCTTCTTCGGCCCCATGTTCACGGCGTTCCAACGATGGTGCCTGGAATTCCACATGTCGAAGTTATCGCAGTGCACGCCCATGCTCATGAAGTATTTCGCGCCGGCCTTCTTGTATAGCTTCAGCAGCGCCTTCGGATCGAATCGTTCTGCCTTCCACGAATGGATCACATCCTTGAACCCAACCCTGGAAGGATGCCCGTAATTGGCCACGTGGTACTTGTACTGTTTCGACCCCTGGATATACATGTTGCGCGCATACCAGTCGCCGGCTTCGGCGGAAGACTGCGGTCCCCAATGCGCCCAGATGCCGAACTTCGCATCGCGAAACCAGTCCGGCACTTTGTATCGATCAAGCGACTGTTTTGTTGGCGCATATGGCCCCGGCGCGATCTCCGGTTTCAGCTCCTCACCCAGCGCGCCCGCGGCGGCCAGAAGCCCCAGGGCAGTGCGTCTCGTCACGTTCATTTCCTGACCTCACATTCAGGACATTCGGACCGCCTTGTCCTATGAGCGGATCATATCAGGAAAGCGAACGCTCGATCCGCCGCAGGATCCCATCGGGCTCCTGAACCCCCATCGCCGCGATGGCGTCAGCGCGCACCTGCGTGTCCGCCACTCCGTAAATCCGTAGTTCGTCGGCATTGCCAGAAGGGCGAATGTGCGCAATGTCGCCGTTACTGAAAATGACGCGCACGCCATCCGTGTAATCCAGCCGCGCGATGTCAGTAAATCCAAGCTCCGCGGTAAAGAACCCGCGCAGTTCAAGCTTGATCTCTTCGAGCCCCGCCCCATCGGGAGTAAACTGCTTCATGATCCGCAGGCTCATCGGCCGGGGAAATTTCTTCAGCAGTGCCGCCTTGCTGAACCGCTTCGGAAGCTCGTCGAAAAGCGCTGCCAACGATACGCCCCTCTCGCTGGCGGCAACCAGCACTGTCAAAATGGGCAGCAGGGCATCGCGGGTGGGCAGTGCCGTCAGCAGATGGCCGTTTCGTGCGATGTCAGACCCTGTGAGAAACCCGCCATTGGCCTCCCAACCACAGACGCTTTTCTTTCCCTTGTGCAGCGCGTTTGCCATGCCTGCGATCACAAACGGCGAACCGATCTTGGTCTTGGGCTCAAGCATTGGCGCCAGTTTGCCAAGGTCAATCGCATCGTTGCAGCTGATCGGCACCACCACGGCATCGGCCCCCAGATACTCCGCAACAATCATCCCCAACAGGTCGCCGCCGAAAAATCGCAGCGCGGTGGTCTCGCTATTGACGCCCAGTATCAGCGGCCGGTCGCTATCGCCATCCGTCGAAACCACCGCGAACAGTTCGCCGTGCTTGGCGTGGGCCTCATCGGCCAGAACCTGGATGGCGGCCAACTGCGCTGCATCGATATTTTCAGTATCGATCGGAATAAACGTCTCACTGCGTCCAGCCGGAATCACCTCCGCGCCCATGCGCCCCAGGATCTCCACCAGCAGGTCCCGGCCCACCGCGGAATGCTGGTAAACAACGATGCGTTTTCCTTGCAGCGGAGCCCCGGCGAAGAAGTCCAGATAGCGCTGAGCGTACTCTGACCGCGCCGCGGCCAAGGCCTCCGGCAGATCGCTGTGGCCCGTTTTGAATAGGCCCCGCTGGTCGAACAATGACTCCGAGAATGCCTGCCCGTACAACTCTTCCCGAACCCGCCGCACAGCCGCGTTGATCGGCGCCTCGTGCTCCTTCAGTAATTCCCCGCCCGAAGTATTCAGCTTGTAGCCGTTGCGGCTGAACGGAATGTGGCTACCGGTAACCATGATGCTGCCCTTGCCCCGCGCCAGCGCATATGCAGTCAGCGCAGGCGTGGGAATCTTGCCCAGATACACCGGCCGCATTCCAGCCTCGCGGACGGCCCGCTCCACAGCCTGGCAGATCTCGCCATAGCCCTGCTCCCCGGCCACGTATTGCGTGGAACTGGGACGCAGGTCGGTGGCAAAATAGAACTCGTCGCCAGCAACGATTCCTCCGTCCGCCAGGGCGATTGATTGCAGGTACCGCAGCTCTCCGAGCACGTTCAAATAGATCTCAAGCTGCGTCAGATCGACGACTTCGCCTCGCCGCCCGCTAGTGCCAAATTGCAGTTCTTTCGGTTCGTAAGAAAGACGAGACCTTAGGGTATCCGTGGATTCAATCATGTAAGTCCGAAATCGATTCTAGCACCCGACGTGGGGCAGCGTGGCACTCTGCCCCACGTCGGCGGGCTTATCTTACGGCGTAGTAGCCTTTGCGGGCCTGGACCTTCAAATCCTTGTTCAACATTCTGATTTCGATTTTGCGGAAAGAACCGTCTTTGCGCGAGTTCGTGGGTGAGTAGCCGATGGTGTACTGGCTGCGCATTTCGTCCTGGATCTGATCGAAGATGGTGTCGAGCGGATGCCTGTTGTCGACGCGGAAGAGGTGGCCGCCGGTTTCCTCGGACATCTTGCGCAGGGCGGAATCGTCAAGACGATAGAAGCCGTTGCCGAAGCGTGGGTCGGCGTAGAGGATGCTGTAGATGATGGCATCGGCTTTCTGCGCCATTTCGATTGCCTGACTAAGCTTGTAGCTGCTGCCCTGGTCCATACCATCCGTGATAAGGACCATCGCTTTGCGGCCGACTTCGGATTTCAATTTGTCGTTGGCGGCGAGGTAGACCGTGTCGTAGAGGATGGTGCCTTTGGGCGTGGCGCTGGGAATCGTGGATGCGTGGATGCCGCTGACGCCGGTGTTCATCTTCATGTTGCCAAGCGCGTCGCGTAGCAGGCGGGTGGAGTTTGTGAAGTCCTGCAGGAGTTCGGCTTCGGCGCCAAAGCTGATGAGGAAGGCCATGTCCTTCTGCTTAAGCACGCGAGGGAAGAACTGCGAGGCGGCACGGCGCTCGTCTTCGAGCAGGCGGACCTGACTGCCGCTGACGTCGACCAACAGGCCAAGGGTGAGGGGCAGGTTCGTTTCCTTTGTGAAGAACTTAATGTTCTGCTCTTTGCCGTCTTCAAAGATGGTGAACTCCTGCTTGTTGGCGTTGGGGATCAGTCCTCCCTTTTTGTCGCGCACGGAGAAGTAGATGCTGACCAGGTCGACATCTGCTTTGAAGGTGGCGTCGGCCTCAATGGGAGGCTGCTGCTGCGGCTTCGGTTGGGCTTGAAGCAAAAACGGGACGAGGGCAAGGCAGATTAGTCGCATAGGATACTATCTCAATAGATGTAAAGTTATCATCACCCGTTACCATGAAAAAAGCAATCACCCACCTGAAGGCCGCCGACCCCGTGCTGGCCCGCATTATCGACGCGGTTGGCCCGTATCGCATGACGTACAAAGAGCCTGATTTCACGGCGCTGGTGCGCTCCATCGTGTATCAACAGTTGCATGGGAAGGCGGCGGCAACAATTTACGGACGTCTCGAAAAGGCGGTGGCGAGGGCAGGGAAGTTGTCGCCGCGGGCCATCTTGAAACTGGAGGTGGAGGAATTGCGGTCGTTCGGATTGTCGCAGGGGAAGGCGAAGTACGTGCTGGATCTTGCGGCGAAGACGGCTTCGAAAGAGGTGGACTTTAAGAAGCTGACTGCGCTTCCGGACGCCGAGGTGATTGCGCATCTGACGCAGGTGAAGGGCGTGGGTGTTTGGACGGTGCATATGTTTTTGATGTTCGCGCTGCAGCGGCCGGATGTGTTGCCTACTGGAGATTTGGGGATCCGGTCGGCGATGAAGCGGGCGTATGGGTTGGAGGAGTTGCCGAAGCCTGGGGAGATGGAGGAGATTGCGCGGGGGTGGGTGCCTTACAGGTCGGTGGCTTGTTGGTATTTGTGGCGGTCGTTGGATGGTGGGGCGGAGATGTAGTGGGGGGATTTTTTGAGTTAGTATTCGCACATGCGAATCGCGACCGCCACCCACGAACATCGTATGTCTGGATGGGTGGGGGGCTATAATTCCTTGATGGAGATGTTGCGCCAGCGGCAGACGGCGCCGGGGGCCCAGCGATCCTTTCCCAGTTTGTCGTTCGGGCCGTTGCTGTGGACTTCGAGCGCGATGTGGCCTTTGCGGCCGATTTTGGCTAGGACGGCTTCGGGGTCCCAGCCGGGGGATTTCATTTTCGCGAGGTCGAGCGCGGCGATTTTTTCGCCGTTGATCCAGGTGGTGAGTTGCGGGATGGCGCCTACCGATCGGATGCGAAAATGATTCCAGCCGTTCAGCTTCCACACCTTTAGAAAAGTCTCGACAGGGGCGGCGAAATCGAGTTCCACTTTCTTGTTGCCGGTGCTGGGTTCTTGCGGCGGTCCGGGGATGAGCTTGGTGGGGATGCCCTTTGCGTCGGTCTCCGCGTCGAAGCTATAGGCCCAGGCGTGGAAGTTGGCGAGGCCGTTGCCGTAGTAGCCGCCTATGCCGCCGTGCGGGCGATGGTCGAGCAGCACTTGAATGCCGACGTTGCCTTGTTCGACGGTGCGGACGAGGATGCCGGTGTCGGCGCGCCAATCGGGGCGGGCTTCGATCTGGAGTTCGAAGTCGCCGAAGCTTTCTTCGCTGACGAGATAGGAGCCGATGCCGGAGCCGGGAGGGTCCTGGCCGCCAATGATGACACCGTCTTCGACGGACCACTGGCCCATGCTCGGTTGGTTGAGTGCGCGGGATTTGCGCATCCAACCATTCAGTGAAACGCCGTCAAAGAGCGGGCGGAAGCCGTCGGCCGCAGCAGCGTTGCGCGCTGCTGCGGCCATGATGGGAGCTGCGGCGATGAGATCGCGGCGTGTCATTTCCCTACTACCAGAATGGAGAACGAATCGGGCACCATGGGGCCGCGGCCACCTCCGCGCGCGCCGGGTTGCGGGGGCGTTGTGGGAGCGGCGTATTCGGCTGCGATGAGGAGCACGTGGCCGGTTTTGTCGTCGAGCGTGAGGGTTTTGGCGCCGGTCATGGTCTTCACGGTTTGTTCGACGGTGAACTTATCGGCGGCGGATTCCTTGATGATTGTTAGCGTACCGTTGCCTGCGGAGCTGAAGGCTTCCTTGGTCTTCGCGTTGAAGACTGCGCCGTCGGAGGAGCCATCGAGGGGGAGGGTGGTGATCACCTTGCCTGTGTCGGCATTCATCATCACCATGACGCCGGGGGCGGGCTGGCGGCAGGCGACGAAGAGGACGCGGGTTTTGGGGTCGAAGGCTAGTCCGGCGGGCGTGCCGTTTTTATCGCCGAGCGGATAGTGAGCGGTTACCTTCATGGTTTTCGCGTCGACGGCAGCGACGTTGGCTTTGTCTTCGATGTCGACCCAGAGGTGGCCTTTGCCATCGGTGACCATCTGTTCGGGAGCGCCTTCGAGATCGATGGTGCCGACGACCGTGCCGTCGACGGAGTTGATCACCGTTGCGTTGGGCGCGCGATGGCTGAGGATGTAGACGCGCTGGTTGAAGGCGTCGAAGAGAATGCCGTCAGGGTTGCCTTCGACGTCGATGGTCTTGATGACTTTCAGGGTGTTGGTGTCCCACATGACGACGGGCTTGCTGGAGGCGAAGCCGTGGTGCGATTTGGGGTCGACGGCTGCGCCGCGGGCGCTGACGTTGGGGATTTCGCCGACGGGGGCGAGGGTGTCGAGGTTAAAGACGTTGATGCGCGCGGGGGTGCCGCTGCGCGGGATGTAGAGGCGGCGGCCTACGGAGTCGGCGAAGACGTAGTCGAAGCCGCCGGGGCCTCCTACTTTTTCGGTTTTTAAAAGTTTGTAGGGGGCTTGGGCGAATGCGCAGGCAGTGACGAGGATTATGATTAGTTTGTTCAAGTGAGGGCTCCTGGGTTGACGACTTATTATACGCCTGTGGGGTGAGTCGGGCTAAAGCCCTCCGCAGGCTGAAGCCCGCCCCACCTTAGGCGGAGCGCATCATTTCGTCCCAGGTTACCTCTTTGTGGTGGTCGATGGCCATTTGGCCGAGGATGCAGGTTAGCGTGCTTTCGGCGCCGCGGACGCCGGTGTTTTCGGGCTTGCCGGTGGTGACGCGGTTGAGGAATTCGGTGACGGAATCGATGGTGATTTCGTGGGCGGATTTTTCGTGCACCACTCCCTTGCCAATGTTGTAGGACCAGTATTCACGGGCGGTTTCGATGACGCCGTTTTCACCGATGTAGCGTTCGAAGTTGGAGCGGTAGAAGCGCGGAGTCATCTGCGAGCCAAGGAACGAGGCCTGCACATTACCGGGGTAATCGTAGGTGACGCTCAAGTGATCGAGCAGGTCGCCGCGCTTTTCGACGGTGCGGCCGCCGGTGCCGTAGGCCTTGAGTGGGTGCGCGCCCATGAACCAGTTGATGGCGTCGAGATTGTGGACGTAGGTTTCGACGATGACCTCGCCGAAGGTGGCGCGCCAGAGCTTCCACTGTTCGAGCTTTTCCTTTTCGTTGCGTGGCGGGGGCAGCGGCGGTTCGTTGCCTGCGAGGGCGAACTTGAGGAACTCGCCGTGGACTTCGCGGATCTTTCCGATGGCGCCTGTGTCGAGCATCTGCTTGGCCTTTACATAGACTCCGCCGTAGCGCTGCTGGAAGCCGAAGGTGATGTTCTGTTTGCGGTCGGCGCCGTCGGCAATGCGCATGACGCGCTTGCAGCCGGCGACGTCCATGCCGGCGGGCTTTTCAATGTAGATGTGCTTGCCGGATTTGACGGCGGCTTCGAAGTGCTCGGGGTGCAGGTAGACGGGCGTGGAGATCATCACGGCGTCGATATCTTTGGATGCGAGCAGGTCCTGATAGTTCTTGAACTCTTTCGCATCGGGCGCGGGAATCTTCGCTTTGGCGGCGGTCATCTGTTCGGGGACGACGTCACAGACGGCGACGACTTTGGCGCGCGGGTCGGCCGAGATGGTCTTCGCGGTGAAGGTGCCGCGGCCGCCAACGCCGATGGAGCCGATGCGGACGGCGGAGTTTTGCGCGGTGCCGCGGACGGCCTGGAGTGGAACGAGGGCGGCGCTTTGGACGAGAGTGCGTCTGGTCATTGCGTTAGCATATCGCAGATTCTGAGCAGAGTTTCGTGCGTAAGCAGGTCGTGTTCGGCCGAGTGCGAGGGTTTGGCGTTGCCGCGCATGACGGCGGCCATCTCCAGAAAATCGTGGTTGTAGGGCAGGCCTGGCGGGGCGGGGATTTGCAGCGTTGTTGTGCCTGCTTTGTAAGGGCCGGCGGGCTTGGCGATGTCGATGCTGAGCGTGGATGGAAACGTGTAGGGTTGCATGCGGGCCGAGCCGTTTGAGCCGAAGATTTCGAGGAAGCGATGCGGGTTGCCGCGTGGGTGGAAGCCGCTGAGGGAGATTTCGGCGATGGCGCGATCGTATTCGAGAATGGCCAGGGTGTTGTCTTTGAGGCCGTCTGCGATGGGGCTTTCGTGGCGCAGGAAGGCGGTGATCTTGTTAGGTCGGCCGAGGACGGCGACAGCGCGGTCAACCAGGTGGCAGGCTTCGGAGAACATCATGCCACCTTTGAATTTGGCGAGGTAGCGGCGTTCCTCTGCGTCGATCAGCTTGTCGATGCTGGCGCGGAAGCGGTAGATGTCGCCGAGCCAGCCGTTGCGGGCGGCGTCGATGACGGATTGCATGGCGGGATGGTAGCGCCACTGGTAGCCCATCTGGACGAAGCGTCCGCGTGCTGCGGCGTCGGCGAAGAGTTGGCGCAGGCGGACGAGGTCGGCTCCGGGGGGCTTGTCGAGGTGGACGAATTTGCCCGCCTTTACGAGGCGCTCGGCGTGGCCGAGGTTGGCGGCGATGTCGGCTGATTCCACGGCCACGAGTTCGATTGTGTTGTCGTTGAGGATCTGTTCGAACGTGAGCCAGGGCACTCCGTTGAGCGCGGGGTCAGTGGTTGGTTCGGTGGGGTCGATTTTACAGACGCCTGCGAGTTCGAATTCAGGCGTGCCTTTTAGGGCCTTGATTTTACTGATGGCGTGGCCGTGGCCGGTGCCTACTACGGCGGCGCGGATCTTGCCTGTGGCGGCGAGGGCGAGGGCTGCGAATGTTCGGCGCGTGATCATTTGCCTTGCGGGGCCTGGACTTGAATGACGTGCGTTTCGTCGCTGCCGGCCGAGACTTCGAATTGCGCGGCACCTTGAATGAAGATGGTGTCCTTTTCGTTCGCGGTGTAAGTGGTGCCGGCTTTGTCCTTCACTGTGATGACGCCCTTCCAGGCGAATAACAACTGCTCGCCATCGCCTTCCACTTTTGAGCTGAAGCGCTGGCCTTTTTTGAGCAGGCGGTGGGAGCCTGAGGCGCGTGTGGAGCCCATCTTCATTTCGGTGAAAGGGCCGTTTTTGTTGGCGAAATCGAGATACTTGACTGCGCCGGGCGTGATGTCGCCTTTCGGTTGGGCTGCGCCGGGGCGCTTGGAATCGCGGGCTCCGGTGTAGAGGATGAGGTCGGGTGGATTCTGGAAGCTGATCATGATGGCTTCGCCCGTGCCGGCGGTGACGGTGCCGTGGATCTGGCCGGTGGGGACGAAGGCGCACTCGCCTTCTTTGAATCGACGTTTCGTGTCGCCCTGGCGCAAGTCGACTTCGCCTTTTAGGACGAGGATGGTGTCGTCGGAGTAGTCGTGGACGTGTTGGGCGAATTCGTTGCCGGGCATGGAGACGGAGTAGTTGAGGGTGGTCTTCTTTGCGCCGAGGCCGGGATGGACGAGGCGGTTGGAGGTGACTTCGCCCATGCGGAACGGTTGGGCATCGGCGAATTTGATGACTCGGATTGGCTGCGCTTTGGCGGCGGCTGCGAGGAGTAGTGCGGCAAGAAAAATCTTCATGACTGGTGGCTATGATATAACACAAGCGATGCTTCGTAGAACCCTGTTGCAGTTGCCATTTCTTGCTTATGCCGCGCGTGCGAAACGGGCGGGCTTGAAGCTTTCCGTGCGCGTGGAGCCGCTGTTTCCGGGGCTGGCGCTGGCGGCGCAGATTGAGAAGGTCGCCGAGGCGGGGTATGACGGTTTCGAGTTCGGCGACTGGCGGGCATCGGATGCGCGGGCGATCAATGCGGTGAAGAACGGCTTGGGGCTGGAGTGCGTTTGCATTGTTGGGAACAAGAGTGTGAATCCGAAGGGCATGGGGTTGTGTGACCCTTCCGAACGCGAGGGGTTTCTGGCTGAGATGCGGGCGTCGATCGAGGCGGCGAAGCGGTTTGAGTGCAGCCGGCTGGTGGTCTTGAGCGGGTTTAAGGCGGCGCATCTATCGCGGGCGGCGCAGCATGCGAGCATCGTGGAGGGATTGAAGCGGGCGCACGAATTGTGTGCGCGGGCGGGCGTGACGATGATTCTTGAGGTGATCAATACGCTGGCGGCGGTGGAGCCTTTGAATCCGACGGGGAATAATCATGCGGACTATTATTTGGACCGCACGGGCGAGGCGTTCGCGATTGTTCGCGAGGTGGGTGGGGAGTATTTGCGAATTCTTTTCGATCTTTATCATGTGCAGATTATGGAAGGGAATTTGATTGAGACGCTGCGGAAGAATATTGGGTTGATCGGGCATTTTCATGTGGGCGATGTGCCGGGGCGGCATGAGCCGGGTACAGGCGAAATTCACTATGAGAATGTTTTTCGGGCGATTCGCGAGACGGGGTATCAGGGCTACGCGGCGATGGAGTATTTGCCCGTTAAGGATGCGATGAGGACGCTGGTGGAGACCCGGCAGTTGGCTCTGGGGCGGTAGTGCTTTATTTCTAGAACTGCCCGCGCAAAGCCTTTCTCAATGTCTCGACCTTGCCGCCCGTGATATACCCCGGCAACTTTCTGAACTTCAGCATTTCGCTATAAATCTGCGGCGCGGTTTGTGCGCTTGGTGACAAGCCGGCCAGATACTGCAGTCGCAGATTCCGGTCGCGATTGATCTGCGCCACTGCTAACCATTCATGCAATCCAGCCGCGTCGCCCGCGTAGGTGGAAAGTAACTGCACCGCCGTGCCCAACCCTACCTCAGAAAGTGACTGCGTCACAGGCCAATACTCCCGCTTTTCGAGCCGCGCTTGCAGCGCATCGATATCGATTTGCGCGGGCCCGTTCTGCCCCAGCAGCACCACATCGTAGCCCTCTTCCATATCGGTATCATTGCCCCAGATTGTGCCATTGGGAAACACTTCGAAGAATGTCGCGATCTCACTCATCACCGCTTCTCGATTGCTTTCATACAGTGGCACCCATTGCGTGATGAACCCGCCCGGGTTGAGGCGTTGTTTGCACAATTCGAAATACTCTTTCGTGTACAGTGTGGCGGAGCCCTTCACCCAGGGGTGAATCGGGTCCGAAGTGATGACATCGAACTTGTCATGCGTAGTAAGTATGTAATGCCGTGCGTCGTCACTTACTACGCGGGTTCGCTTGTCACTTATCACGTGGTAGTTTTTGTTCCCGAAATAGCGCGCCGCCGTCTTTGGCACAAGCGGCTCCAACTCGCAGAGCGTAATCTTCTCAATCGATGGATGCACCACAAACGAGCCTGCGGTAACGCCGGCGCCGCAGCCGACAATCAATGCCGAACGTGGCTGCGCATTCAGTAGCGCGGGCAGATGGCCCAGCATGCGTTGCAGGCGCATGTCCTGCTGTCCGCTGGATGCTTCTACTTTGCCGCTGACGTGAAACAACCGTTGGTCCGTGAGTTCAGTGATGGCGATGGAGGAGTTCATGCCTTCGCCGGCAAAAATCAGGGTTCCGATGTCCTCCTTCGTGTTCAACTGCCGTCCGTATGCGATCACTCCCCACGGTAGAGCGGGCACAAACCACGCCAGACCCGCCGCTGCAATGGTGATCAACGCAATCCGCTTCGGTAACAGAACCGCCAGAGCCGCCACCACAGAAAGCCCGATCAACACGCGTTGTGACTGCTGCGTGCCGATCGAAGGAATCAGCCACAAGCTTGCCAACAACGCTCCTGCAATTGCGCCCACCGTATTTACGGCGTACACGCGGCTTGTGGCGAGCGTCGCATTCAGGCCGCGGCTCGCTGCTGCAAGCGCCAGCGGAAAACTTGCGCCCCATAGCAACGCCGCGGGCACGATCGCCGCGGCGCAGCGCACAAAGTCGCCTGCAAACAGATTCAGCGGCTTGATCTGCCAATAGGGCATGATTACGGCAAGAACATAAGCCGACCACGCGATGGCGCCTGCCAACAGCACCTGGCAAATGCCCAACGCCCGCCGTGGTTCTTGTGTACGCGAGGCAATGAAGCCGCCCGCCGCGCCGCCCACGCCGATGCCCGCCAGAAAGCCGGCAAGGATCAGCGAAAACGTATAAACCGTGCCGCCCAGCAACAGCGATAACTGGCGCGTCCAAACGACCTCCGCACCCAATGAACAAAGGCCTGAGAGCGCGATGGCCGTGTAAACGGCCCAGTCATTGCGCCCTGCGGATTCGGCCGCCGCCATTTCGACGCGATGCGTGACCCGCCCCGCCATCATCCAACTGACCGCGGCAATCAACAGATTGATCGCTGCCGCAGTGTATGAAGCGACAGTCACATCGTAGACCCGCAGCAAGTAAAAGCCGGCAACCAGAGACCCGGCCATGGCGCCGCAGGTGTTCGCGGCATACAAATAGCCTAGTTGTCCTGCAGCCTGCGTCAGGCGCGAGATGGCGGGCAGCGATGCGCCCATCAACATCGTGGGAGCCAGCAGGCACAGCGCGCAGACCACTCCGCGCCACAGGATTCCGGCCAGGCCTTCCAATGGGACCGCCGCGTACAGAGCGTCCATCATCGGAATCAGCTGTAGCACCGTGATGCCGCACAGTCCAATGCCGAGTTCGATTACGGCGAACACACGCAGCGGATGCACACTTGCCCGGACAAATCGCGGCAGCAGCAGACTGCCCAGGCACAGGCCGCCCATGAAAGTGGAAAGCAGCACGGCCAGCGACACGGCTGTGGAGCCGATGGCCAGTTGCAGCATCTCCAACCACACGATCTCATACACGAGCGCGGCTGCGCCGCTCGATGCGAACAGAATGAATAGTAAAGCACGAAGGCGGGGCATCAGAGGTTATCGTACCCAGGGTAGCATTGCCGGATAGCAGTCCTTATCGGCTATGCCCCACGTATGTAGCAACGGTACTCCGAAATAGCGGCCCTGCTGGAAGTTCTCGATGATGGATTGCGCGCTGCCCTTGTAGCCATCGGCGTGAAACAGGATTTCGAGATCGATTTGCAGCCATCCTGACCTCGAAGGAAAATAGCATGAGCCAAAACCGCTTACTAACGTGCGGTGCTCGGTTA
>CAIRSA010000155.1 GCA_903881085.1 uncultured Acidobacteriia bacterium
GCTGCTCTGCTCCATGCGTCAAAATCGTCAGAGTTCACTCGAATTACAATGTGCGACAGGGACGGTTGCAAAGTATCTAGTTTTTCAGCGTCGGCCTTCATCATGGATTCAATGATTCTCAAGGATTTTGCTGGCAGATCGATTGAAGTTGATAACCAATTATTGACGGTGTTTTTCGTCACACCGCACTGTTCAGCAAGCCAATTTCGGTCATGTCCTGATTGCTTAAGCCAAATTTTAATTTCGTCTTTTGACGTTGCCATGCGTTGAAAATAAACGATTTCGGTCATTCCTGAAAGTTTTTTTGTATTTCGGTGACTATTTTCTTGCAAGTAAACGATTTTCGTTTACTTTTCGGGCATGCGGACACAGGAACCACCCCCGAGTTTTGATTTACCGATTGTTTTGGCCCGTTTGACGCCGGAACAAGTTACATGGCTTGCGGCGATATCTGCGCAAACAGGGATGAGCACGGCGGATTGCGTTCGGGAATTGTTAGCTAATGCAGCTGAATTGGCTGGATTTCCCCGTACCTCCCCCAAAGCGGCTTAACCCTTTTCCCGCCTTTGTCGGTGCGAGGGCAGGCCATTGAAACCGACGTTTCCCCGGCGAGGGCGGGAACCTGATAGAAGAAAACAACGAACCAAAAAAATGACAAAGCTCGAAACACTTATTAAACTCGACTCACTCGTTAGTGAGGAGCAAACACCCACCAGCGATGATTCGTCCATCTTCGATATATCCGGCCAAAACATCGTCGTGCTCGATCGGGGATTCGTCTATGTCGGAGATGTTTCCCGGGAGGGGGATTTCATAATCATCAGCAACGCTAAGAATATCCGAAAGTGGGGAACCACAAGGGGACTTGGAGAGCTGGTAAACGGTCCCCTAACATCCACTGTTTTGGATCCTGTAGGGAGTATGATGGCTCCCCTCAAGGCCCTTATGCATCTGATCCCATGCAAAGGATTCTGATAACCGGCTCCGGCGACGGCGACGGCTCCGGCGACGGCGACGGCTACGGCGACGGCTACGGCGACGGCTACGGCTCCGGCTACGGCGACGGCTACGGCTCCGGCTACGGCTACGGCTGCGGCGACGGCGACGGCTCCGGCGACGGGTACGGCGACGGCTACGGCTACGGCTACGGCTCCGGCTCCGGCGACGGCGACGGGTACGGCGACGGGTACGGCGACGGCGACGGCTACGGCTCCGGCTCCGGCTACGGCTGCGGCGACGGCGACGGCGACGGGTACGGCGACGGGTACGGCGACGGCGACGGCTATTAACGAACAAAGAATTTCCAATATGAGCGCGAACGAATTGAAGCAAGAAGACAGGAAGATAGGGACGCCCCCGGCGGGTTTCCGGCCACAAGTGGTGCTGACGCAGTTTGAATGGGCGGCAGGCCAAGTGCAGGAGTGGGACCGGCTGAGCGTTGATATGCGCAAGGGGCTGATTCTGCTTCTGGAATGCCAGCTAGATAATCTCGCTGAGTGCCTGCGGGTTGAAATCCGCGAGAATGAGAAAGATAACGAGGGGGTTGTGGCACCATGAGTCCTGAATCGGCCTATTTGTTGCAGTGCCTGAATGACCGGATTGCGAAGCTGGACGCCCGGTTCGACCGGCTGACGCGTGCGGTGGAGAACGGGGCGACGGCACGGGCTGAGGATGATGACGGCTGGACACGGCTGCCCCGCCCCTCAGGCCGCTGCCCGGTGAGCGGGTGGAGCCGTAGCACGGTGATGAAACGGATCACAGAGGGACTGGTGCGGGCCAAGAGCATCGGCGGGGCTCGGTACTATGCGGCGAAAGATATCCAGCAACTTCTAAAATCATGAAAGCAACCTTGGCGAAAGTGAGACGGACGGATTTCCGACAGAAGCAAGAGGCGGCAAAGGCTGCTGCTTGGGCTCCTCTGGAAATTGGACAGACGGCGCGTGAAATGGACGCGAGGGCGCATGATAAGGCGGTAGCCATGCTAGCACCTGAAACGGTGCTGGCTGCGGCGCGTGACCTCGGGAAGCGGGGTTGCTGGGATTACCGGGACCCTGAACACCGGTGGAGCTTGGGACGGCTGGCGGCTCTGGCGCGCCGGATTGACCGGGACAGAAACTCAAGACAAACGACAAGATGAAATACTATCTGGACAAGGCAAAACGGGATTTTAGCCGTGCGGTGATTTGCTGGTGCGGTGCGGTGCTGCTGGGGCTGTTGAGCGGGCGAAGCGCGTTCGAGGGGTTACCGCTCTGGGCGGTGATTTGCGGGTGCGGCGCGGTGTTCTGCTGGATGGGGGCCTCTGTGTTTGCGCATGATGCGAACATCAACCGGAGAAAGGCGCAATGGTTCTGACACTGGTTCTGACACTGGTTCTGACACTGCCAATTCCATCGCCGGGGTTATCGCCGAATGCTCATGGTCACTGGCGGAACCGCCATAAGCTGACGCGAAAGCACAAGGATCTAGCGAACCTCGTGACGCGCTTGAACATCGGGGAACCTAAGCCGACGTTCACAGGGTACACTCTGGCGTTTTTCTGGCCAACCTCACGCCGGCGGGATGATGACAACGCAAGCGCCCGGTGCAAGGCGTACCGGGACGGGATAGCCATGGCGCTGGGGGTGGATGATTCGACCCTGGTGCAAATGGGACCGCCGGCAATGGCGGTGGATAAGGCCAAGCCCCGGCTGGAAATCACTTTGATCGAGAAATTGGACTTATGAAAAAACAAAATGTGATGATTGATTTGGAAACTCTAGGAACGCGGCCGGGCTGCGTGATTCTTGAAATCGCTGCTGTTGGGTTCGATGAGGCGGGGGGGGAATATGAGGTGTACGAAAGCGGCATCATTGAGTTGGTGAGCGCGACGGCCAAGGGGCTGCACGTAGATGCGGCAACGCTGCAATGGTGGTCTGATAAGCCGGCCCTGACTTCGCTTCTGAATGGCAAGAGGAATTTCAAGGTGGAGGTGGGGAACCTGATTGAGTTTGTGGGGGAGATTTTGGCCGACAAAGGGTCGGTGTGGTGTTGGGGGGGGAGTTTTGATTTTCCGGTTTTGAAGGACGCCATTTGGCGCTGTGACGGGGCGGTGCCGTGGGAGCATTGGCAGGAACGCTGCGCAAGAACGCTGTGCAAGACGCTGGGTGTGTCTCGACGCGGGGACACTCGGCACCGGGCGCTTGACGACGCCATGAGCCAAATCATAGCGGTGCAAGTGGCTCTGGCTGAGGTTAGCTGGCTGCGTGAGATAAGCGCGGAGGGTATGAAGGGGTGAGGGTTTTTTTGCTGAGTTGAACCAAAAACAATGATATACCATGAAAGACAAGACGATGAGTGAACCGGAGGGGATTCCTTCCAATCTGTTCCAAGACATGCTGGCAAAGCATCGCCGTGGATTCGCTGCGAACAAGGCGAGTACAAAGCTGCGCGAGGCGCTGATGGCGAGCCGTGACACGGGGGCCAAGAGCACGGTGACAATCACTGTGACGATTACCCCAGGAACGGATGACCAAATGAGCCTCGCCATTCAGGCGACGAACAAGCTACCGGATGAGAAATTGCCGGGTGGCACGTTCTGGGTGGATGACGATGGGAACCTCATGACGAGCGACCCGAGACAGAAAGAGCTGCCTCTGCGCGAGGTGATTCCTGTGGGCCGCGAAGCTCGTGAGGCAAAAGCCAAGCAGGGATAAAAACAAGAGACAGAAGACAAGAGAGAGAAGACAACGAACCAAACATATATCTATGAAACCAAACGAAATTGAAGATAGTACGAGACCGGGGGCGCTGCTTTCGGCGTTCGAGGCGGGGGTAAAGTCGGCGGCACCTGTGGAGGTTTTTCCGGGGCTGATTGCGCACCACAAGGATTACGCGTTGGCGGATAAAGCGGCGCAACGGCTGGCGGAGCCGAAACAAAATTCGCCGGGTCCCTACAATGCTTATGGGACTCTGGTGCTTTTGACGCCTGAGAGTTTTTCCTGTGCGTTGCTGGATTACAGGGATTGCCGAAGCAAGGTGTTCGCCGACAATGAAAAGGGAGAAATTACGGCGGTTTTCGATTACGTGACGCCGGGCGGGGCCATCACCAAGCCATTGATGGGCTGGGGGCAACACCGGGCAACGATCACCTTTGCGGAAAGCCGGAAACTCAAGGAGTGGAAAAAAACTCTGGAGTGGATGGGCCAAGTGGATTTTGCAAACTTTTTGGAGGATCACCTTGAAGACGTTATTTCTCCGAGTGGGCAGGAGCTGCTCGGGATTGCGACGGACCTGGAGGCTTCGAGCACGGGCGGCCTCAAGAGCCGGGTGAATCTGGACAACGGAAGTGTGCGCCTGAACTATCAGGATGACGTGGAAACGTCTGTTGAGATTCCGCGCAACCTCGTGCTTGGGATTCCGCTGTTCGAGCATGGGGACCGGTACAAGCTGGGTGCCCGGCTCCGGTTCGTGATTGGCGGGGGACTTGTGAAGTTCAAGCTGCTTTTCACGAATCTGCAAGACTCCAAAGAAGCGGAGTTTGAACGGATCACCCAGGAGATTGAAGCCAAGACGGCTACGGTGATTTATCGCGGTCGGTTGGTGATCTCGTCCAGTTGGTGATGTGACCGGGGAAAAACTACCCACCATAACGGAACGCATGGGAAAGCCGCGACACTAGGCTTGGCAGTGGGAGAGACTACACCGATTTGAAAGCAGGGCCATGATCGATCCAACAAATATGATGCGAGCGGGGGTGATGAATATGAGTGACGCGGTATTGCTGGAATACGCTGGGCGGGCGGGTATCGGCGGGGTGACCACGGTGCAGGCCGCTGAGGCGTGCCGACTGCCGAACAACACGGTGCACGGGTGTTTTGTGCGCCTGAGAGACTTGGGGCTGGTGTGCGCTCCGACGCGAGACACGGCCAAGGGCCGGGTGAACCGCCATGTGATGAGTCCGGCGGGGCTGGCGCTGCTACAGCAAGCTGTGGTGCGGGTGAATGGCTATGAAATGCAGCTGCCAATAACACTGAAAGCATGAGGGATTTCGAACCATCAAAAAAAGCATGGGGAACGCCACTCCCGTTGGAGGGGTTACGTTCGTTCCGGCATCCAAACCCAGGGCATGTGTTCGGGGCTGCGGTGTGGCATGAGGGGGAAGCGCTAGCAAGCAACGGGTTTGTGGCGCTGAGGGCGACAACGGGCTGGTGGGGGCCTGAGGATTTCGGACAGGCGAGCGATGCGTTTCAGGAACGGTTTTTTGGGATTCCTTGGGGGGGGATGCCGGCGGGCAATGAGTGGTCGAATCTCGATGACGTTCGGGGGACGCTGTACCGGGGGCACCCGGGAGTGATGTATGACAAGGGCCGGGATGGATGGCGGTTTGCGGATTGTGCCAAGGTGAGGGTGGGGGGCGCTGTGGTGGTGCCGCTGAGCGTGCTGCAATGGGTGGCGCGGCTGCCACGCTGTGAGGTGTGGACGGGCTTGGGGGATGGTGACCAGCCGTTGGCGTTCCGGTTCTCCGGAGGGGTGGGGATGATAGCGCCGGATGCGTCGGCGCTTGTGGATTTTGCGATTTTCGAGCCACGCCGGCACGATGACGGAAGCCGGATCGCGAGGAGTGGGCCACGGCCCGGGTTCTCTCTGCCTGGGTGGCCTCCTGTGGATAAGACGGATGATTCAATCATCGAACCCTGAAACATTTATGGACTGGCTGAACCTTCACACCTCAATTTTAGATTCCCCTGCTGTGGTGGGGGCTGAGCCTCTGGACCGGGGAACGTGGCTGATGCTGCTCCGCTTCTGCATCGGGCAGGAGAACGGCGGGGCCATCGCGGATTGTGGGGGCTGGAAGGATCGCAAGTGGCAACAACTCGCGCGTGTGACGCTGGCAGAGGTGAAGCGGGATAGTGAGTTGTGGGAGTGGCAGGAAGGGAGTTTGATTGTGTGGGGATACCCATCTGAAAAGGAAGTCGAGGTGAGGGCAAAGCGCGAGGTTGCGAAAACCAACGGCAAGAGCGGAGGACGGCCAAAAAAGAACCCAGAAGAAACCAACGTTGGTTTTCCAATTGAACCGTTATTGGTTGTTTTTGAGAAAGCGGAAGGAGAAGGGAAGGAGAAGGGAAAGGAATGGAATGGAATGGAAGCCCCCCAAAGCCCCCAGGGGGGCCGGTGTGCAGGCGGGCAATTTTTGCCACCCGTGGCCGGGGAAGAGCGGCCCATCGACGCCATCAAGGCGAGAATCAACGGGCTTCGGCCTCAGTGGAATCGCCCGGCGCAATGGAACCACGCAGAGGATCGGCTGTTGCACGAGGGGACAGCGGGGCAAATGGACGAACTGACGGCTGACGATTGGGAGACGCTGCGCCTGTACTTGGCTGCCAAGGGGCTTTCGGAAAAGGAATTTTGGCGGCCAAACAATCGGTCGCAATTTGTGAAATGCTTCCCCGATATTTTTTCAAGTGCTCTGCGCTGGGCAGGGCAATCGGGGGCGATGCCGAAACCCAAGCTGGAAGGAATTTGGAAATGAGTGAAAAACCCTGTCAATGCTGCGGCCGGGACCATGAGGCGGCGGGGAATGAATGCCTGCTGTGCGCAGCGGTGCTTCTGAGCGTGGTTTTCATTCGGGATCACTGGGAGGTTTCTCAATTTACGGAGTTGTGCAAGATGCTGCGGACTGAGACGTTGCGGGCGTTTGTGGAGATCAGCAAGAACCGGGGGGCGAGTACTTGCGTTAGGCTGGGGAGGATGTTGCAGCGGCTGCAATGGTTATCGGGGGCGGATGAAATGACGTATCTTTGTGCGCTGCTGAGCCGCTTGCATGCGGACGCTGGGGAGTTGGCGGGATTGGTACAGGAAGATGGCGGGGTTGTGGGATGGCGTCTTCGATGTGCAACATACATCCAGCAACATTTGCGGGCGGCGGTAGTGGGTTTGCCAGTGGTGAAGCGGGAAAGGGAATTATGAACGAACAGCTGTATTTTCCCGGGTTTCAGGCGGCTATTGCGGCAAGCATCGGGCGCGTGGGGAAGACGCGGCTGGCTGTGGGGAGTTTGAGCGCGGAGCGGTTCACGGCGGTGCTGACGCTGGCGCTTGCGAGTGAGAATCTTAGCTTCACCACTTACGCGCTGATGGTTCGGATATCTGATTGTGAGGACGGGGTGACCATCTGTGACATGGTGGAGACGTTGAACCTGAGCTATCACGCCATTGTTCACCAAGTGGAACGGGCGCCGTACTTTGTGCGGGACGTGACGGGCAAGCGAATCCGCGTGAAATTGAATAGGGAAGGAAAACACAAATTGATTCGGATGGGCAAACGACTGGCGGGGAGGGCCAAGCGGTGAGTATACCCCTGCCTAAAAACCCCGCGCATCAACGGCTTGCCGATTTGGTAATGGGCGGGATTCCGCTTGCTGAGGCTCACCGGCAAGCGGGATTTAGGGGGAAGACGGACGCGAGCCGAAGGGCCTGTGCGAGCCGGATGCTAAGTGCTGCTAACGTTCGGGCGTACATGGAGGCAGTGAAAGCCGCTGCTGCGGAAAAGGCAGCTGGGGACGCCGTGATGAGTCTGGTAGAGAAACGGCGGTTTCTGGCTCGGATCGTTCGGGTGCCATTGGCCCATATCGATCCTGAGGACGTGAACGACCCGAAT
Source organism: uncultured Acidobacteriia bacterium (assembly GCA_903881085.1). Taxonomy (GTDB): domain Bacteria; phylum Acidobacteriota; class Terriglobia; order Bryobacterales; family Bryobacteraceae; genus CAIRSA01. The sequence goes on from CAIRSA010000155.1 coordinate 7,634, forward strand.
GCTGACTTGGTGGAGAGTTACCGGCGGATCGATACAGAGGCGGGTTCGAGCGTGGCTTTTAAAAAGCTCTCGCCTCTCTCGGCGATTGAGGCGGACAACAAACTTTGCGGGGATGGCCAACCGGACGCGTCGGCGGTGGTGGATCTGGCGAAGGCGATATCGATACTGGCGGGGCCGGTGCTACCCACTGACAGAATGTGACCATGCTGAGAGAACTGGCAAATACGCCCTTGGCGTCGAGGTCTTGGAGACTCTGCAACCTTTACACGATCCGGAATGCGGACGGGGAGCTTGTGAAGTTCGATCCGAATGAGGGGCAACGGGCGTTTTACAATCGGCTTTGGTACTGCAACGAGATTCTGAAAGCGCGGAAACTTGGGTTTTCGACCTTGATCGAGGTGATGTTTGCGGATGATCTGATTTTCAATTCTTTGCAGGCCGGTATCATTGATTACACGATTGAAGATGCTGAGGCCAAGCTAGCCATGATGCGCCTTGCATGGGAACATCTAGATAATGGGGAACTGCACCCCGATACATGGAGGTATGGAAAAATCATCAAGCAGGCGGTTCCTCTGACGCATGACAGCGCGAGGAAGATTCAATTTGGAAATGGTAGCAGTGCGAAGTGCAGCACCTCGCTGCGAGGCAGCACGCCGCAACGGCTGCATGTGAGTGAGCTAGGGAAGACGGCGATTTGGGCACCGAAGAAAGCGGCGGAAATTGTGAACGGTGCATATAACTCGATGACACCGGGCAATGTGCGGAACAGCGAAAGCACGCACGAGGGCGGAAAGGTGGGGATTCACTTCCGGCTAGTGGACACGGCGATGCGAAACGATGACGCGAACCTTTCGCCAATCCAATCGAGATTTCATTTTTTCCCTTGGTTCCGAGATGCCCGGTACAGGCTGGCAGTGGGAGGGCATAGGCTGCGGGAAGAAATGGTGAAGTACTTCGAGCGCCTGAAAGCTGAAAGTGGGATCGTGCTGACGCCGGAACAAATGCTCTGGTATGACCACAAGCAGCGCGAGCAAGGGCACGGGATGAAGAAAGAATTTCCCAGCACGCCGGGGGAGGCGTTCGAGGCGATTGCAGAGGGGGCCATCTACGGGACGCTCATGGCGAACTTGCGGGCCAAGGGGATGATAAAGGAGTTCGGTCACCATGCGAATTTGCCGTTTTTCACGTTCTGGGATATCGGGGTGAGTGATTATACGGCGGTGTGGCTGATTCAGTGCGTGCCTCCGCATGGTTACCTTGTGCTTGATTGGTTCGAGTCGGAGGGGTTGCCGGGCTCGGCGATGCCTGGGCAGATATTGAAATGGGAGAAATTCTACGACAAGCCCGTGAACCGGCATTTTCTGCCTCACGATGCTGAGACGCGTTCGCCGGGGGATGGCGCGACGTATGTGGGCCACCTGAGGGCGGGGGGGCTGACGAACGTTACAGTGGTGCCACGGACGCCAGACAAGTGGCTGGGGATTGGCTACGTGCGCGATGTGCTGCCCGCCTGCTGGTTCCATGCCCGCTGCGATGTGCCACGCAACCGGGACGGAACGCCGCACAGCCCATCGGATACGCAAGAAGATTTCCCGAGTGGGGTAGCATGCCTGGAAGGCTACTCGAAAGATACCAGCCCGGGGATGAATCTTCGGGAAAGCCCGAAGCACGATTTGTTTTCTCACTCGGCGGATGCTTTCCGAACCTTCGGGGAGGCGTGGCGGCGGGGAATGATCGTGGTGGGGGATGAGGCACTGAGGACACCGAAGGCGGTGGGGGGACCACGGGCTAGACGATGATTTTTCAACCAACAAACAAAAACCATGGGACAAGCAAAAAACAGGGGAACATTCGATCAACGGCGGGAACAATCCGTTTTGGCAACACAGGCGCGGATTGAAGAGAAGCGCAAACAGACATCTTCGGCATGGGAGGCGATGCCGGAAGAGGAAAAGGAAAGATATAGGAACCGTCCGAACGGAACGCGCATGATGGATAGCGTGATTCTGGCGGTGGCGCTGAGCGGGGCATTGATAGCAGGGAGGCGTAGGAAGTGACCCCATATCTTCGAGCATTCGAGGTGTACGGCAAAGCGGACAGGGGGGTGAGCTGGACGGATGCGCTTGATTATCACCTGCAATTTGGGGCCGTGGTGAGCACTCCTGAATTTTTCGCGATGTTGCGGCCTGTAGAACTTTTTTGGGATGACGTAGAACACACGGCGATGAACTGCCGTGCGCCACACAGCGACGTTTGGCACGTCTGGACATTAGCCGGGGACCTGAAATCGGCGCTTGCCATGGCCTGCCAGCACGGTATCACCTGGGTCACGTTCCAACGCCATGGGGGAAGCCGAGTGCACCGGGCGGCGTTGGCACAGTTGATGGGAAAGTTAAAGAATCAGAAAATCTCATAACCTCGAAAAATTAACGAATATGTCAAATCCCGTAATCGAAACCAAACCAAAGCGTGTGCATGTAATCCCTTTGGATGATGAAGCGATGCATTCGGCGCAAATGAAATGCTGGTGCTACCCAATCGAGGTTGACTCCGGTGTCGTGGCTCACCACGCCAAGGATTGCAGAGAGGCCAAAGAACGGGCGGGCGTTGTAACTCATAAGTGGTGGGTTAATATTTCTGAATTTTGATTGTTAGAACGCCATGGCTGAGACGGCCCGCCAACAAACTCTCGAACTCGACCCCGATTTTAGTTTGCCGGATGTTCAATGCCGTTCGGGGAATGGGGGTGGCAAGGTGGGTGTGTGAAGAGTCCGAAAGTAAGCTTGCCGCCGATGCCTGCCCCACCACCTCCCCCGGTTAGTTCGACCGGTTTGGACGCTCAAGCGGCGGCGGATGATGCGAAAGCCGCGATTGCGAGCAAGTACAGTTGGAACAAGACGATTCTGAGGCCGGGCGGTCTGTCTGTTACTCCTCCGAACACCTCCCGAACCCTCGGTGCCTAAGCCTTATGGATGACCGTGCCGAAAAATTGTTTGCATTCGCTGACGCGCTGGACGGGCAACGCCTGCCGTGGGATGGGCTGTGGCAAGAGCTGGCTGACGTGGTGCACCCTCGCCGGTCGCTGATTGCTCGGCACACGATCACGCCGGACAGGTCGAGGATGGCGGATGCGTTCGACGGGACGGCGATGCGTGCCAACCGGACGCTGGCGAATGGGCAGGCGAGTCGGATCACGCCCATGGGTTCCCGGTGGTTTGCGCTTCGGCCTACCGGTGACCTGGTGGACAATCCTGTAGCCATCGATTATTTTCAACATTGCGGTGAGCTGCTGGCGTTGGCGCTGGCTTCCTCGAATTTCTACAACCGCGCTCACGAGCATTACCTTGACCGAGGCGCGTTCGGGATTGGGGCAACGGAAGTGACCGGCGGGAAGGGTGGCAAGGGGCTGCATTTCCGGTCGTTCCCCGTGGGTAGCTACTCGGTGGCACAGGATGCCCAGGACGAGGTTGATGTGATTGTGCGGTCGTTCCAATTGCGGCCGGCGCAGATTGTTGAAATGTTCGGGGAGGCAACTCCGGAGTCGATTCGGAAGAATGCGTCGAACCCTCAGGAAAGCCTGCTTCCGATTGGCTTGAGGCATATCATCCGGCCAAGGATCGACCGGGACCCGCGCAAGACCGACCCGCTGAATAAGCCCTATGAATCGGTTTACATCCTGAACCGGGAACGAACGGTTCTTTCTGAGAGTGGGTACGATAGTTTTCCGGTGGCAGTTTCGCGTTGGGAACTTTGGGGGGAATCTCCTTATGGGTGGGCACCTTCGTACTTGGCCTTGCCTGAGGCTAGCCAAGCTAACTTTCTGGAACAAATGCTGGATACTCTCGCGGAGTTGTCGGCCTTCCCTCGCATACTCTACCCCTCGAATCTGAAAGGGGATGTTGACTTTCGAGCCATGGGTTTAACGTGCTATGACCCAAGCAACCAGCACGAACCCAAAGAATGGTTGACACAGGGGCGATACGATATCGGGCAGGCCCGGTCGGAACAAAAGCGGAAGGCCATTGAAGAGGCTTTCTTCGTGCCTCTGTTCAACGCGGTGAGCAACCTGAACCGGGACGCGACGGCGACGGAAGTTCGGGCCATCGTGAGCGAAAGCCGTGAGTTGTTTCATCCAATTTTTGCCAATCTGACACGCGAGTTTTTGCAACCGCTGATTCGCCGGGCGTTCTGCCTTTTGCTTGAGCAAGGGGAGCTTCCACCGCCACCGCCTGAGCTGCTCAAAAAGAATAGCCTCGGGGTTTTCATGGATGATCCGGCGGTGGAATACACCAGTGCCATGGCTCTGGCGCTCGAACAAAGCCAGCTGGCCAATTTTTCAGACTGCGTGCAAACGCTCACGCCGCTGGCGATGCAGGATCCATCTATCTGGGATTTCATGGATATGGATGCCATCGGCCCGGCGTTCATGCGGTACAAGGGTCTGCCGGCGGCGTTCGTGCGCAAGCCGGATGCCATTGCAGCCATCCGCCAGCAACGGGCACAGGCGCAACAGGCAGCCATGGCGCAACAGGCGGCAGGCGCGGTGCAAAAACTCGGCGGGGCACCTGGCATCCAAGGGCTGCAATCTCTCCAACAACCAAATGAATGAACCATGCCACGAAAAAAGAAGCTGACCGAATCGCCCAATCCCGCGTTGAATTGCTCGCCGACCTTCGAGCCACCTTCACCAGCCCGGCCGGAAAGCGAACCCTTGCCGCCCTCGCCCAATCCGCCGGGCACGGGCGGCCCGCGTTCCTACCAACCGCCACCGGCGCAATCTGCCCCTACGCCAGTGCTGCCCGCGACGGCCGGAAAAGCCTCATTGATGAAATCTACGTCAATCTCGCCATCGCCGAAGATGAAGAACCCATCCAGCCCCGATCCATCGGAGGTAGCGGCGGAGGTGCCACGGGTTAAGGACTACCATTTTGGCAGTCCGGGGCCGGCACAGAAGCCGGAAGAGATTCCAGCGGCGGCCACCAAGGATTATCAATTTCCGTGGGAGCGAACCAAGATTTGATGTGCAACGGCTGGCCGGTGAAAGCTCCGGCGATGAACCAATAACCCCCTAACTCCATGGCCAAAAAAGGCAAAGGCGGCGGCAAGAGCGGCGGCGGCAAAGGCTGCGGCGGCAAAGGCTGCTGAAACAAGTCCCGGTGGTGAGGCGATTCTTGCCGCCGGGATGCGGGGGACACAACCAACGAACCAACCAATATCATGAAACGATTTCGATTTTTATTTGCGCCGGAAGGTGACCCGCCTGCTGGCGGTGGAGAAGCGGCCACCGATGTCAACCCAGCGCCTGCGGCACCTGTACCAGCGGCACCGGCAGCGCCTGCCCCAGCGGCTCCCACAGTATTCAATCCTGACGGGTCCTTTGGGGCTGATTGGCATGTGGCGCTGGGTGATGAGTTTTCAGCCCACGCGGCGACGCTGGGCAACTTCAAAAACGTGGGAGGGCTGGCCAAAAGTTACCTGCACTTGCAGCGCCACGGCCCGGCCTACCCTGAGGATGGGGCAACGCCTGAGGATGTGACGCGATTCCACGCTCTGGCTAAGGTGCCTGCTGAGGGCACAGCCATGGGCTACGGCTTGGCCATCCCCGAGACGGCAAGCGACGCGGACAAGGCGGTTTTCAGCAAGATTGCGGAGGTGGCACACAAGAACCATGTTCCGGCCCCGGGATTGAAAGCGCTGGTGGAGACGTTCCAATCTATGCAGGTGGAACAGGTGCAGGCGTTTGAGGCTGAGATAGCCAACCAACGCAAGGCGGCGGAAGATTCGCTTGTGGCTGAGTGGCGCGGGAACTTCGAGGCGAACAAGTCAACGGTTCGCCACCTGGCCGGAAAGCTCGCGGAACAAGCGGGTGTGAATCCGCAATCGCCATCGTTTGCGGAAATGGTGAACAATCCCGAGTTTGCGCGGATCGTCTTGCAGGTGAGCAAACTCACCAGCGAAGATCGGTTGCGTGCTCCTGCGAACTTCGGGGACCTGCGAAGCGCACAGCAAAGGGTAGACGGCATCATGGATGGTACTGATCCGGTGTGGGGAAAGAAATACACGGCAGGAACCAAGGCGGAACGTGAGGCGGCCTACAACGAGGTTTCCCGCCTGCTGCAAGAGGCAGCGAAGTAAACAGATTACCCAAGGTGCTGGGCGGAAGGGGCAACGGGTCGGCGTGAGTGCGCCCGGCCCGGGCATGTGCTGCCCCTTCCGCCTTCTGCTTTTCCGTTTGACATTTGTTCAATGGGAGAAAATGCGGGGGGGCGTGAATGTGTGTGTGTCGCCGCGCACGGGACAACCCGCAAGGGCCTTGGTGCATGGTGGCCGGCACGGGCCGACAACCGCAGGGGATGACCGCCACCGGGCGCAATCGGAACCGAATCTGACGAAACGATTCTTTCACTGATTACCCCCATGGCTAATACTGCTATTCCCGACCATTTCACCACCCAGTTTGGGCGCAACTTCGAGTTGGGCCTGCAACAAATCACGTCGCGCTTGCAAAAGGCGGCGATTGTCGAAACCGATTGCACCGGAGAGGCCAAGACGCACAACAAGGTTCTTTCCGTATCGGACAACGAGAGCACCGGTGAGCGCTACGGCGACACCATTTGGCAGGAACTCGAAACTGAAAAGCGTTGGATTCGCCCGCGCAAGTTCGACCTGGCAACCCCTGACGCTCCCTTTGATGAGAAGCTGCTCGCGCCGACGATCCTGCCCGGCGGCACGCATATCCAGCTTCATCAAGCGGCCTACGCCCGCCGGACAGACCGCGTTTTCATTGAGGGAATGTTCGGGGCCAACTGGAAGGGAAAAGACGGCACCACCCAAACGGATATCCCTGCTGCAAATCTGATTGCGGATACCTTCGGTTATGATGCTTCCACGTCCTGCCCGCTGACGGTTGACAAAATCTTGCATGCCAAGGCCATCCTCACCGATAACGAAAGTTATGGTGACGACGCCCGCGCACGTGGGATTAGCCTGTGGGGCGTGATGACTCCGAACATGGAGGAAGCTCTCTTGCGTCTGGCCAATGCCGGAAGCACCGGTGCGGGCAATCGCTTGTTCTCCAAAGACTTCATGCCGCCTGTGCTGGATGACAATGGCAACATTTCATTCTTCCTCGGTGTGAACTGGATGCGTTCCACGCTTCTGCCGTATGCGAGCGGCTCACAAACGATTCGCTACGGTGCCATCTGGACAAGTGACGCCATTTTCTTGGACTTCTGGAAAGTGGCGCAAACCACGGTTTCTGTTCGGGCGGACAAGAAGAACGCCACCCAGTTTTTCACGGAATACGCCATGAATGCTTGCCGCTCGGATGACGCGAAGGTCGTTCGGATCGCCTGCCTCAATCTCGTCGGTGCCTAATCTCGACTAACCCCCAATTTATAGATATCTGAATTATGGCTACTTTTTACAATTCTGTTCAAGCTGCCGCTCTGGCAACTCTCGCGCTCGCCGCCGGTCCCGCCACCTACGGGGCGGATCTGTACCGTGGCAAAAAGCTGCGCTACATGGTGGTTGATTACACCATTCCTGCCACTGGCGGGGCGGTCCCGATCAGCGGTGATAGCGTCGTGCTGTGCAAACTCCCGAAAGGGGCTATCCTCTCGCCCGCGCATTCCCATGTGTGGAACGAGCTGGTGCACACGGCGCTCACCCTGAACATCGGCGATGATGGGGTTACGGCCTCGGCCAATCGTTATGCAGCGGCCTTGAATGTGGCAGCGGCTAACGCTCTGGTTGCGTTCGCCTCTGGAACGATTCCAGCGGCCCAAAAGACGCCGTATCAAACGCTTCTTGAAACGACCGTCTCTGCTGTCTTCACGGGCACGGTTACTCTCAACACTTCCGCCAGTCAACTGCGATTCACAATCGGCTACTGGCTGAATTCCTAAGCTCTGTTCGCGCATTGTGTAGGGTGCCCCCGTTCGTGTTCGCGCACGGGCGGGGGTTTTCTTTTGTCCCTCTTTCCTTCCCTCCCCCATGGCCATCACCACGAAAACAGACGTTGCCAACCTCGCCCTTGCCGAACTCGGTGCCCGCCGAATCACAGATTACACCTCGGACGCCACCACAGAAAGCCGGTCGTGCCATCTGCACCTTGACCACGTTGTCAACACGCTGCTTCGGCGGCACCAGTGGAACTTTGCTACGGCCCGCGTGGCGCTGGTGGCTGTGGAAGGCACTCCCATCGGCGATGAGTGGGACGCGGCTTGGACACTGCCAACAGATATGGTGCGGCTCATCAGGATCATCAGCGGGGACGTGTGCAACCCGGTGAGGTCGTTCGCCATTGAGGGGCGGCACTTGCTCACCGGCCTGCTGACTGAGGTGTCTATTGCCTACGTAAGCAACGCTGTGGCGGTGTCTGACTGGGATTCGTTGTTTGTCGATGCGGTGACGTACAAGCTTGCGGCCGCCATCTGCCAAGACGTGGCCCAAAACCCGACATTGCAGGCGTCTTGCCTCCAAAAGCTCGAAAGTCTGGCATTGCCGGCAGCGCAAACCGCCGACGCTCGCGAGGTTATGAGCGGGGAGAACTTCGGGCCTCGCGAGCTGGCGAGTCAATCCGGCTTGGTGCGCTCTCGCTTCCTTTCCTACGCCCGCCCGCCCTACGTTCCAACCGCTTGATCCATGCACCAGAATTTGCTTTCCTTCAATTCCGGCGAACTCTCGCCGTATCTCGCTCACCGGGTAGACTTCGCCAAGCACGCGGCGGGAAGCTCACGCATGGAAAACTTCTTGCCTATGCCCTACGGGTCGTTCCAAAAGCGTCCTGGCACCCGGCGAATGGGGGTGGCTCTGAGGCAACGGGCATTTCTGCAAGAGGTGACGTTCGGCACGGGGGATTCTGCGGTGACGTACCGGGCCAAGGCCGGGGTGATTGTGACGGTTTCCCATTATCCCACGTCAACGCACACGCTCACAAGTTATGCGGAGGTCCTCGAATATGTTGATGGGCAAGAGGAAATTAAAATCAGGCCGGCAAGTTCGATTGCCAAGATGTTAGTGACAGGCCCCGGTCAAGATGGGCTCGGCCACGCGGACACGTTTCCGGAATTGCTTTACGCTGGAACGCTTGTGGCTGGACCCATCACGGATACCATTTGGAGTAGCACGGGATCACAGACAGCGCCGGGTAGCGGTGTTTGGTATGTGGCGACGGCGCGGGCGTTAACCGGTCTTAATGCCTGCTATGTGTCGAGGTACAACAATGGGGTGGCCACCCTCACTTGCATGAAGACTTGCACGGCGGGACTTCGCCCCCCTGAAATTGATTGGGCGGGATTTACTATCACCACTGGCACCTTGCCTGCGGGGGCAACGATAGGATGCCAATGGAATGGACTTTGCACCGCCGCGCAATTGGTAGCCGCCGTGAACGCAAGTAGCGGTGCTGCTGCCTTGGTGGTGGCGAGCTATGGAGGATCGGGCACCGGGCTGGCTCCGTTGGATTGTGGGCCGGTCCGGCTGGTGGATTCCAACGCGTTAGGGGAAGTGCCTGCCCTATACGACCGCCACGAGGCGCTGCTGCCTTTTGTTGCGTCGGGTGGTGAAAAGTACTTGCTGCATTTCCTGCCGGGCTGGATCGAGGTATTGCGGGAAGATGGAAGCCAAGCAGCGGCTATGCGGTGGCTGACGGGTTACGCATGGCCAGAGGGCCAGCACCCGGCGCAAGTGCAGGTGGTTCAGCTGAATGATGTGGCATTCATCAGCCACCCGGCTCATGCGCCGATGCAGATTTTCAGGCGGGGGGATGCGGATTGGACGCTTGATTGGTTGTGGTTCACCGCTGCCCCCTGCCTGGATGACAACACAAACCCGGCTCGAACCTATTCGATTGTTAGCAACCCGGTTCCAGCGGCCTACGCCACCGGGCATTCGTACACCGTGGGAAAGACGTGTCGAACAGATTCGGAATGGGTGTGCATTCAAAGCGTGTCGGATGTGAAACCGGGCGTAGGAACAGAATGGAAAACGTACTGGAAGCGGCGGCTATTCGCCAAGGGTGACCCGGTGACGCTCATATCCAACAACGTGCAGGCAACGGAATGGTCTCGGCTGTTCCTGCCATATAACGCGGGGACGATCGTTCAAACATGGCTGACGTGGGATGTGACCTCCATTTTCTGGGTGGTGTGCGTTCGAAACACCTGGGGTTCTGACGCCGGGGTTGCGGGTTCTGTTTCCGATGCCCCCGCAACCGGGGATTGGCAAGTGGTGTTGCACTATGACGGGACGAGCACCACGGGAATTTTGGCGGGGGCTTACCGTCTGTCTGCGGGTGCTGATATGGGGGTTTACAAGTTGAAATCCTCGGCGTCTCCGCACGTTCCTTTGTATTCGGGCCACAGGCCGGGATTGGATAGCACTTGGGCTGTGGATTGGGATTTGGTTGTGCCGGATATCAATGTTTATGAAGCATCCTACAATGTTTCTGGCTGGTATGCAGTGGGTACGGAAGTGAGCCGGGACGGCGGGCTTTACCGATGTGTGCGCAATCATCAACCCACGGTATCCAATGAGCCGGGCGGGTCGGGGGATTGGTCCAGCTACTGGGAGCGGGTTGACGTGTTCGGTTCGGATACCTCAATGGGGGTTCGCGGGCCCGGGCAATACTACAAGATTTCTCCCGAACGATCACAATTTGAGGCACAGGTGGAGTTGTCGGCCATCGTGGATCACGACGGAACGCACTCAGAGGCCATCGTCATGCAAGGGGGATGGGACCTATACACCTTCGGGACATGGTACGGGACATTCACACTGGAACGTTCGACCGACGGGGGAACGAACTGGACGGTGTTCCGGTCGTGGCAGGCAAGCGGCGACAGAAATGTTGCAGAAGCAGGAACGGAAGAGGAACCGGTCATGCTTCGAATTGGCTTCATCTCTCAGGTAGGAACAGGAACGGGGGACGGTGGGACCGGGACTCGAACCACGGGGGACCAGCGGGCGGTACTCATTCCACGGCTTCCGAGAGTGACGGGTTACGCTCTCTTGAATGAATACGTGAGCGCGACGGAAATGAGGGGCTTCGCGGCAACCTCGGTCCTGAGTGGCAACACCTGGCATTGGGCACAAGGCGCCTTTAGCGACAACAACGGATACCCGGCAGCGGCCTGCCTGCATGAGAGGCGGTTGTTCTTCGCGGGAACAGCGGCCAACCCGGTGAGCTTGTGGGGCTCGGCCACCGATGATATGAACCACTTCGAGACAGGAACCAAAGACACGGACGGAATTTTTGTGAGCCTAGCAGCCAATGCCTCGGAACCCATTCGTTGGATGGCTTCGCAACGGTCGTTGTTCCTTGGCACGCCAAGCGGGGAATGGACATGCGGAACGGACCCGGCCTATATGGCCTACACGGCTCCGGCAGCGCTCACTCCTACGAATTTCCAATGCCGGCAGTACACGGCGTTCGGCAGTTCTACCTTGTCCCCAATCAAGGTGGCGGGAGCGCTGATTTTTGCGGGGCGAAATGGGTCGAGGTTGTGGGAACTCTCTTTTTCATCGAATGGAAGCGCCGGCGGGGATTTATCCAGATACGCGGAACACCTCACGAGCAAGGGGATTGTGAGCCTGGCACGCCAAGCGGTACGCACGCCGGGCTTGTGGGCTGCTACGGCTGACGGAACCTTGTTGCACCTCTGCCATGACCCAAGCGAGGAACTGCTCGCATGGAGCCGCCACACGACCCTTAACGGGCTATTTCGATCGGTGGCTGTGCTGCCCTCCCAAGATGGGGATGACGGCGTATTCTTCCTTGTGGAGCGCGGGGACACGACTTGGCTGGAGGCGATCCCGCAAGGATGGCAGGCAGCGCGGGAAGCCGGGACACCTGACTCGGTGGTTGATGCGGCGTACCTTTATCTTGGTTCGTATGTCGGCGAGCCTGTCACGTCCACCCTCACGCTGCTTCCCATAGACATCACGGACCCGCAAACCGGCCAACCCACGGCGGCACGGGCCAAGCGTGCCAATGAAATGGTTCTCAATCTGCTGGCAAGCCAAGGCGGAAGCGTGGTCTATGATGGGCAGGATTGCCCGTTGGATTACTTCGGGGTAGATCCCTTCACCGGCTGGCTGCGCGTGACGCTTTCCCCGGCGCATGTTTTCGACCTGACGCCCTCCATTGTCCACGCCACAAGTGACCCGTTCACGTGTCTGGCGGTGGTGGTGCGGTGGTCGGCGCATGAGCCGTGAGAGTTTCCACATGTTCAAGGGACAGGGGCTTACGGTCGGTTAGTATGGGGCATGTTTCCAGCGATTTTCAGCATGCTTTTTTCCGGTTTCGCTACCGGGCTGTCGATGTATTCGCAAGTGCAGCAAGGGAAGGTAGCAAACCAAGTGGCCCAATACAACGCGGGCCTGATTGACGCGGAGGTAGCCAACAAGAACGCGGAATTCTCGCAAGGAGTGGCCCGGGAACGGATCAATCAGGAACGGCACCTTGCCAGCATCCAAGCGCAAATCGCCTCTTCCGGCGTGCAGGGCACCACAGGCACGCCGTTGAACATCGTGGGGGACACGTCCAGCGCGTTCCAAACGAGCATTGCGGACGCGGCCCGCAACACGTCGATTCAGGTGGCAGCCATGCGCCAAAAACAGGCGATGATTCGATACGGCGGACAATCGGCACAGGTGGCGGCACCGTGGGCCGCACTCGGCACCGGGCTGAGCGGCGGGGCTAGCATGGCTAACACATTCTCGAACAACCAAAACCTAGGAATCTTCTAACGTCATGATTCAAATACCCGAAACACCCGGCTTGCAACAAACTCCGGTAGGCATGCCGACATTGGACGAAAACGCGGCGGCGGCTCCGGTCCGCGCTCTCGGCCCGCTGGCGCAAGGTCTATCGGCCCTCGGCGAGCATTTCCAAGGCGTGGCTGTGAAGGCTCAGAATATCGAGAATGCCCGCATGGAAAGCGAAGCTCGCAACAAGCTGGCCACCGACTACTCACAATTCCAGTTGGGTTTGCAATCCGACCAAGATCCGGCGTCCCGAATTCAGAAGACTCAGGCGTTTCTTTCCGGTGCCAAGAATTCACTGGTAACGCCGGACATGCCTCCTGTGGTGCGTGAGCGGCTCGGGCTACATATCGGGGAGTTTTCCGCGCACGCCAGCATTCAGGCAGGTGCCGACGCGGCAAGCCTTGCTGAGAAACGAGCCGACGAGGCTGCCAACAACGAGATTGAAACGGGAATCAATGCCCAAAACCGGGGGATGGTTTACGGGGCAATCGACCGGCTTGCGGCGGCTGGCCACAAGACACCGGAGGAAATCGCCGCGATGCGCCAAAAGGCAAACTATCATCTCGACTACCGGGCCGCCGTCACGGATTTGCAGGCCGACCCGCTGCAAGCGCAAGCCAACGCCTCTGACCCGAAGTTTTTGGATCGCTACAAGACTCTCACGCCTGAGGCACAAATGGCCCTACAACGCCACGCTCGGGAAATGACGCACGAAAAAACCTTGGACCTGATTAGCCAAGTGCACGACGGCATTGCCACCGGCTATATATCGGAACCGGCACAGGTGAACGAGATTGGCTTTGGCCTGCACCCATCGGTGCTGGCTGAGCTGTCCAACGAGGTGGTCAAGAACCAGAATTTTGAGGAACAGGCGCGGCGAGCAACCCCAGAATACCAAGACGCGACGGTTGGGCAAATCACACGAATGCTGGCCGACTATCAACCGGCGGAAAAGGGATATGACGCGGCGTTCACGCGGATGGACGGGCTTGTGCGTTCGCTGCCCTCGGGAAGCGCGGTGAGAACGGAACTGGAAGAGAACATCAAGGCGGCTCGAAGCTCCGGTCTATCGGCCATCAAGACGGAACGCGACACGGTGCAAAAGCAAGCCATGGGCTCCATAGATGACGCTGCCAAGGCCGGGCACTTCGGGAACCTGAACGCCACAGGAACCAAGAAATTGGAAGTGGCAACGTTCCTTGACGCGGGATTCTTGCGCGATGCGGCTAAGGTGGGGGCCCATGGGTTCGGCGATGCGCAGGCGGCGCTCATTTCCGACCCACCGGCAGCCATCAAGGCCAAGGACCTGATTGCGGCCGGGCTGGACCCGGCTAGCGCGGCGTCCATCGAAAAGGAACTTGGCAAGAAAGGCGAGGTTGCCGGGGAGGGGATGCGAGAAAAATTGTTCCGGCTGCTGTGGGAGAACCGGAAAAATCCGGGCATGGTTACCGCAAGCCCGTTCGAGCAATCTCTAGCGGAGGCTATCCGAACGCACCAATCAAGTTTCCACTGGACGGACCCTGAGGCGGAAGACGCGGCTATTACGGAACGCGCTCGGGCGGAAATGGCGGTGGGAAAGGCCAAGACTGAAATGCTCGGCTTCCTCCAAGCCAATCCCAAGGCGACGGCCAAGGAAGCGGCGGACCAATTGTTCGAGTTGGCTGGGGATGCGCCAAGGGCGGCTCTCCAACGCTCGGCACTGACCAGCCCTCCCACGGCCCCCGGTGTGGCTGTCGCGCCTCCACCGATAGCTGCCAACCTAACCGACCTCGTAAAGCAGTTCGAGCAAGATGGGGATGCCGGATGGAAGCCGCAGGCGTATTGGGATTCCAAGCAATGGAGCATTGGCTACGGAACCCGCTCACGCGAGGGAGAGACGATCACCCACGCGGAGGCCAACAAGCGGCTTGAATCGGAATTGGCACAATCCCGCGCACGGGTGGAAGCGGCGAATTCCAAACTTGGCCTCAAGCTTACCGAGAACGAGGCGGACGCGCTCACGTCGTTCGATTACAACACCGGGGCGTTGGGAACGCTGCTGGCCAATGGCTCGCGAAGCAAGGCCGAGATAGCCGCTGCGATGCCCCTTTACAGGAATGCCGGCGGGCAACGCCTGCCCGGTCTGGAAAAGCGCCGGGCGGCGGAACAAGCGCTGTTCCTCAAGGGCTGGGGGGGCAAACCGGGCGGGGTGGCGTTCTTGCCGAAAGCTGCATCAGTTCCCAAACCAAGCAACCCGATTCCCGTGATGGGAGCCTTAAAAATGAATTGATCCCATGGCCATTACCTTTCCAAACGCAACGCTTGCCGACGCTCCCACCACCGACGTATCACCAGACGTTCCTCCCGTGGCCAATCCGCTGCCGGGGTTTGTTTCCCCGACTTCGGCACAGGTGACCGACCCACTGGCGGAACAGGTGGCACAGCCAGAAGAGGCCCCACCCGTGGTGGATTTATCGGCGGGTATTCCTCAATCGTTTGTCTATCGGCCACCGGTGGAATTCTCGGGCGGCGAAAACCCATGGGACAGGGACGCACGCGAGCACGCGGCCCGCATGGAGGCATGGCGCGAGGAAGAGACGCCGAAAGTCAATCTCATGGCTACCGACCCTGACAAGGCGTTCAAGGGCATGGATCTAAAGTGGGCGCGTAGCGTCAAGGAGGGCCAGCGCCTGTTTACCAATGACGCGTTCATGCGCCTGCAACTGGATGGAAATGACGTGCCAACCAGTGGGCTGCCCCGTGCCATGGTCCGCAGGGCCGTGGCTAACCGGATGTTTGACGGCAAGGGCGGCGAAAGTGAGGATGCGTTCCACGCTCAAATCATCGGCCATTTTCAGAAACTCGGGTTTGATGACGCAATCGGCAAGGTGTTGGCCGACAACGGGCAACAGGCCGGAATCATGCAAACCGCGATGCCCGGTGCCGCTTCCAATCCCAAAGATTGGCAGATGACTCGCGACGCCATCCAGAACATGCCGGGATACTCGCCGGAGAGGGAGGCAGATTTTCACTCGATGTTCCACGGTGCAGCCATGGCCTCCCGGGCCATGATGCAACCCTTTGCCCCCGAACTCCGTGAGATTTGGGGCAAGATGAAACAAGGCGAGCAAGGGACGGTTTCAAGTACTCTGGTAGCTGGATTCAGGGCATTGGCCCCCACAGGTGACGGAACCATGCCTGTGAGCAGCGACGGCTCACTGGTGAATCCCATATCCGCCATGGCGACAGAGGCGGGCAAGGAAGATGCGGCAGCTACGGCCTTCCGCGTGTACAAGGCCATGCCGGAAGACCAACGAACCGAATTCATGAGTGCCCTCGGGCTCATGGCCAAGTCATTCCCTGCGGATGAACGCAACGGGTTCTTTGCGAACATGGCCAAGAGCGGGGCAAGGGCGATGGACGGGCTTCCCCGTGAGGCTCTTAGCGCGTTCATGTCCAACATGCTGTCCATCAGCGACATGGGCGGCACCATTGGAATCATTGAACCGGACGGCAGCATTGGGCAGGATGGCACGCTGGGAGGATCGCTACGTCCCGGGATTCGGTTCAACACTTCGGAGGGAGCGGCAAGCCAACAGGCGGAATTTATGGCCCGTCACAATTTTTCGGCGGACGTCCGGCGGATCCAAGATGAGGCATTCAATCCCGTTCTCAACACCAAAGGCAAGGCCCCCGGTGGATTGGCTCGGGCGGCCTACGCATTCCCGGGCCTCATGGCGTTTACCGCAGAGGCTGAGCTTCCCGGCATTGGCCTTCCCCTCATGTTTTTGAGCATGCAGACACAGGCGAATGACCAGCTGCGCCAAAACCTGATTCAAGGCGGCATGAAGGAAGAGGCGGCGTCTCACCTCGCCGGGAACCTGGCGCCCTTCGTGGCACTCCCCCAGGCGGCGCTCATGAAGGCGAATGCCGGGTTGTGGCTCGGCAAGCTGCCCATGTTCGAAACGGTGTTTGATCGGATCGGCGACCAGTTCACCACCACCATCACGCGCTTGGGCGTGCGGGCCGCTGGTGCCGACGTGACCGGACAGGCCATCATGGAAGGCATGAGCCTTGTTCCCCACATCACACAGCAAGTGGTGCATGCGCTGGATTCGGACGTGCCAGACGTGCAATGGGGAGGCAAGGGAGGTGTGTTCGATGGATTCTGGGCAAGAACGTTTGAGGGCATGGCGACGCTCGCCCCGCTGGCCATCCTCGGAGCCGCCGGCGGAATCTCCGCTGACGCCCGCGCCAAGGCGTTTGCCGCTGCCACGCCTAAGGAACTCGCCGCGCTTGGGTGGAAGCCGGATGCTATCGCCGGCAGGACCGCTGCCATGGCCAAGGGGCTGTCCTCCATGGGGCGGCTGATTGACGTGGGCATGCTCGGGGCGGACCCCCACAGCGAGGGCGCACAAACGGCAGCGGACGAATTAATTCGTGAGCACATGGGCAAAACCCTGCTCGCGGCGAACGCCAATGATTCCGGCCTCTTCCCTGATTTGGTGCACACGCGGGACGGCTGGCTTGTGAAGGATCGTGAGACGGGCAAGGAACTCGGCCAATCGCCGGACATTTCCGGGGCCATGAAGATTGTTGAAACCCACTACTCGGCATTCGATGATCTGAACGAACACCATGTGGCCTACATCACCAGCTTGATGGAAGCCGCGCAGGAGTCCCGCAAGCTCGGCGGCGTCGGGGATGACCACAGCATTTCCATGGAGTTGGACAACGCCATGACTGAGGCGAAAATGGCCATGGAAAACCCGGCCACATCTGAGCGATTTCAGAAACAAGTCGAACTCAAGGAACGCCTGAACGGTGGGGACGGATCATTTTCGAATGCGGCTCTGGGTGTGGCGGTTCCAGGGCATGACGACATGGGACCGGAAGAGCGGCTGTTCCAAGGGGCCGACGTGACAACCACGTTTCACGAGACGTTCCATAGGCTGCGCCGGGAGGCCCGGGCCGCCGGACGCCTCACCCGAGTCGACGAAATTGCGGTGCTTCGCTCGCTGGACAAGGTGATGGGTGGCAAACGCACCAAGGAAGGCCCTGACGGCGAAAGCGAGGCCCTGCGCTTCCTGCCGGATGGCATCGCCGACGCAGATATCACTGACATGATGTTGGATGAGGGCTGCGGAGAAATTGGCAGCATGCAAATTCTCAAATCCCGTAAGGGGGGCGGCCCGCTCAATATCGATGCATCGACCCGAGCCAATCCGAATTTCATAACCCGCAACCTGTTGAGCATCGCGGCGAGGGTCTCCCCTGAGGCGGCTGAGGCCATTCAGAAGTTCACCAATTTCATTGCGGCCGTGCGTGCCCGGTGGTCGCTGGCCATGCAACGTTCTCTTGCCCTCCAGAAAGCCGAACGCGATGGCACTTTTGATAAATCCACCTATGAGGCGTATCTAAACAAGCTCCTCGGACGCGATACCCAGCTGGAGCACGAGGCCCGCGTTGAAACCGCTGCCCGGGATATCTTCGGCCATGACTTGGAAGAGGATAATATCCCCTTCGCCACCGGGCGGGGGGGCGCGCTGTTGCCTACGTCTCCCGAAAAGTTGCATGAGACTTTCCTTGACAGGATCGGTGAAAGCGCATTGCGTGTTGAGCAACCCCGCGCCCGATATGAAGATAAAAGACAACTCCTCTTCGATTTCTCAAAATCCATCCTCGGCCCGGTTGAAAAAAGAGCGGCCTCCAACCCTTCGGCCCGTCTTTGCTCGCTACAAATTCTTGGCCAAAAATTCGCGGAAAAACTCGCCACCGACCTGCAAGTCAGATTCATCGGTGACACCATAACCGACACGGATTCTTTAGTCATTCGGGCTCAAGCGCTTCGCAACCCGCTGTTTGAGACCTTCTATTTGTTGGGGCTAGACAGCGCGGGGACACTCAAAGGCGCAATGGCTGTTACCAGCCGCGTTCCATGCGCTGCCACGGTCTTCGATAAAGGACAGGATTGGGGGAGTGGAGCTAGGGAACACGCAGATTTTCTGGCCAATTGCGGTGCCAGTGAATACGTCCTGCTTCACAATCACCCAAGCGGCGACCCAAGCCCCTCTATGGCAGACATAAAGATCACGCAACGCCACGCCATGGAATTGGAAAAACATGGGTTTCCCATGCGTGAACACCTTGTTATAAATCACCTGACTTACACAAAAATCGACAAGCGGGGAAGAACTTCTTACGGAGTTTTGCCGAAAGCTTCCGACCCTTCAAACGTAGATCCATTCACTTCAAAAATCACTGACTTGGGATTTGCAGATTCACTGTCTTCGCCCGAAAAGGTTCTTCAATCTGCTGCCAGAGTTCAGGAAAACAAAGGGAATGAAGATATGATTACCGGGTTCATTGTTAACACCCGGGTGAAGGTGGTGGCCATCCTACAAGGAACGATTGACCAGTTTAATACACTAACGCCCAAGGAAATTCAGGATTTCTCAAGGGAACAGGGCGGGGTTCATCTCATGATTTCAGGAGTGGCTAAGAATTATCTTGACGCGGCGGGGAAGGTGAGAGATTTGATTCCTCTTCACAAGGCCAATATTCTCCAAGAAAGCGTTTTTGAACTACCGGGGGAAGGAAACTACTTGAGCGCCCTCGAAAATGGTTTGTTCGGTAAGGTAGCAAGGTTCTTCGGCGGGGAGGATGGCCCGGTAGTGCGCGTGCAAGAACCCGCCTTCGCCACCGGCCGGGCAGACTTGGCCGGATTCATGGCTGGGGACGCCCTCCGGCGCGTGAAAGACCCGCTTCGGCGCGTTCAGGCCATGAGCCGAATCGCCCGAAACTTCCAAGACCTGAAGCTTGTCAACGAGCGGCTCGAACTGCTGGCCGGTGGAAAGCGGGTGGGCAAAAGTCTCCTCAAGGAAGCGGCCATGCGCGAGGCCATCCGGCATGAAGAGCTTGTAGGGGAGGTCTGGGGCCGCCACATGGGAATTCTCTCCAATGACGACCTGACAAAGCTAAAAAGCCAGCCCGGGCACGAAATTGTCAGTGACCCGTCAAGCCCGTTGCGGGGCCGTCTGATGAGCTGGGCGGCGGTGCTAAAGGAACATCCTGAACGTTTCTCGCTACAACAACCCGGTGAGTACAATGGGGCGGAAGGCATTAACCGAAGTGTGTTTGGCGGTTCAAATACACCCGACCAGATAGCCAAGGAAATGTTTGATGCGGGTCTGATTCGCCACAATACGCCTGACGCCATGTGGGACCTCCTGCGCCAAGAGCAAAACATGGTGGCCAAGATGAAAGCCTATCTTCTCACCGCCAAGGACGAACTTCGCGAGGCACGCCAGCAAGCACGGGCTGAAACCAATGATTGGCTTGCCACGCAAACGGCCAACCAAAAGGAAAACTACTCTCCCAAGAAGGAAATTTTGCAGGCGCTGGCCTCCATGGATGCCATCATGACGGCATTGCCCCCAGACATTCGCGGGAAGCTCGGAGGATATACCCAGATGGCTCGCCTTGGTAGTGACGAGGTGCGCCTTGAATACCTCAAGGACAAGTTGGCGAGAGCTGACGAGCTGCTTGAAAAATACTTGCGCGGGAACTATGACGCGGAATTCAGGGACCTTCTCAAACGTGCCCGCCCGAACAAGGACGCCCCCGGCGAAAGACCCACCGGCAGAATCACACCGGAGGTGCAGGACATGTTCCGAGAAATGGAAGCGGCCATGTCTATGGCTCCGCGTGACGTGGAAGCACAAGCGGCCATGTTTGAAGCCAAGGCCGATCACGAGGATACCAACGCGGCAGAGGCCGCACAGTGGACCATGACGGCCAACTTGATGCGGTTGGCTGGCAACTGGCTCCAAGCCTCGGCGGCACGGCGGGAACAAGCGTTCTTGGAAGCTGACCGGATGTTTGGGGAAGGTTTCCTTGCTCAGAAAATCTTGTACAGCAAACGGGCCGAACGCCAAGCAAAGTCCCGGGAACAACTCATTGACGAGGCCAACCGAAACGGCACAACGGGCACTCTGCCTGAACGCAAGGCCGAGGAAGCCAAGAATCAAGGCATTGGAGGATGGGCCAAGAACCTGTTCTATGGGTTGTTCAGCTTCGAGCATCTTCTGCACCACTGCTTTGGGGAGAACTCGCCCGAAGCGATCCGCCTGGCCGACGCCGAACGCGAAGCGGCCAACCGCAAGAGCGATGCTCTATTTGCAGCCAATAAGGCACTGGATCACTTGTTCACCTCGTTGGGTGGCGGGGCCATGGGTGGAGAGAAATTGCGCTACAAGCTCGGGGCGGAAAAATCCATAAAAATCAAGCTTCACTCCGGTGAGGAACTTTCGCTCACCCCGTTTGAGGCCATCAGCGCAACTCTCATGTGGCGTCAGGAAGATGGACGGCGGCACATGGAAGGGCACCTTGACGACTCGGGAAAACCCGTTGGGGATTGGCATTACAGTCAAGCCAACATGGATTCCGTTGAGGATCAATTGCCGCTAGCGGCCAAGGCCGTGCGCCTGCATCTAGTCGAGCAGTACGCGGCAGAGTATGACAGAATCAACGCCGTTTACCGGGGCTTGTATGGGATGAACCTGCCTCATCATTCGGATTACTCGCCCCTCACCGTCAAGCCTCAGAAGATTGCCGGCGGTCCCGAACCCGACCCGGTAAGCGGTTTCGCTGGCAGCAATGGGGGTATCACTCCTGGAAGCCTCAAGACGCGGTCCACATCCGCCATTGCTGAGCCGGATTTCCGAGACGCGGTAAAAACCTACATTGGCCACACGCGCCAAATGGAGCATTTCATTGCCTACGCTGGTTTTTCCTCAGAAGCTAAGGCGTTGCTGTCCCGCCGGGATGTTGGTAACCCCATCAAAGCGGCAGCAGGGGAACAGGCGTTCGACGTGTTGCGGGGCTGGGTGGATTTCTTCGCGCAAGGCGGGACTCGGGACGCGCAAAACTTCCTCACCCTGAACCAGACGTTGAGCAAGAACATGAACCGCGCCGCCTCCATGGCGCTCACCGGCCGCGTGAGCGTGCTAGTCATCCAGTGGCTGAACCTCGGTAGCGCTCTCGCTGAAATGCCTACTGGATCATACCTCAAGCGGCTGGCACTCCTCACCACTGGCAATCTCGGCTGGAAGGACGCATTCAATAGCGAGTACATTCAACGCCGATTGCAGGAATTGCCTCCCGTGGTACGTCAAGCCATGGAAGGTTTGCATTCCTCCAAGCCTAACGAGCTGACTCATGCCATGGCCTGGATTGGCCAACTCATTGGCGGGGCTGACGCCATGTTCACCGCCGGAACCTACGCCATCGTTCACGACTACCAAACGAAGCTGGCCAAGGAAAACGGACTCACCGGGGCCGAGGCGGCGGAATACATCCGCACAACCACGGAACGAATCTGCGACAGAATCAGTCAGCCAACCCGGGCCGGTGCTCGTTCGCTCTTCGAGGCCACATCAACGAACCCCGGAATGAAACTGCTCTGGGCGTTCTCCTCGGAACCCCGCCAAAAAATGGGATACCTCGCATGGCAACTCATGAACAAGGACGCCAGCGCCGGACGCAAGGCCAGGGCCGCTGCCGTGACGTTCCTGATTGGCGGTGCCCTCCAAGGGCTCACCCGCTCATTCCTCGCGGATATCAAGGATTCCAAGGATGCCGAATGGTTCGATGAAAAGCACTGGTCAGCCAAGCGCCTGGCACTCGCCACATTCACCAGCCCGTTCCAAGGCGTTCCCTTGCTCGGGGACATGATCCAGCAAGCGGCCTACTCGGGATTCCACGAATACTTGCCGGAAGGCAATTTGCTCTCCGGTATGGTAAACGCAGGCAAGCGCGTGGCACACGTCCCCGAATGGTTTACCGGCCAGCGGGATATCGAGGAAGGAATCAAGGACGCGGAAGCCATCCTTGCCGGCATCGGTGCCTACAACGACACAATTGCAGCCTCGGCCTCCGTCGCTCACCTCGCCCGGGATATCTACGGCACCGCAAAGAACGCCACCAAATAACCGCCCACGAGGTTTGCCACCTGTTAAGCTGCCGGGCGGCGGGGGAGGCGTCAGTTTCACGGCATGACAGCTGCAACTTTCGGCACCGCCATCACCGCCACGGCTACCGCCTATTCCTTCCCTCAGGCGTATGGCTCCTACCGGGGTGTCTTCGAGCTGGACGGCACCTTTGGCGGCTGCACCGTAACGCCCGGCTATGACGACGGGTCCGGCAACTTCGTGGCCTTCCGCGATGCCACAGGCACCGCCATCACCTGCACCAGTTCAATCGCTTGGGAGGTGGTCTTGCCCACATCGGGCAAGCTGGCCGTGTCCCTTTCCGGAGGAACCAGCATTTCCATTGTTGCCATGTTCAAAGGTCTGCATTGATCCCATGATTTACCCCCTCTGCAAATCTCTCGTCAATCCCATCTGCTGCCCCTTAAACCAAGCGGCATCCGCGTTCGACGCCTCGGCGCTCGCCTATATAAATGCGGTGGCAGCCGTAACTACGGTGACGGCGGCTCAAAAATTGGCCATCAACGCGTTTGTCGTCGGTGAAAAAATTGCGGGTCGGTGGTCGAAATTCAACAGGCTTTTCATTCATGGGTGGGGGAATGCTTCTGCGAATTGCATCGACATGGTTTCATTGGCCACCGGCGTTTTTAGCTCGGGGGTGACTCACTCTAACGGCTATATCTATTCCCCCACGCTGAACGGGTATTTCGACACGAACCTAAAGCCGTCCACGCAAGGCGTGACTGACGCCAATGTTTCCTTTGGGGTACTGGCCTACACGGCCAGTTCCACATCGACTATTTTAGTGGGCTCGTATGATACAACCCCTTATTTCGCCCTTGGGGTGAGCACAGTCGGCCCCGGTGGGCGCGTAGTTCTCAATTCGCGGCAATACTTCCCCATCAACACGGTTTCCGACATGAACGGGGTTTTGATTGTTTCCCGGGACAGTGGAAATGATTACCTATATCAACGCCAAAATGACGCGACCACGCTAATTGTGGACACCACCGCTGCCGCCGGTCTTCTTGCGCTTTCCACATACAATTATTATGTCATGGCCCTGAATCAAGCGGCTGTAGGTGCTGCGGCATTCGCTGACGGGAGATTTGGTGCGTCCTTTTTCGGGACGGCACTGACGAAAAATGACAGTATCTATTTTTCTGCAAACCTTCAAACGCTCTGGCAAACCTTGTTTGGCCTCGTCCTTCCGAATCACAATTTAGCATAAGATGCTTGGATACATCACCACTCAAGACGTTATCGACGCCCGCAATTTGGAATTGCGTGGCATGGAGCCTTTTCCAGCAATCGAGATTACCGGGCGGCCATTGGTTGCCGGTGGCGTATTTGTCTCCATGGATGAATCCTGCCTTGAAAGCGTAGCCATCAACACCCTTCGGGTGATGGATTTGCCCCCCATTGCTGAATTCATTGATTCATTCGGCGGGCTGGATTCCCGAGTCACGGTTCAGCCTGCCGACTTTGTTTCATTTCCCATTCCATCCTAATCCATGACCCGACCCGCCCAAAGCCAGATTGACGCCTATGAAGACGACGGCCCCAAGACATGGAATTTCACAGGCATTGCGGGCTACATGCTCCGCAAGAATGGGATTCTGGTTACCTGCTGCCTGTCTCTCATCGTGTATCAGGTCTTAGACAAGAGGGAGAGAGACGGGCAAGTCATGGGCATTCTCATTACCAACGCAAAAATTCTTTCCGACCTCACAAGTTCCGTGCGCGAGAATGATGCAAGGGACCAAAAGTCACTGGAAGAAATGAAACCCACGGTCTCCCGAATTGAATCCATTCTAAGCCGAATCGACAGCCGAATCAAATAATCTCCCCACCCAAGAACCAACGAACCACAGCCCCCATGAATACCCCGAATCCAATTGCCTCCTATCTTCGCCACCTCATTGTTGTTGGCGTCGTCCTGCTCCTCGCAAAGTTCAAGTTTCCCATGGATGGCGCGGACGCCTTTGCCGACTCTGCGGCCCTATCCCTCCTCGGGTCCATCACATGGCTCGTGGTAAAGTATCTGCCAACTTTTGCCAAAAGCATCGGGCTGGTGAGTCTGGTTGCTTCGGTGTTGGGTCTGTTTTTTTCCTCGTGCTCTCCTGCTCAAATTGCAGCTGCGGAGGCCATACCCATCCACGCCAGCGCCAAGACCAACAAAGGCACCATTGGCTACGACTCCGCAACCGGCGTGAGCATCAACGTTGACGCGACTAGCGGTAAGTGAACCGTCATTGATTCCCCTCTGGCCCCATGGCCTATTTCTATTTCATCCTAGCCATCCTCTTCCTTGCCTGGCTGATTGCCAGTTTAAGTCTTTACGGATGGCACAACGACGACGACGAAGAACCGCCACGCTACGCATGACCACCGAACAAATCAAATCGATGCAAACCCGGCTGGGAATCACCTCAGACGGATTTTGGGGACCCAAGAGCACCGCCACTTGCCAAGCCTGGCTCAGAAAGCTCATGCCATCGACTTACCCATGGCCCGAACAATACGAAGCAAAGCTGGCCTCGTTCTACGGCTCCCCCGGCGATGAATCCAAGCTCGTCAATTTGGACGTGAGCGGCCTCGGGGTTCTCTATGATCGGGCACCGGTCAAGACCATCCGTTGCCATGGCCGAGTTGCAGACAGCCTGCACCGCGTTCTCACAGCTGTTCACGCGTCCCCCTTTGCTTACATCCTAGAGGACTACGCCGGATGCTTCAATGATCGACCCATGAGAGGCGGCACCGCCCCGAGCCTCCACAGTCGCGGGGCTGCGATTGACCTTCGGCCCGGCACCAATGGCAACTTAGACCACTGGCCGGACGCGGCGGACATGCCCTTGGAAGTCATGGCCATGTTTGCCGCTGAGGGCTGGCTAGCTGCCGGTGCCAACTGGGGCCGCGATGCCATGCACTTCCAAGCCACCCGCTGAGACAACTCCTGGACGGATTAAACCGGGCTTGTCAGTGCATTGTCAGAAACCCGGTTTTTTATCGACTTTTCCTTGTAGGTAAAAGGGAGCGGAACGGGAGGGATTCGAACCCTCGGTAGAGTTACCCCTACGTTCCCTTAGCAAGGGAGTGCTTTCGACCACTCAGCCACCGTTCCAAGAGACTTGTCGGGAGGGGTTGAACCATAAGGCGGCCCCGGCGTCAATCCTTTGCCAGTGAATTCCTGAGAAAAATTGTCAAAAGTTTCGGATATCGCGTTTGGGGCTCCTTCCGGGTGGGTGACGTGGGGCGGGAACGACGGGCGTCATACCCCAGAAGCAGGATATTTGCCTTGCGGTGCGCTTCGGTCTTGTCATTGGCGGGGGAAGACGCTTTGTTCGTGCCACGCATGATGCAGGCATTCATTGAAACGTGGTTCCACTGGGTACATGAGTGGGGATATGGCGGAGTCATCCTGCTAATGGCGATGGAAAGTTCGATTTTCCCCGTGCCGAGCGAATTGGTGGTTCCTCCGGCAGCAATTTTGGCGGCTCAAGGCAGTGGCAGCATGTCGCTCATGGGGGTGATTGTGGCTGGCACCTTTGGTTCCTGGCTAGGGGCGGCCATCACCTATTGGGTGGCCCTGTTAGTTGGACGACCGGTGGTGCTGCGCTTTGGCAAATACGTTTTCATGCCGGTGGCCAAGGTGATGCGGGCTGAGCGTTTCATGCACCGCTATGAGAGCGGCGGTATCTTTTTTGCCAGATTGCTGCCCGTCATCCGCCACCTGATCTCTATCCCCGCTGGCCTCATCGGCATGGGCTTCACCAAATTCAGCGTTCTCACCCTCGTCGGCTCCGCTATTTGGTGCTCGGTCCTCGCCGCTCTCGGCCAAAAAGTCGGCAATCAGCTCGATCCCCAACAATTGGCAGCACTCCGCAAAGGCGAAGGCGTGGACTTGGTCCTGCTCATCCACAGCGTCAAGCACGAGGCGCTATGGATCACCTTGACGGCGGGCGTCGTCTGCATCCTCTATTTTGTTGCCATGCGCCTGACCAAGGCCAAGACACTGCCCTAACTGCACTCCGGTCGCGGATCGCGGTCGAGCAGTTCGCGCATCGCCACGGCGGTCGGCTTTCCTTGATAGAGAATGGCGTACACCGCATCGATGATCGGTGTGCGCACCCCGGCTTTGCGTGCGGCGTCGTGGATTGAGAGTGCGTTGGGCACCCCTTCGGCCACCATGCCCAGTGCGGCGACCGCCTCGTCGAGCGATTGGCCATGACCCAGGGCGAGGCCGACGCGGTGGTTGCGGGAGTGTTCTGAAAAGCAGGTGACGATGAGGTCGCCGACGCCGGAGAGGCCGGCGAATGTTTCCTGGCGGCCACCGAGAGCGACGCCGAGGCGGGTCATTTCGGCTAGGGCGCGGGTCACCAGGGCGGCCACGGCGTTATCGCCGAGGCCTAGGCCGTGGGCCATGCCGGCAGCGATGGCATAGACGTTTTTGACCGCTCCGCCCAGTTCGATACCCGCGACGTCGTCACTGGTGTAAACGCGGAAATGCGGCAGCGTGAAGAGGTCCTGCAGCCGCATGGCCAGGCGGATATCGCTGGACGCAACCACCGCGCAGGTAACCAACTCCAAGGCAATTTCCTCGGCATGGTTCGGGCCGGTGAGCACGCCAACTGGATTGGTTGGAAACACGTCGCGCAAAATCTCACTGAGCCGCTCGCCAGTGTTGCGCTCAATCCCCTTGCCGCACGACAACAACGGCACGTCGGCCGCCAGTCCCAGTGCTGCGAGTTTTTCCGCTTCTGAGCGAATCGCCGCCGAAGGCACCGCAAAAATGACCAGAGGTTGGTCCAGCGCCGCGCTGTGATCGGTGGTGGCCCGGACGTTGGGTTGCAGCTCGATGGATGTGAGATACTTCGGGTTGCGGTGGTCTCGGTTGATTCCATCGACGCACTCCGCCTCGATGGATACCAGCACGATGGACTCGAGTTTGGGTCCAAGCAATTTGGCCAGCGCTGTGCCGAGCGAACCCGCTCCAAGAATCGCGGCTGAGGTGAAGGGTAGGGGCATGGGACGATTGTTATCGGTTATAGGGTGTCAGCACAAGACAGAAATTCGCTGCGCTCCAAGACAGAAGATCGCTTCACCCCAAGACAAAAAAGCCTAGATCGAACATGGCACGTCTTATTCTTGTCTTCTGTCTTCTGTCTTTGCGTCTTCTGTCTCCGCTCCTGTCTTTTGTTTTCTTTCAAATCGATTCTCGGTGCCAGCGCGCAAGCGTTGAATGTTTGAGCGGTGTTTCCAGATGCCAAGCAAGGCCACAACCACCGAAAACGCAAACAGCGGCTTGTTCCATGTGCCATCCTGAATCCGCCCGTGATACCAAGAGCCCGACAGCGTCACCACAGGCAGAATCGCCACGGTGGAAATGCTTGCCACCGAGACATAGCGGGTGATCAGAAACATGAGGTACCAAAACAACAGCAAAATCACGATTGCCGCAGGCATCAAGGCGACGACCACTCCGGCCGATGTGGCAATGCCTTTGCCACCTCTGAACCCAACCCAGGGCGAGTAATTATGGCCCAGAATGGCACACAAACCTGTGAGCACCTGCAACAGCTGGGCAATCCATTGTTGGTCACTTGGCAGTACCCATGCGTACGCTGGCAACCCGGGTATGACCATCCCACTTGGCTCACCGTGGAAACGAATCAGGTTGATCGCCAGAAGCGTCGGAAGCGCCCCTTTGAATGCATCCAATATCAGACAGGCAATGCCAAATTTCTTGCCCATCACCCGCAGCACATTGGTTGCGCCGATGTTGCCGGACCCCTCCTTGCGGATGTCAATCCCCCTCGCCTTGGCTATCAGCAGGCCAAAGGGAATCGAGCCTAGCAAAAAGGCGAGCAGCGGGCAAATCCAAAGTTGCATGGGCGGTACAATGGCGGCTCACTCGGCCGTGACGGATTCAATCACCACGTTGGCCACTGGCACGTCGCCGCTTGGCATCGTGAGTTTTTCGCCGGTGGCCGGATGGCGCATCGTCAATTCCTTCTGGCCGGTGGCCACGGCCTTGATCTTATCGACCACTTCGATGCCGGAGACCACCTTCCCAAACACCGCGTAGCCGCCGTTGCTAGGGAAGTTCAGCGCTGCGTTGTCCGCCACATTGATGAAAAACTGTGCGGTGGCACTGTTCGGATCGGCGGTGCGCGCCATCGCAATGGTGCCGCGGTCATTCTTGAGGCCGTTCTGCCCTTCATTGACAATCCCCGAACCCGAAACTTTTTCCACCAATTTGCCTTCTTCCACGGCGAAGCCACCGCCTTGAATCATGAAGCCGTTGATCACCCGGTGAAAGACTGTGCCGTCGTAGTGTTTCTTCTTCACATATCCGAGGAAATTCTCCACCGTCACCGGTGCCTTCTGTGCGTTGAGTTCCACCACAATCTCTCCCAAGCTCGTCTTGAAGCGAACTTTCGGGGCTGCTGGGCCTGCTGGTTTCCCTTGGGCTGGCTGGATTTCAACCGATGTGGGCGGGGCCCCTTTCCCGTTGCAGCAGGGGAGAAAGGGAATCAGGGCCAAGGCGAGGAGTGCGGAGCGACGTTTCATCGGCGCGAGTCCTACGCGATTTGCCTGCTCACCGCAAGCCCGCTCATCAAAAGTTGACCCCAACCCATATATATCCCCGCGATCCTGTCCCCAAACTGGATGTTTTTTCGAAAAAAACCAAAAATACGCTTGCCTCCGACTCTCGGGCAGACTAGCTTCCGCGTCCCGCGCCGCAAGGCGCATGGTTCCAATCGCGGGATGGAGCAGCCAGGTAGCTCGTCAGGCTCATAACCTGAAGGTCGTAGGTTCAAATCCTACTCCCGCAAC
>CAIRSA010000156.1 GCA_903881085.1 uncultured Acidobacteriia bacterium
CTTGCAGAATGCAGAACCGTCATGTGTTGGGGTACCTTACTTCAGCCGTGATTTCCCACCGCCATCGAACTCCGGGCCCCACGCTGTTGCCGCCGGAACCTACCACCTGAACTGTTACTCGAACTTCCCCATCGCCTTGGATAAATCCGCCGATGAGATTAATGCTTTCGCCCTCGACATATCGGGTACGGCCGCTTCCTTTTCAGCCGGACCCGCACTAATGCGGCGAAGGTAATACCGTTCCGCCTCCTCCAGGTTATCGAGTGTAAGTTTCCACGCCTCAACAAAAGCACGGCCGGGCGGCTCCGGCGCGATACCGCTGTTGCTATCCGAACTGGAGACAGCCAGCGATTCCAGATCTTTCAATGCAATGCACCCGATCATCTCTCTCAGTTGGCCGATAGGATTTTCAAACAGCCGTGGATGTCCTTTCACCAGCCTGCTGAAGAGCGACATCATGAACGTACCGGCATTGTCGATCTGCACGTAACTCGCCGTATCTTTCCTCAGAATCTTCGGTACGCGCTCGCCAAAGGCACCGGGCGCCTCAGGGTTGGATTCGCGCCCGCACCAATAGAGACGACTCTGAAATTTATTGCATCTCTCCAGAGCCTCCACAACGACGTCATCCCAGCCGCTGTAGCCCAAAACAATCACTCCACGATTTTCGATAACCGGCGCAAGGATCTGAGCATTCTCCTCCTTGATTCTTTTGATCTCATCAACGCTGGCGGCTTGCGAACGCCGGTGGATACTGCCGTGCAAATAAACCAGATGGATGGCATCGATCTGGTCATCCATAATCTCTTTATTTACGCCCAGATCCGGCGTATCGCTCATAAAGTGAAAACCACCGCCTGAAGGCGGTGGCTTTTGTAACGGGCTGTAAGCCCTGTTCCGGCCAAAGGCCGGCAAGATGGTTCCCGCACCAAGCGGGCTTCAAGAAGTAGACGGACTTAACCGTCTACTTTAAAGTCCTCGTCCGTCCCCTCGCTTACATTTTGGTTCGCGATGTATTCCGCCACCATCTCATCGGTTATGTTCCCCGAGCTACAGCAGAAGTATCCCCGTGCCCACAAGTGTCTTCCCCAAAACTGCTTCTTGATGTGCACAAATTCTGCCATCAAATGGTGCGCCGTCTTCCCTTTCAGCCACTGCATCAACCGACTGATTGTCACTTGTGGTGGTATCGACACGAACAGATGGATCTGATCCTTCGATACATGCCCCTTGATGATCTTCACTTCATGTTGGCCGCATATTTCCCGGATCAGGTCCCGCGTTCGCGTCGCCACTTCTCCTTTCAATGCAGGCCGTCGATACTTCGTGATCCATACCAAGTGTAGGTGGATCTCAAATACCGTGTGCGCGCCGCGTCTATATTCTGCCATCCCTCCAGATTATCCTGCGGCGCTACGTGCTGAAGCCTTCGCCTAAAGGCGAGGGTTTTGACCCTCCCAGACTGAGACAATAAAGGCGATTGACAGACTGTAATGCGGTCTGAAGAAAGGGATCGAAATTGGTGGTGAGAATCAGGCGGCTGAACGCTGCACGCGTTTGAAACGAATCGCTAGGCCGGTTCCTGCCAGGCTGCACGCCAATGATGGACGCGAGGAAGAAATGCGCATCGTTCAGCCGAGGCTCGTCCAACTTCATCAGAGCGCGCTGGAACATTCTGGCAATGCGAGGCTCGCCCACCGCGCCCGTATATTTATTGGGCTCGAATGCCGCCATGTAAGCGGCTGAGATGTCCGCAGGAATCCCGGTTGACGGGTCGAGAGTGAGCGTACAGCCTGGATTCTTTTCCACAAACCGCTTCCAGAATGCCGCGGATTCTTTGCGTTTTTCCGCCGACGGGAGATTCGTCAGTTCGTCAAAGGACTCTCCGGTCTTGCGCGACCTCAACCATAGAGGCAGACTCTCCTCAACCAGTTGCTTCGCCGTTGGCACAAGACCGTGGCTGAAACCGGAGCCCAAAACAAGCGCAAACGGAGCGTCACCGGGATCAGCATTTTCCATGGTTTCGATAATTCGATCGATGGCTTGTTGTTCAGTCAGTCTGTGTATCGGCTTTTCCATTTGAATTGTTCTCTAATTTGCGCTCGATTCCAAGTTATTTATGGTATCAGGCGAAGCCAGTCAACGCAGCAAGACACGTCCGCTTTCCTGCGAGTAAAATGAAGCTGAACGACACTCAGAGAACATTTGGATGCGCAAACCACGCTTCATAGACAGCATCGAATTCGAACTCGGCAGTGGAAATGTGTACGCGGATTTGGGATGTCCCGAGCCGGAAGCCATGCTAACCAAAGCGCACCTGGTGACTCAGATCAGCAAGATCATCAAGCAAAGGCGGTTCACGCAGGAATCGGAACGGCGGTTGCTGGATTGCCTCACTCGTCTGGGACGCGACGTGGAGATCGTAATCAAGCCCGTATTGTTTGCGTGAAGCTGCATCACACCCCCACCGCCACAGAGAGGGCTTGTGGCACCACAACCTGCTCGGCTACCAGCGAGTAGCCTTTGCGGTTGTCCGTCGGGTCCACCGTTACGTGGGCGGAGATCACCGGGTTCACCGTAACATGTCCGTAGTTATAGTAAGTCTCGGCGAACAGGGCCACTTCGTGGAAGCCCGTGTAATCGGCCAGCGTGACAAACTTCATGGGGCCGCGGTCGGTGGGATGGATACGGTCGGCAACAATCAAGCCGCAGACAGTGAGTAACTCGCCAAACTGCGCCGGGCCGATGGCGTCAGCCGTTGTGTATCTGGTCCAATCCAACTTAGGCGCGTAGTAAGCCAACGGATGGCAACTTACAGGGAAACCGAGTAACTCCTTCTCCCATTTAGGCGACGGGCCGGTATCGGGCATATCGGGCGAGGCAGGCTCGAACAGCGTGCCGCCGTTGCCGGTCACCGACTCCAGCCGGCACAAGCGCCAGAACAGGCGTCCGCGCGGCTCGTCGAACCCTTCAAACGCCCCCACCTTCATCAGCGCCATCCATTCGGAGTGCTGCGGCTTGGCGCGGCGGAAGAAGTCGCCGATGTCACGGAAGGGGCGAGCGGCGACGATGCGGTCCACCGTGGCGGAGGCCAGTCCCTTCACCTGATTCAGCGGCAGCAGCACGGTCTGGCCATTCACCTTGAAGTGCGTGGCATCGGACGTGTTGACGCACGGCGGCAGGAACTCCGCGCCGGCGCGCAGCGATTCCAGCACATACACGATGGGCGCATAGAAGCCGCGGCGGTTCGAAAGCACGGAGGCCAAAAACTCAATCGGGTAGCGGCACTTGAGCCACGCGCCCTGGAAGGCCTCGACGGCATAGGCGGCCGAGTGGGCCTTGTTGAACATGTAGCCGGCGAAGGCGCGCAGCGTCTCCCAGACCTTTTCGGTCTCGGTCTCGGAGTGGCCGCGGGCGCGCGAGCAGGTGCGGAACTCCTGGCCCAGTTCGTCGATCTTCTTTGTGTCGCGGTTCTTGACGAGCGCGCGGCGGAGCGTATCGGCGCGGCCCCACGGCATGCCGGCGAAGCCGTTGGCGACCAGCAGGATGTGCTCCTCATAGACGAGCAAGCCGTAGGTATCTTTGAGCGCCTCTTCGAGCGAGGGGTGCGGATACGTGATGGGCTCCAGGCCCTGGTGGCGGCGAGCGAAGGAGCGCTTGCGGCCTTCGTTGGCCGCGCCGGGGCGGATGACGGATTCGATGGCGGTGAGGCATTCGATAGTGCGGCAATCGGTGGCCAGCAGAAGGCCGTGCATGTTGGGCGATTCGATGTGGAAGACGCCGCGGGCGTGGCCGGTGGCGATCATGTCCCAGGTGGCGGGATCGGTTTCGTCGATGGTTTCGAGGTCGATGGGGGAACGGGCAGGCGAATCGCCCGCCCCACCCATGGAGGCGCCGGCGATGTTTGACAATGCGTCTCTCAATACGCTCAACCCGGCCTGGCCGAGGAGGTCCATCTTCAGCAAACCCAACTCCTCCACATCGTCCATCGCGTACTGCGTGGTGACGATGCCCTTCGCGCTGACGAACGTTGGCATCAGATCGTTGATCGGCCGCGCGCCGATCACCACGCCGCACGGGTGCATCGAGGCATGGCGCGGGATGCCTTCAAACTCCAGCGCCATGGCGAGGATGGTCTTGTAGGGCTCCTGCTCGGCTGGAAGGTTTCTGCATTCGGGCGTGTCGCGCACCGCCGCGCCCACGTCACCGCGGAAGTACGGCAGGTGTTCGGTGAAGCGCTGCACTTCGCGTTCGGGAATGCCATAGACCTTGGCGATATCGATGAGCGTGGAGCGCCCCTGGAACGTGTTGAACGCGCCGATCATGGCCACGTGGTCGCGGCCGTAGCGGTCAAAGACGTACTGGATGACTTCGTCGCGGCGGTCCCACGGCAGGTCCAGATCGATGTCGGCCAGCTTCTGAAACTGCATGCGCTCGCGGTTAAGAAAGCGCTCGAACATCAGGCCGAAGCGGATGGGGCAGACGTTGCTGATGCCCAGCGCGTAGCAGACCAGGCTGCCTGCGGCAGAGCCTCGGGCGAGGGTGGCGATGCCCTGGGAGGCGCACCAGCGGACGATGTCTGCAAAGATCAGGAAGTATTCGGAGTAGCCGACATCTTCGATGATCGCCAGTTCGCGGTCCAACCGTTCCACCGGCAATTCGCTCGACGGATAGCGCCGGGCGAGGCCTTCCATCGCGAGACGTCTTAAAGCCCCAGGTTCGGCGTCGTAACGCGGAAAGTGGATATCGCCCAGCTCGAATTCGAACTGGCAGCGTTCAGCGATGAGGCGCGAGTTGTCGATGGCCTGCGGCAACGCCCCAAAGTGGCGCTGGATCTCTTCGGGCGAGTGCAGGTAGTAGTTCCCTTCTCCGAGCTTTTCAGGGTGCCCCTGGCGCAGCATGGTGAGGGTGCGGATGGAGGCGAGGATGTCGTAGCGCAACCGGTCCTTCGGACGGCGGTAGTGGGCGTTGGCGGCGGCGACGATGGGGATGCGCAGTTTGCGGCCCTGGGTGACCAGCGTGCGCGAGAGGCGCAGATCGAGTTCGTTGTGCGGCGAGATGGCGAAGGCGATGTTGCGGCCGTAGATTTCGCGATATTGGGGCAGGTTCTCTTCGGACGGGGTGAGGCAGATGAGGCCTTCGCGATAGGTGGAAAGCGTGGGGAGCGTGGCTCCGGCGGTGAGGATCCTGCACAGGTTGGCGTAGCCGCGGCCGTTTTCGGCGAGCAGAACGATGGGGTTCTTGGCGAACTTGAGCTCAGCGCCGATCACGGGGTGCAGACCGGCCGCTTTGGCCTTTTTGTAGAACTGGACGGCGCCGGCGACGGAGTTGCGGTCCGTGATGGCGATGGCCGTCATTTCGGTTTCGACGGCGGCGGCAACCAGGTCGTCAACGGACATGGTGCTATCGAGAATGGAGTAGTGGCTGTGGTTCCACAGTGCGGCGTAGGGCATTTGGTGAGACTCCGACTATACTGTAAATACTTACACTATTTTTTGCCAAGGTCAAGGGTTGCATGCGTGCAAAATGGCGAACATAAGGCGAATAAATAAATTTTCATTTTTCTACTTTTCCACAGGCTAACCGATTCTTCTGATTTCGGTTATTGATCCGTGGGTTAGCCTTGGGCTTTTCGGCAGCGCCAAGGGAGTCAACGACTTGCGGACCGGGCCTCCAGCTATGTAGATAGCATGGCGGCGGTGGGAAGTTGATTTGGGTGTGTGTGGAAGTGGTTGAGGGGATGGGAGATTCAGTTTTTGAGATGTGGTGATCGTCGCCGGCGAAGAATCAGGCGCGCCAACTTCACCGGCGCAGAGTGGCAGTATGGCCGCTACTTCTGCAAAATTCGATAGGCCACGATTTCGCTGCTCCGCGACGTCGTTCCCAGTCTTGAGGACTTGAGCAACACTTCGAAGAACTGCATGTGGCCATCCTTTTGAAGGTTCAATTTACGGATCATCTGCCAAGCCAGGGCGTTATTAAAGAGCATCTCGCTGGCGGATTCGGTGCCCACAATGCCCGTTCCGGAGACGATCAGGACATTGCCATCGCCAGAAAGATTTGGGACCAGCGCGATGGTCGAATAGAGATCGTCGGGATTTCCGTCCGGCCCTCCCGCTTCGTATGCGGGCAACTCGCCCGTCCCAGGGGTCTGATTTCGCACCACGGGCCGCGAATGGGTGAAGTCGTATTCAAAACGAAAGTTGAGCCGTGGCTCAAAGAGCTCGACCCACGGATTCGATCTGGAGCTGCCGATCAGGATCACATGGTTCGTCTTGAAATCACGCGGCTCCATTTCACGGGCGTACTTGACACTCAGCCGGTCGCGGGAAATTCCAGGCAGGTTGAAGACACTGCCCACGAAGCGGGCACCGGTCACGCTGGTAAAATACGGCAGGCCGATCAACTCGGCAGCCTTCTGTCTCTCGTTTTTCGGATCGTTCGCATGAAACACGGAACCGTGGTCCCGTTTCAGGTAATCCGATAACGTCAGGCGGCGCTTCAGGAGGTCCTGAACGGCAACCAATCCGGAGTCCGCCAGCACCAGATACGTATTGTGCTGAGCATCGAACAGCATGGGCCAGAATGGGGCCTCCGCTGTTTCGCCCCTCGGTGAAGCCAACCCGGCTTGGAGGGATTCATTCCGCAGCCACAAGAATCCGCAGCTAATGGCCAAAACTATTATCAATAACGACAGGATCATCCGCTCCAGATTCGCCGGCTTCAAAGGCGCCGCCGGCACGCTTGGCGCCAACTCCACCTCGGTCTCAATTGGAGCAGGT
Source organism: uncultured Acidobacteriia bacterium (assembly GCA_903881085.1). Classification (GTDB taxonomy): domain Bacteria; phylum Acidobacteriota; class Terriglobia; order Bryobacterales; family Bryobacteraceae; genus CAIRSA01. The sequence continues at coordinate 6,783 of CAIRSA010000156.1, forward strand.
TCGGCTTCCGGTAACGCCCGCCGCTCGAACACCGGCACATAGGCACCCCGGGGGATATGTACGCGGAGCGGGAGGTCTTTGCCATCCTCGCTGAAAAACTCTTCGAGCTTTCGGCGCAGATTGCGGGCTTCGACGCGAACGATGTTGTCCTCGGAGGGGTTGTAGTTTTCGGGGCGCTGATACACGGCCCTGCCAATGTCTTGCTCCCGCAGTTGAGGTGGGTCACCCGATTCCTGCGTGCGATCGCACACAAAGCGGAGAAATTCACGCAGTCTGGGTGCACGCTGGAAGCCCTTGCTCTGGAGGATCAGATCAACGGTTTCCCGCTTCTCGGCGGGTGAAATGCGGTCATTCCGGTTTACTTCCGATTTCAACAACCCCCAATTCTATCATGGTGCTGCGACCTTGGACTTACCGGGAGCTTACTGTGAATTCCCTTGTAAATCGGGCCACCAGCCGATACTGTAATGATGTAGAAGGAAAAGGAATCGATGAACAACGGCGGAGTTTCCAGACGGTATTTCTTTTTCGGCAGCTTGCTGGCAGGGGCGGTCCCGGCGGGAGGTTTCGGCAGCACACAATCGCTGAAGGCCCTGGGCTTCAAGAGCGTGCTGAACAAACTCAACATCGCGGGCGTCGGCGTGGGAAACCGCGGTGCCGCGGATCTGGCGCCGATGGCGGTGAGCGAAAACATCGTGGCCCTTTGCGACGTGAACCAGGAATATGCTGGCAAGACCTTCGCCAAATACCCGAAGGCGACTAGGTACAAGGACTTCCGGAAGATGTTGGAAGCCGAAGCCAAGAACATCGACGGGGTGGTCATCGGAACTCCCGACCATTCACACACGCCAATCGCGTTGGCAGCGATGCAGGCCGGCAAGCACGTTTACTGCGAAAAGCCGCTCACCAGAACGGTGTGGGAGGCGCGCCTTCTGCGCGACGCGGCCCACAAATACAAGGTGGCGACGCAGATGGGAAATCAGGGCTTCTCGCACGAAGGAACCCGCACCTGCGCGGAAATCCTGTGGTCCGGTGAAATCGGCGGCGTCCGGGAGGTCCATGCCTGGACGGGCGGCATTTATGGCGGCAGGTTCCTGGTGGACGGCGCGCCTACAGTCGACCCCATTCCAGCCGGACTGGACTGGGACCTCTGGCTGACAACCGCAGCCTCGCGGCCGTACAACGAGAATATGTTCAGCAGGTGGCGGGCGTGGATCGACTTCAGCGCGGGTGGCTCGTTAGGCGACTGGATCGTGCATTGTCTGGGACCGGCGCATCTTGCGCTGCAATTGCACCTTGCTCCGCCCACAAGCGTTGAGTGCGTTGAGGTGACTGGGCAAAATCAGTATGTGTGGCCGGAAAGCGCGCGTCTCCGGTATGAATTTCCCGAGCGGGGCGGGATGCCCCCGGTTACCATCCATGTGTATATGAACCTGCGCGGAGATGTGAAATACCCGGACGGCATGGCCGCCGATGAACCGCTGTTTCCATCGGCGAACAATCTGGCGGACCGCGGCCGTTACGCGCCGCCCGATCCGGGCACGCGTGGAGAGCGGGTGGCGAATCCGGCCCCGCCAAAGCGGCCCAGGAAGGCAGGCGAACCTATCGATCGTACGAACCGGCCCGGCAACGGCAGTCTGTTTGTAGGCGAGAAGGGCTCCATGGCCACAGTCGCCCGGGGCGAAGGTGTCTGGCTGCTGCCGGCATCGCGGTGGGAGAAGTACGCATTGCCTCCGCAGATCCTGCCGCGTTCCGTGAATCACCAGCAGGATTGGGTGCGGGCAGCGAAGGGCGGCACACCGGGTTGCTCGAACTTCGACATCTCAGTGCCCTACATCGAATGGCTGATCCTGGGCGCGGTGGCGTTGCGCGTGCCGAATACAAAACTGTTGTGGGACGCCAAGAAGATGCAGTTCACCAACAATACGGAAGCGAATCAATACCTGAGGCCGAATATCCGAAAGGGCTGGGATCTGAAGTTATGAGCATCACGAGACGAAGCGCGCTGCAATTTCTGACGGCCGGGGCCGCAGCGGCGCAAGGTCAAAAACCGGCGCGGAAACCGAACATCCTCATCATCCTGGCTGACGATCTGGGTTTGGGGGATCTGGCCTGCTACGGCGGCAAGGATGTCGCCACGCCTAACATCGACGCGCTGGCCGCCGCCGGTACGCGGTTTACCGATGGCTATGTATCCTGCGCCGTGTGCAGCCCTTCGCGAGCTGCGCTGCTCACCGGCCGCTATCAGCAGCGCTTCGGTCATGAGTTCAACTCCTCTCAGGGAGGCGCGAAGGGTTCCGTGTTTGGCCTTCCAAAGACCGAGAAGACACTGGCGCAATACCTCAAACCTGCGGGATACCGCACCGGCATGGTGGGTAAGTGGCACCTGGGAGACGAGGAAGGATATTTCCCGCAGGACCACGGCTTCGACGATTACTTCGGTTTTCTGGACGGCGCGAACGAGTATGTGATCCCCGGGATGAAGGACGCGCGCGTCCTGGAGGGGGATGAGATGCCTGCGCGCCATCATCCGATGTATCGCGGAAAGCAGGAGATCCAGGAACCGCGTTTTTTGACCGACGCCTTCCGCGAGGAGGCCTGCTCGTTTATCGACCGGAATTGGGACCAGCCGTTCTTTCTGTATCTGGCTCCGAATGCGGTCCATGGTCCACTGCAGGTGATCGAACGCTACTGGAAACAGTTCCCTGACGTCAAGAATCCGCGACGGCGGATGCTGGCCGCCATGGCAGCGGGCTTGGACGACCTGGTGGGTACGGTCCTCGCACGCCTGCGCACCTACGGCCTGGAACAGGATACCCTGGTGTTCTTCCTGAGCGACAACGGCTCTCCGCTGGCGAATGGAGCCGGCAGCAACGGCATCTACAACGGATCGAAGTTTACCTATTACGAAGGGGGAGTCAGAGTCCCCTTTCTCGCCAAGTGGCCCGGGAAGATTCCGGCGGACAAAGTGTTTAGCCATCCCGTAGTCTCGCGTGACATTCTGCCCACCGCTATGGCTGCGGCGGGAGTGCCCCTGCCGGCAGGCGTCGAGTTTGACGGCGTGGACCTGCTGCCGTTCCTGAATGGCGCCAAGACGCACGCGCCTCACGATGTTCTGTTCTGGCGCGCGGGAAAGGGGCGAGCGGTAGTCATGGGCCGTTGGAAACTGGTTGAGTGCGGACCGGAACTGATCAAGCTGTACGACATTTCGGCGGATCCGGGAGAAACCAAAGACATGTCGGAGCAATTCCCCGCAGTGCTGCAGGAGTTGCGGCAGGCGTGGAGCAAGTGGAACTCCAAGATGATCCCACCGCACTTCACTCCGCGAAAGCACAAGAGTACATTCAATGGGCAGACGCTCATATGGGACATCTGAGGAGGGTATGTTCCTGAGAACTGCTGTTTGCTTTCTCATTGCTGCCGCGACGTGCGGTGCCCAAATCAGAGTGCTGATCGTCGACGGGCAGAATAACCACGCATGGCAACAGACCACTCCGGTGCTCAAGAAGATGCTTGAGGATAGCGGAAAGTTTACTGTTGATGTCGCCACCACTCCACCGAAGGGTGGCGATATGAGCACCTTTCATCCGGACTTCTCCGCTTACGCGCTTGTGCTCTCCAACTACAACGGCGAAGCGTGGCCGGACGACGTGAATCGGGCATTCGAGAGTTGGGTAAAGCAGGGCGGTGGATTCGCGGTTGTTCACGCCGCTGACAACGCATTCAGGAAATGGGGGAGCTATCAGGAGATGACAGCCGTCGGAGGCTGGGGCGGCCGCCAATCAGGTCCTGGCACGCCGATGGCGCGGTGGCGGGATGGCGCGCTGGTGCTTGACACAAAAGAAGGCCGTTGCGGACAACACGGTGCGCGCGAACCCTTCGCCATCACGACGCGCAATCCTGAACATCCGATCGCGAAAGGTCTGCCCACGATCTGGATGCACGCAGCGGACGAACTTTACAACAGCCTGTGCGGACCGGCGCGCGAACTGACCATTCTTGGAACAGCTTTTTCCGACCCGGAAAACAGAGGTACCGGTGAGCAGGAGCCCATGTTAATGGCGATCCGCTACGGCAAAGGGCGCGTGTTTCATATCACCCTTGGGCATGACGTCGCAGCGATGCAATCCGTCGGCTTCATCGTCACATTGCAGCGCGGCGCTGAGTGGGCCGCGACAGGCCGCGTCACCATACCGGTTCCAGCGGATTTTCCGATCGCCATTGAAATACGCCTGAGGCAGTAACCATGCCTCCGCCAATCGCGGGCTTACCGGGAGCTTACTGTGAATTCACTTGTGGAGCGTACCCCATAGCCTGTAGTGTACTCTCAAGGGTCTAATCATGAAAAGCCATCGGTTCGCATCTGCCTTCATCCATATCCTGGCGGGGATTTTTTTAGTGGTCCTACCACTCCAAGGCCAGCTCGATCAAGGAACGATCACGGGAACGGTGATCGATTCCTCGGGCGCTATTGTGCCCGGGGCCGAGGTCACATTGATTGACACCTCTACGCAACAGAGGCGGGCCGCCCGCACGAATAGTAGTGGCTCGTACGTGTTTCCCTACCTCACTCTGGGCCGGTACCAGCTTGTGGTGGCGATGACCGGGTTTGCTACTGAGGTAATCAAAGACATCGAAGTCACGGTTGGGCTTACGGCAACTCTCAATCCGAAGTTGTCCCCGGGGGCGCAGACAGAACAGGTGACGGTTTCAGCAAGTTCCGTGGAACTGGAACAGCAGAGTTCGACATTGGGTTCGTCCATATCGAGCAGACAAATGGTAGAACTGCCAGTTCTGGGGCGCAATCCGTTCACGCTGGTTTTGATGGCACCCGGAGTGGTGCAGGGCAACAATGCAGGGAATCCAGTCACGGCCACGGTCAATGGAGGACGGACATCGTCGATGGACGTATTGCTTGATGGCGCCGAGGTACGCAACACGATCGGCAACGGAGCCGCTTATACGCCACCGATCGAGGCCACAGGCGAGGTCAAGATCATCACCAACAACTTTTCGGCGGAGTACGGGCGCAGCGGCGGCGGTGTGCTGACGGCCACCACACGCTCGGGAACCAACACGTATCATGGCAGCGCCTACGAGTTCTTCCAGAACGATCTGCTGAACGCCAACGGTTGGCTGGCGAACCGCAACGGCCTGCCACGGACGGAGTTCCGCCACAATGAGTACGGGTTTTCGCTTGGCGGTCCAGTCTACATCCCGCGCCTCTATCACGGGCGAAACAAGACCTTCTTTTTTGCGAATGTGGAGCAGATTCCGCAGCGCACACCGGATAGTATCAATGGACTGGTTCCCACAGCAGCCGAACGGGGCGGCGACTTTTCGCAGACGCGCAACGCGGCCGGACAGATCCTGCAGATCTACGATCCGCTGACTACGGTGCCAAACCCGCAGCAGGCAGGTCAATACGTGCGTTCCCAATTCCCGGGCAACATCATTCCGTTGTCGCGCATCAATCCAATTGCGGTGAGGATCGCAGCATTCTATCCATTGCCCAACCGCAACGTGCTGGGGAACAATTTCGCCGAGAACGAGACGGTCCAGAACGCCAATCGGAGGATGCTGTTCCGGGTTGACCACCAGATAGGCGAGAAGCACCATCTGTTTGTCACACACGGAAGGGACAACAAGAACACCTTGACTCCGGGCGTTAACGTTGCGTTTCCGGCCGAAACGGCGAACAACGCGGCAACCCAGATCAGCAATAGCCACTCAACGTCGCTGAGCGATTCCGTGGTGTTCGCTCCTAATCTGGTAGGCGAGTTTCGCGCCACTCTTGTGCGTGCAGTCATCCCTGGAACTCCGAAGAGCCTGGGCTTCGATTTCACCTCGCTAGGACTGCCGCAATCGCTCAAAGCGCAAGCCACTGCGTTGCTTTTCCCGTACATCAACACCACGGACTTGAGTCCGTTGGGAGTGAACAACACCACCTACTCAAACAACACACAGCAGAATGAAGGGGCGCTGGCGCATGTTACCTGGAGCAGGGGTGCCCACATCGTGAAGATCGGATTCGATTTGTCTATCGGGTTGTTGAACAGTTTTAAAGATCAGTTCCCTTCGGGCTCATACAACTTCAGCCGCACCTATACGCAAGGCCCAAATCCCGCAACTGCCTCGGTAACCGGCGGGGACGGTTTCGCAACGATGCTGCTTGGAGCGCCCACCGGCGGGAGTTTCTCTTTTGATCCGTCTTTATCGGTTGTGCAGAAATCCGTCGCGGTGTACGTTCAGGATGACTGGAAGATTCTTCGCAACCTCACTCTGAATCTTGGGGTTCGCTACGACTATGCCTCGCCGTGGAAAGAGCGATTCGCACGGCTGGCGTACTTTGACCCTACCGTTCCCGATGCGGTGACGCATAGGCCTGGAGCGTTGCAGTTGCTAGGCTCCGATGCGAAGGGCCAAAGCCAGGTAGAGCCCAACACCCGCAACGTCGCGCCCCGGCTGGGCGTGGCCTGGAGCCTGAATGCGAAGACGGTGATCCGCGCCGGCGGAGGGATCTTTTACTTCCCCGGCAATGGCGCCATCAGCGCGGCTCCGACGGCATTAGGGGACGGCTACTACGTGACCAACGCGGTCTACCTTGGCGCTTCTCCCGGAGCTCCGAATACGCCGCCGGCAGGCGCATCGCTCGGCAATCCCTTTGTCTCTGGACTGGTCACACCGCCTTCCAACCTGGTGGGCAGCGCAATCAGTACCCGTTTTCACTACACCATCACGCCGTTGAGCACGCAATGGAACGTCAGCGTGCAAAGGCAACTTCCATTTTCGTTGTTGGGTGAGGTGGCTTACGCCGGGAATCGCGGCGAGCACCTCTGGATTGGGAGTGCGCAGAACGCGGTGAATCCCTCCAACCTCTCGTTGGGAGCGGGCCTTGAAGCGCTGACGCCAAATCCATTTTACGGGCTGATTTCGACGGGCACGCTGAGTGCAAAAACGGTGGCTATGTCGCAGTTTCTGCGTCCTTATCCGCAGTACCTGGATATCAGCAACAACGGCGCAGCAATCGGCGACTCGGTCTACCACAGCGGCTTTGCACGATTGCAGCGGGCGTTCAAGGGCGGCGTGTTGTTCCAATTTGCGTACACGTTTAGCAAGGTGATCGACAATGTTCCGGAGAACTTTGCCGCGCAAACCAGCATCATCAATCCGTACAATCTACGCAGTTCGCGGTCGCTCGGCGACTGGAACCGCACCCACACGGTTTCCTCGAGTTGGGTGTGGGAGTTACCCTTCGGGCCGGGTAAGCGGTTATTGGCTCAGGGAATCACGGGCAAGCTGGTTGGCGGGTGGCAAGTGAGCGGGGTTCTGACGTTGGGTAGCGGTATTCCGGTGGCTATCACGGGGCCATCGAACACACGTTTGCCGGGTGTCAGCGGTACCCAGCAGCGATTGCGCAACCCGAATCTGCCAGCAGGCCAGCAGACGCTGAACCACTGGTTCGATACGACGGCCTTTGCGCCCGCCGCACTGTACACTCTGGGGAACGGATCGCGCAACGAACCGAATTTGACCGCGCCGGGGTTGAGCAATTTCAATGCGGGCATCTCGCGCGCGTTCCAGATCCGGGAATGGCTGCGCTTACAGATTCGCGGGGATTTTTTCAATGGCTTAAACTCTCCGCCATACGGCCCCCCGAACGGCAACGTCACGAATGTGAATTTCGGTCAGGTCACGGGGCTGACCACAGCTTCGCCGGGACGCATCGTACAATTGGGGGCCCGATTTTCTTTCTAGATAAAACACATGCGGAACCAGGTAAGAACTTAAAGATAATTGATACACCACGATGAGATTTTGATGCAGCATCCGGCCTGAAATCAGGCTTTTTTAATCATCGGCAGGGAGATCACTGCTAGACCTGAATGAATATGGACACAACGAATATGGGCACTATGAACAGGCGAAGTTTTTTGCGTCACACCGCAGGTGCGGCCGCGCTTCCGGCGCTTCAAGCAGCAGGAACCCGGACGCCGAATATCGTCTTCATCCTTGCCGACGATTTCGGTTACGGAAGCCTGAATTGTAACGGCGCCGACCGGAAACTCATCCGGACGCCGAACCTCGATCGCATTGCGCGAGAGGGGATCCGCTTCACCGACGCGAACACGCCATCGTCGGTCTGCAGTCCGTCGCGTTACGCGGTGATGACCGGCCGTTACTGCTGGCGCACTTCACTGAAGTACGAAGTGCTGTCGACGAACGCACCGCTCCATATTGAGGCGACGCGACCCACCATCTCCTCGCTGCTGAAAGGCGAAGGTTACGGCACGGCCGCGATCGGCAAATGGCACCTCGGCTACGGAACCGGGAAGACCGATTTCACCAAAGACCTAACCCCGGGACCTCTCGAACTGGGCTTCGATTATCACTTCGGCGTTCCGCAGAATCACGGCGATGCCTCAGGCGTGTACGTCGAGAATCATCGAGTTGCCGGTTTGCGATCGGCGGAGAATAAGCCCGCCGGCCTCAGCCCCTACGGACGGCCGTTCATGGGAATCGACGCTCCGCAGCGTGTCGACGATGAGGTGATGGATGTCCTCACCAATCACGCCGTCGATTGGATCGGCAAGCAGAGCGCAAAGAAACCATTCTTCCTTTATTTCACGCCAGTGGCGGTCCATGAGCCGGTCACGCCGTCGAAGCGTACCAAGGGCAGCAGTGCCGCCGGACCCTATGGCGATTGGATTCACGACCTGGACTACTCCATTGGACGCATACTGAAGGCCCTTGACGATAAAAAGTTCACCCAGGACACTCTTCTGATGTTCACTAGCGACAATGGAGGCGTGTTCCAGACCGCAGGCGATCGCGCCGAAGCCGTCGCCTACCGCGCAGGGCTGCTCGTCAATGGGGACTGGCGCGGTGGAAAGCACGGCATCTACCAGGGCGGCTTTCGCGTCCCCTTTCTGGCGCGCTGGCCCGGCAAGATCGCTCCAAACACTACATCTGCCGAAACGATTAATCTGGTGGATATGCTGGCCACGGTGGCGGCGGTGGTCGAAAAGCCGCTGTCTTCCATGGAGGGAGCAGCCGAGGATAGTCATAACGCGCTGCCTGCGTTCCTGGGAAAGAAGCTGAAGTCCCCAATCCGGAACTCGATGATCAGCCACAGCGCAGACGGCGTGTTCGCCATACGTCAGGCAGAGTGGAAATACATTGAGGGCAAGCCAGCCAAACCTCTCGAAAAGGTCCCCGGCGCGAGGAAGGATAACCTCGTTCCCCAACTCTACAATATCCGTGACGACCCTAAGGAGCAAACGAACCTGATCAATGATCGTCGTGATATTGCCGCGCGGCTTGCCGATCTGCTCAGCACCCAGCGCGCCAAGGGGCATTCGCGAACTGAATGATCGGAGTTCGGCGGGGCGGCGAAAGATCTGCGCTCAGTATTGGGAACGGCGTGGCGGCTGAACGGTTCCTGGAATCGGAAAAGTGCAGTTGAACTCCTCTGGAAAAGCTATCTTAATCATTTGGCACCGGTTGCATGCAACTTGCTCATCACCCGTTAGGTGACTCGCATTGCGGGCAGTCTCGCGTAGGGCATTTCCGCAGGATTTTCGGGAAACAGCTTTTTTAGGTTGAACCGGATTTACCGGTTAAAATCGAAGATATCGCTCAACTCCATCGGCTTGCCTCGCATCTCTTTCCACTGCTGCTTTTGGGCATCGGTGAGCAGGGCCTCAAGTTGGGTTTCGAGGTCCTGGCGGGCTTGCAGGACTCGAGTGCGAACCTCATCGGGATTGCCGCCTGCGGGAATCTCTTTCATCAGCGCCTCGATTTTCCTTTGCGTCTGCATGATTAGTGGCATGAATTGATGCTGCTGATCTTCGGTGATGCGCAGAGCTTTCCCGGACTCGCCTCCGAATAGTTGATCGCGTTGGCGTTCGATCTGTAGGAGCCGCGCGAGTTGGTTTTCGTTCAGCGTTTGCTGGAGCAAGGCGGCCAGCTTGTCATGCGCCTGCGGGCGATAGGCTTTGAGCGCGGCGTCTTGCGATTGCGGGTCGAGGCTGTTCAATTTCTTGAAGAACTGCATGACCTCGGGCAGCACTACTTCCAGTTTGGCAATCTGTTCTGGTGTTAGATTCAGTTCCTGCTGCACCTTGTCGCGGAACACGACGAAGGAGCTGTCGAGTTTGTGGCGCATCAGCTGCCGCATGGCCTCGGGGACCTGTTGGAGTTGCGCAAGCACGCGATCCAACTGCTCGTCCGCCCCCATAAAATCGCCCGATTCGAGCATGGGCTTGACCTTCTCGTTCATCATGCTGGCGATGGGAGACACATCGCGCCCGCTGGCCTGCCATTCCTGCGCGGCGGCCTGCACCTTCTCAATCTTCTGCTTTACCCTTTGTTGCAAGGCCTCGGCGGAATCGGGCGGCGGTTGTTTGTTATCCATCATCCGCACGACGGAATTCGCTATCTTCCCGGCTTCCTCAAACTTCTTGGCAGTCATCTGTTCCTTCAGCTGCTGCATGAGGGCTGAGGCTATTTGTTTGGTTTCATCGTCAGCGTTCTGGATCCACGCGGGCAGGTCCTTTTGGATTCTGCGCATGGTGAGCATGAATCGCTCCATGGGGTTGGTTTCATCCACTTTGGCCTCGATCAGCGCATCGCCACGCAGGAACTTGCGGTAGGCTGAGATGGCCTCTTCGCTCTCCGTGACCACCCGGAAATTCATGTTCTTCATGGCTTCGCCGCCGATTCCCCAGGAGAAGATATCCACCAACGATGCGCCGTGGTTGTACATCTTGGCGAGGTAGGTTTCCATGGTCATACCGGTTTGCCCGGGCCCGCTGGAAGGCTGCATGTTCGTTCCCTCCGAAGATGCCCAGCCCACCTGTTTACGCGTGGCCAGCTGTTCGTAAATGTCGTCGTAGATGCCCGGCTGCGGATAGGTGGAAAAGCCCGGGCGATGGTATTCGCCGAAGGCCACTGACGGAGTTGCAAAGTGGTTGTGCTGTGAGTATGTGGCGTTCTTTTTGTCGCCGAGCCCGAATGAGCGGCGCGAAAGGAACGCGGTGTGAGAGTAGAGTTTTTGCGGTGGGACACCGGCTTTGGCGAGTCCGGCCGTCCACAGTTCGATAAATTCATGGACGACCTTTTCGCGTTCCAGGTCAATATCCTGCGGCGGGTGTTCGCGACTGAAGCCGCGGTTGAGCAGGGCGCGATAACCGAGATACTTGCCAGTTTCGAAATCCTGGCCAATCATGGTCTCCCATCCGGCAATGACGCCGGCGAAGAGTTCGGGCCTGTTGCGCTGCTGTAAGCGCTTCACGCCCGCCTGAATAGCTTCGCCTATCAGAGTAGATCGGCTGCGCACCAACTGTTGAATCGCTGGGCTGTTGAAACACATCTGCGGCGGCGCGGCGGTGGGCGTGCGGCTCCAGTCGAGGCGGCGGCCGGTGTTGGGAGTGCCGTCCCAATCCAGGGCCTCAACGTTTTTCGGATCGCTCCACAGGTCTTTTCGCCTGGACCAGAAGATGGAGTCATCGATGTGGAAACCGACTGCCAGATCGGTTTCGAGCGCCATCTTAAAGGCATCATCGACAAACTTTGTCACGTCGGCGTCGGTCTGCTCAAAACTGAGCGGTCCGAGGATGACGGCCAGCCGGGTCTGCGGGCTGCCCACGGTGCCAATACGCTGTTTGACGTCCAGGACGTAGTCGCGCAGCGCCGGGCTGCCTGGGATCAGCGGCACATTCATTCCGTTATTCATCGCGCCAGCGATTTTCGGATCGGCGCTGTGGTAGGTGAAGATCTGAAAGCCCAGGTATCTGGTCTCTTTCTCCGTTTCGGCGTTTGCGATGGCGGTGCCGAGCAGGCAGATGAGGAGGAACATTGGAGTTGTTTTCATTGGGGAACGAAGGGCATGGAGAGGAAATACAATGAGTTGTATTTCCACACTTATATTACCTTATCGGCGGTACCTTCTTCTCTTCGTTCTTAGCAGTTCGATTGCGCTGAGTCAGACGGCCGAAAAACCGCGCACATAGTCGCCGGACAACGGCAACAGCACCTATTCCAAGCCGCTGTTTTACGATGAGTTCAGCGACCCGGACATGATCCCCGTGGGCGCCGATTACAATCTGACGGGCACGATGATGCATGCCATGCCGGGGCTGCCGATTCTGCATTCGCGCGATCTGGTGAACTGGGATTTCGTCACCTACGTGTTTGACCGGCTGGATTTGGGGCCGGATTTCCGGCTGGAAGATGGCAAGGAGATTTATGGTCAGGGCATGTGCGCGCCGTCTTTCCGGTATCACAATGGCACGTACTACATCTTCGCCAACGTGAATCGCTTCGGTCTCCAGGTGTTTCGTGCCAAGGACGTGCGCGTCCATGGACGCGCAACCGCATTGATCCTGGGCTGCACGATCTGTCCGTGCTGTTGGATGAGGATGGCAAGATCTATGCCGTCTATGGCGCGCGAACCATTCGCATTGTGGAGTTGAATGCGGACCTTACTGCGCTGGTGCCTGGGACAGATCACGTGCTGATCGAACGCGAACGCGGGCTGGGCGAAGGTTCGCATATGCACAAATTGAGGAGCATATACTACATCGTCAGCGCGACGCCCGGTGCGCATGTGGCCATGAAATGCGCGCGGGCGGATAGTTTGAATGGCCCGTGGGAGATCCAGAAGATCAGCGAAAACGAAAGACAGTGCATCGGGCAAAGCTACCGGTTGGAAGATATGCAGCGGCGCGAACCGCCGTTTGAGCTGACACAAAATCGAGTCAGTGCAAGACCAAATCGAACCCTGATAGTCATTGGGCCACCGTGGCGGAGGCACTTTTCAAATGGAGCCGAGCCAGGCCACATCGGCCCTTCCATCGCCATTGAAGTCTGCAACGACACCTCAAAAGCCTTGGCCGCGACGGCAAGTGTTTTAGTCACATCGGCACGCGCCCAAATTCTTGCGACGTCGTAATCCGCGAAGTGCCTCTCATCCTGCGATTGGCTGAAAGCCGTAATCACCTTACTTCAAGGTCCGCTTCCTTGCAACTGCGAGGGTGCCTGATGACAGGGCGTACTCCAAAAACGCTAACCCAAAAATGAAAATCAGCCACCTCGCAGCCTGGATCGCAAACGCACTCGTGCTTTCCCTGCCATTGACACCCATGGTCCCATAATGGGACCATCAGGCAGGTAGAATGAACGTCGTTAGCCACAAAGCGATTCGCGCCTTTTGCGAGAAGCACCGCGACGCCGAGAACCCGCTCGACCATTGGTACAGAGTTGCAAAAAGGGCCACCTGGTCCAGCTTTCCGGAAGTAAAGCAGACTTTTAACACTGCCGACTTCGTGGCCCCGTACACTGTCTTCGATATAGGCGGAAACAAATACCGGTTGGTCGCGGAGATCTTCTTCAACACCAGGCTGCTGTTCATCCGCGCCATTTTGACGCACAAAGAATATACGAGAGGAGCGTGGAAACTATGAGCGCTACACTGACGGTCGACCCAAAGAAGTATGCGCGATTGGCAAATCGCATTGTCATCAAAGCGATCGGGACTGCGGATGAGTACGATCGCATGGTCGCCGCCGTGGAAGCGTTGATGGACAAAGGCGAGAAAGACTTGTCCGCCGAGGAATTCGCGCTGCTTGAAACGATGGGCGTCCTGATTCAGGACTACGATGACCGCAACCATGCGCTGGCGCCTATCCCCGGCCACGAGATGCTGGCGTACCTTCTGGAAGCAAGCGGCAAGACCACAAAAGACGTTCTGCCCGTTTTCGGCACGCGCGGACGCATTTCGGAGGTCCTGACCGGAAAGCGTTCCATCAGCAAGGTGCAGGCGAAGAAACTCGCGTCGGTTTTTAAAGTGTCGGCCGATTTGTTCATCTAGCACAGCGACCCCGGATAGGGCAGCGAAGCTGAGTTTCTGGCTGGGGCCCCATTGTCCCCCCCGCCGCCGATACGGGTTCGGGAAATCGCGAGATACCTTCCCTACACGCGGCGAGCACCAATTTAGTAGTGACATCGTCACGCGTCCAAATTCTTGCGACGTCATTATCTACGGCGTGCCTCTCATCTTGCAATCGGCCGAACGCGGTAACTACAATCCTAAGATCCGCTTCCACCGGAGTCAGGCTCGAACTTGAAGGTTGGTCCCAAAGCCGCCGTCGCCTCCGCTTCATCGGTTCCCTCTGCAAATCCAGGAAACGAAATACGACGGCGTAAGCGTTCTGATTGGAGGCCTGAATGGGATTGTGGCCAATGCCCACGCGGGCAATCGTACTAAACTGGTTAAAACACTAAGGAGCCTTCCAGTTGACACGCTCGATCCTCGGTCTTGCGACCCTCGCCCTCGTCCTGCCTGCCCCCGTCCCGGCACAAAACCCCGACCCCGCCGTCTTCTCTGAAATGCATTGGCGCGCCATCGGCCCCACTCGCGCAGGCCGCGCCCGCGCCGTGGCAGGCGTGCGCACCCAGCCCAACGTCGCCTACATCGGCTTCGACAACGGCGGCGTCTGGCGCTCCACCGATTACGGCTCCACCTGGACCCCGCTTTTCGACAAGCAGTCCACCGGCTCCATCGGCGCAATCGCCGTCGCCCCATCGAACCCCAACATCATCTACGTCGGCAGCGGAGCAGGCATCATCCGCCCCGACCTCGCCACCGGCGACGGCATGTACAAATCCACCGACGCAGGCAAGACCTGGACCCACCTCGGCCTGCGCGATTCCCAGATGATCGCCAACATCGCCGTCGACCCGCGCAACCCCAACCGCCTCTTCGTCGCCGCCCTCGGCCACCCCTACGGACCCAACGCCGAGCGCGGCATCTTCCGCTCCACCGACGGCGGCGCGACCTTCGAAAAAGTGCTCTACAAAGACGACTACACCAGCGGTAACGACGTGCAACTCGACCCCGCCAACCCCAACCACATCTACGCCACCCTGTGGCAACAGCAGCAGGGCTTCTACGAAAACGGCTCGTTCGGCGGCGGCACCGGCGGAATCTTCAAGTCCACCGATGGCGGCACAACCTGGAAGCAGCTCACCACCGGCCTGCCCGCAGTCACCCAGGCCAACCTCGCCGTCTCGCCTTCCAATCCCAAGCTCGTCTATGCCATGGCCGCGTTCGGTTCAGCAACGCCTGCCGCAGCGCCCGGCGGACGCGGTGGCCGCGGCTCAGTCGGGCTTTACAAGACCACCGACGGCGGCGAACACTGGACCCAGGCCGCGCCAACGCCCGATCCGCGCCCGCTGGCACGCATTGGCGGCGGCGACCTGCCGACCATCGCCGTCGACCCACAAAACGAAAACATCGTCTACAGCTGCTCCACCGTCTTCTGGCGCACCGAAGACGCCGGCCTCACCTGGTCCGCCGTCCGCGGCGCACCCGGCGGCGACGATTACCAAAAGCTCTGGATCAACCCCGAAAACACCAACATCCTTTTGCTCGTCTCCGATCAGGGCGGCGTCATCTCCCCCAACCGCGGCCAATCCTGGAGCAACTGGTACAACCAGCCCACCGCCGCCATGTATCACGTCACAGCCGACAACGCCTTCCCCTATCGCCTCTGCGGCGGCCAGCAGGATTCCGGCTCGGCCTGCGTCAGCAGCCGCGGCATGGACGGCGAAATCACCTTCTACGACTGGCACCCCGTGGGCATTGAGGAGTACGGCATGGCCGCGCCCGACCCCAAGAACCCCAACCTGGTGTACGGCGGCAAGGTCAGCGTGTATGACCGCGTCACCACCCAGAAACTCAACATCACGCCCCCCGCAGGCGGCCCCAGGCAGCCGCCCGCCCGCACCGTGCGCACCCAACCCATCGTCTGGTCGCCCAAGGACCCCAACGTGCTTTTCTTCGCCACCGCCGGAGTTTGGAAAACCACCAACGGCGGCCGTGATTGGACGCCCATCAGTGGCGATCTCACCCGCCAAACCTGGGAGGTCCCAGCCAACGCCGGCAAGTACGCGTCCACCGTCACACCGTCTGCTTTGGGCACAGTCACCGCCCTCGCGCCCTCCCCGCTTGACGTCAACGTGCTGTGGGCCGGCACCGGCGACGGCCTCATTCAACTGACCACCAACGGCGGCTCTGCCTGGACCAACGTCACGCCGCCCGCCATCAAGCCGTGGTCGCGCATCTTCAACATGGACGCCGGCCACTTCGACGCCAAAACCGCCTACGCCGCTGCAAACACGCTGCGCCTGGACGACATGAATCCGCACTTCTTCCGCACCCACGATGGCGGCAAGACATGGACCGAAATCAACACTGGAATCGCCCCCGGCTCACCCGCCAACTCCATTCGCGAAGACCCGCGCAAGAAAGGCCTGCTCTACGCCGCCACCGAAACGCAGGTGTGGGTCTCCTTCGATGACGGCGATCACTGGCAATCGCTGCGCCTGGACATGCCCGCCATCTCCGTGCGCGACATCGCCGTGAAGGACGACCCCGCCTGCATGTGCTCCGACCTCGTGGCTGGCACGCACGGACGCGGCTTCTGGATTCTCGATAACCTCACTCCGCTGCGCCAGGCCGCCGACGCAGCCGCGGCGAAGAACGCCTATCTCTTCAAACCCGCCACCGCCATTCGCATCCGCTTCGGCACCAACGACCCCACGCCCTGGCCGCCCGAAGTAGCAGCCGGCGAGAACCCTCCCAACGGCGCGCTGATTGACTACTATCTGCCCACTGCGGCCACCGGCGAAGTGAAACTCGAAATCCTCGATCCGCAGGGCCACGTCATCCGCACTTACTCAAGCCTAGATCCCGTGCGCACACCGCACCCCGCCACCGATCCCGTGACTTACGACCAGATCTGCCGCCAGAATCCCAACGCGCCCGATTGCGGCCTGCCGCTCTACTGGCCCGCCCCGCCGATGTACCTGAAAACCACGGCAGGCATGCACCGCTTCTCCTGGGATATGCACTACGATCCAATTCCAGGTACCGCAAGCGCCGGTCGCGGCGGCGGATCCGAAGTGGCCGTGCCTGGTCGCACCTACCCGTCAGTGAACTCGCCCTGGGTAGCCCCCAGCACTTACTCTGTCCGCTTGATCGCAAACGGCGAAACTCTGACGCAACCCATCGCCGTGAAGCTGGATCCGCGTGTAAAGGTGACCCCAGAAGTGCAGCAAATCTTCACCCTCACCACCCAAGCCGAGGACCGAGCCCGGATCGCAATGGCCGCTTACAAAGAGGCCCGTGCAGAACTCGAAAAGCTAAAAGCCCGCCCGCAATCGGCAAGTAATAACGGGTTGATCAGACAACTAACCGAGCTCGCGCCAGAGCAGGCGCCGCCTCCAGCGGAAGGCGCCCGACGCGGTGGTGGTTTCGGCGCCCCTGCAGAGCCCCCGCCTCCGCCCACCCTGGCCAACATCGCGGCACAAATGGTATCCGCCGTAATGCCGCTCCAGTCCGCGGAACTCGCCCCTACAACGCCGCAACTCCAGGCCTGCGCGCGGCAGAACGCGCCTTATGCAGCGCTGATGGCCAAATGGGCAGCGCTGAAGGGCAGGCTACAATAACCTGCGCCGATGTGGGGCAGATTGGCAATCCAATGTCGCTTACATTGGCCGAAACCCTTCATTTCGGCACCGACGCTCTTGTGGCGCGGACACTCGTGTCTGCCGCGTCGAGACTCGTCTCGACGC